>CANPOY010000006.1 GCA_947575805.1 uncultured Lachnospiraceae bacterium
TGAGAATTGTTACATTATATAACCACAAAGGTGGGGTGTCAAAAACAACAACAACGTATAACCTAGCAAGGTATTTAAAGAATAAAGGAAAATTAGTCAAGCTCTAATAGAAGCATATCAATTAGAGTGCATGGAAGCGAAGTATCCGAGAATTATTATATCACCTAATTTAAAAGATCTTTTTGAGCCAAAGTGTGAGCATATTCCGGGTGTGATAAAAGAGAAAGATGGATATTATTTTATAAATTATTTTGTGAGAAAAGAAAAAGAAAAACTTAGAGAAATTCTACAGAGCTATAATTTAAGCTTGCCTAGATATACTTTGAGAGTAAGGGAAAAATATTATTGGTTATTTGAGTATTGGGAATATACATTTAATGAGAAATTGCCGTTTAATCAGCAGAGATTTTTATAGAAGTATCAATTCATAAAGGAGGAAGCTTTATGGATCATTTTGAATTAGTATCACAATACGCCCCCACAGGCGATCAGCCTCAAGCCATAGCAGAACTGGTAAAGGGCTTCAAAGAAGGCAATCAGTTCCAGACCCTTCTAGGTGTTACTGGTTCCGGTAAAACATTTACGATGGCAAACGTTATCCAGCAATTAAATAAACCAACGCTTGTCATAGCACATAACAAGACATTGGCAGCACAGTTATACGGAGAATTTAAGGAATTTTTTCCCCATAACGCGGTGGAATATTTTGTCTCCTACTATGATTATTATCAGCCGGAGGCCTATGTGCCCTCGTCGGACACTTATATTGCCAAGGATTCCGCGATTAACGACGAGATCGATAAGCTGCGTCTTTCCGCTACCGCTTCGCTGACAGAGAGACGGGACGTGGTGGTGGTGGCCAGTGTGTCCTGCATCTATGGCCTGGGCAGCCCGGAGGAATTCCAGGGAATGTCCGTTTCCCTGAGGCCCGGTATGAGCAAGGACCGGGACCAGGTACTGCGGGAGCTGGTGGACATTCAGTATACCCGCAATGAAATGGATATGCAGAGAGGGTGCTTCAGGGTGCATGGGGATGTGGTGGAGGTGTATCCTGCCCAGGGCGGCGACTATTTTATACGGGTGGAGTTTTTCGGGGACGAGATCGACAGGATCTGCCAGGTGGAGCCATTGTCAGGCAAGGTGCATGCCACCCTGAATCACATTATCATATACCCGGCGTCCCATTATGTGGTGCCTATAGATAAGATTCGAAGGGCCTGCGAAAATATCGAGAAGGAACTGGAAGAGCGGGTTCGCTATTTTAAAGGTGAGGACAAGCTGATTGAAGCGCAGCGCATTGCGGAGCGTACAAACTTTGATATTGAGATGATGCGGGAGACGGGATTTTGTTCCGGCATTGAGAACTATTCCAGGCATTTGAGTTTCATGCCTCCCGGAGCGCCGCCCATGACGCTGATGGATTTCTTCCCGGATGATTTTCTGATTATTATAGACGAATCCCATATGACGGTTCCCCAGATCAGGGGGATGTACGCCGGAGACCGCTCCAGGAAGCAGACCCTTGTGGATTATGGATTCCGCCTGCCCTCCGCCCTGGATAACAGACCTTTAAATTTTCAGGAGTTCGAAACCCATATCGACCAGATGCTGTTTGTGTCCGCAACGCCCTCGGATTATGAGCAGGCCCACGAGCTGCTGCGCACGGAGCAGATCATACGTCCCACTGGATTGCTGGATCCGGAGGTGGACGTGAGGCCGGTGGAGGGACAGATCGATGATCTCATCGGTGCGGTGAACCGGGAGGTGGAGAAGCATAATAAGGTGCTGATAACTACCCTGACCAAGCGGATGGCGGAGGACCTGACGGATTATATGAGGGAAGTGGGGATTCGGGTGAAATATCTGCATTCCGACATTGATACTCTGGAACGGGCCCAGATCATTCGGGATATGCGGCTGGATGTGTTTGACGTACTGGTGGGGATTAATTTATTGCGGGAGGGACTGGATATTCCTGAGATTTCCCTGGTGGCGATTTTGGATGCGGATAAGGAGGGATTTCTGCGCAGCAGTACTTCGCTGATACAGACCATCGGACGTGCGGCAAGAAACGCCGAGGGGCATGTGATTATGTATGCGGATACCGTTACGGATTCCATGCGGATTGCCCTGGATGAGACGAACCGCCGTCGTGAGATCCAGATGACATATAATAAAGAGCATGGTATCACGCCCCAGACGATCAAGAAAGCGGTCCGGGATCTGATCAGCATTTCCAAGACCATTGCCAAAGAGGAAATGCAGTTCGAGAAGGATCCGGAATCGATGAACCGCAAGGAACTGCAGAAGGTGATCGCAGACGTACAGAAGAAGATGCAGAGGGCGGCGGCGGACTTAAACTTCGAGGCGGCGGCAGAGCTGCGAGATAAAATGGTAGAGCTGAAGCAGAAATTACAGGAGATGGATAAGGAGTAGGAGACTGACATGAGCATGACAGATAATACAGCGGCTAAGATGCTGACGAAGCAGCGGGCCCGGGAGTATATCAAGGTTCGGGGAGCCCGGGAGCATAACCTGAAAAATGTAGACGTGGATATTCCCAGAAATGAGCTGGTGGTTCTGACGGGGATGTCCGGATCCGGTAAGTCCTCTCTGGCCTTTGATACCATTTACGCGGAAGGCCAGCGCAGATATATGGAGTCTTTATCCTCCTATGCAAGGCAGTTTCTGGGGCAGATGGAGAAGCCCAATGTGGAGCGTATAGACGGATTGTCCCCTGCGATTTCCATTGATCAGAAATCAACGAATCGAAATCCCCGCTCCACGGTGGGGACGGTGACGGAGATCTATGATTATTTCCGTCTGCTCTATGCCAGAGTCGGCATACCGCACTGCCCTCAGTGCGGCCGGGAGATCGCAAAGCAGACGGTGGACCAGATGGTGGATCAGATCATGGAGCTCCAGGAGGGCACCAGGCTGCAGCTGCTGGCGCCTGTGGTCCGCGGCCGGAAGGGACGCCATGAAAAGGTGCTGGAACGCGCGAAGAGAAGCGGCTATGTACGGGTGCGAATTGACGGAAGCCTTTATGAGCTGACGGAGGAAATTGCCCTGGATAAAAATATTAAGCATAATATTGACATTATTGTGGACCGACTGGTGGTGAAGGCAGGAATCGAGCGTCGCCTGGCAGATTCCATCGAGAATGTGCTGGCATTGTCTGAAGGGCAGCTGGTAGTGGATATTATCGGCGGGGAACCCATTGTCTTCAGTCAAAGCTTTTCCTGTCCTGACTGTGGAATCGGTATCAGCGAGATTGAGCCCAGAAGCTTTTCCTTTAACAACCCATTTGGGGCGTGCCCGGAATGCTTCGGCCTGGGGTACAAAATGGAATTTGATATGGATCTGATGATACCTGATCAGAGCTTAAGCATCAACCAGGGAGCGATTGCCGTTACGGGCTGGCAGTCCTGTATGGATCCGAAAAGCTTTACCAATGCCGTTTTGCAGGCGCTGAGCAGGGAGTACAAATTTGATCTGGATACTCCCTTTGAACAATATCCCGAAAAGATTCAAAACATTCTGATCCACGGTACCGGAGAAAAAACGGTGGATGTGCATTATGAAGGTCAGCGGGGGAAGGGCGTTTATCCCGTAGCCTTTGAGGGACTGGTCAGGAATGTGGAGCGTAAGTACCGGGAGACCTTCTCGGATAACATGAAGCAGGAATATGAAACCTTTATGCGCGTTACACCCTGCAAGGAATGTAAGGGGATGCGTTTGAAAAGGGAGGCTCTGGCGGTGACGGTGTGTGACAGGAATATTTACGAGGTCACATCCGTACCGATCCGGGACCTGCATGAGTTCCTGTCAAATATGACGCTGACAAAACAGCAGCAGATGATCGGAAAGCAGATTTTAAAGGAGATCAGGGCGCGTGTGGGTTTTCTGGTGGATGTTGGTCTGGATTATCTGTCCCTGTCCAGAGGCACAGGTACCTTATCCGGCGGAGAAGCCCAGCGGATCCGGCTTGCCACCCAGATCGGCTCCGGGCTGGTGGGGGTCTGCTATATTCTGGACGAGCCCAGCATCGGCCTGCATCAGAGAGACAATGACAAGCTTCTGAATACCCTGAAGAGCCTCAGGGATCTGGGAAATACCCTGGTCGTGGTAGAGCATGACGAGGATACCATGCTGGCAGCGGATTATATTGTGGATGTGGGGCCTGGTGCGGGTTCCCATGGCGGAGAGATCATTGCCTGCGGCACGGCGGAGGAGATCATGGCCGTGCCGGAATCCATAACCGGGCAGTATCTGAGCGGTGCGAAGAAGATACCGGTTCCTGCAGAACGCAGAAGGCCCTCCGGGTGGCTGACGGTGATGGGAGCGCAGGAAAATAATTTAAAAAACATTAATGTGGAATTCCCCCTGGGGATAATGACCTGTGTTACCGGAGTTTCCGGTTCCGGCAAGAGCTCCCTGGTGAACGAGATTTTGTACAAGCGCCTGGCGAGGGAGCTGAACCGGGCCAGGTGTATCCCCGGTAAGCATAAGAAGATCGTGGGCATGGAACGACTGGATAAGGTGATCAATATCGACCAGTCGCCCATCGGCAGGACGCCCCGTTCCAATCCCGCCACCTACACGGGTGTATTCGATCAGATCAGAGACCTCTTTGCTTCCACGGCGGACGCCAAGGCCAGAGGGTACAGCAAGGGTAGATTCAGCTTTAACGTGAAGGGCGGGCGTTGCGAGGCCTGCGGCGGCGACGGAATCATTAAGATCGAAATGCACTTCCTGCCGGATGTGTACGTACCCTGCGAGGTCTGCGGAGGCAGGAGATATAATCGTGAGACCCTGGATGTAAAGTATAAGGGCAAAAATATTTTTGACGTTCTGGATATGACGGTGGAGGAGGCGCTGCCGTTCTTTGAAAATCTGCCTTCCATCCGCAACAAGATTCAGACGCTGTATGATGTTGGGCTTTCTTATGTGAAGCTGGGGCAGCCTTCCACTACCCTGTCCGGAGGAGAAGCCCAGCGGATCAAGCTGGCGACGGAGCTTTCCCGGCGCAGTACGGGCAAGACCATCTATATTCTGGACGAGCCGACCACGGGCCTGCATTTTGCCGACGTGCATAAGCTGGTGGAAATTCTGCACAGACTGGCAGACGGCGGTAATACGGTAGTGGTCATTGAGCACAATCTGGATGTGATCAAGACGGCGGATTATATCATCGACATCGGCCCGGAAGGCGGAGAGAGAGGCGGAACCGTTATTGCCGAGGGTACGCCGGAGGAAGTGGCAAAGAATAAGAAGTCCTATACAGGAGCCTATGTGAAAAAAATGTTGGACAAGGCCTAAAGAAATTCAACTACTGAGCCGATAAATAATTTAAGCACGGATGCGAAAATCAGGCAGGAAGTCTGCCACTTTGCAGCATCCGTGTTTTACGTCAGCGAATTTTTTACTGCCCCTTATGTAAAATTTTCATAAAATACTATGAAAAAAAGTGAATTTCGGTTATAATGAAATTTGTATGACTACGTTTTGTTTGTTTGAGGTTCAGCAGAAAGGGGCATAGGTAATATGCAGTGTACAGATATTGGTATTGATTTGGGTACAGCCAGCATTTTAGTATACATCAGAGGAAAGGGCGTTGTTTTAAAGGAGCCCTCCGTTGTGGCATTTGACAGAGACACTAACAAGATTAAGGCGATCGGTGAAGATGCGCGCCTGATGCTGGGAAGGACTCCCGGCAATATTGTGGCAGTGCGTCCCCTGCGGCAAGGCGTTATTTCCGACTATACCGTCACCGAGAAGATGATGAAATATTTTATTCAGAAAGCGCTGGGCAGAAGAACCTTTCGGAAGCCCCGCATTGCCGTCTGTGTCCCCAGTGGGGTCACGGAGGTGGAGAAGAAGGCGGTGGAGGACGCTACCTATCAGGCGGGAGCCAGAGAGGTGGCAATCATTGAAGAACCCATTGCCGCGGCCATTGGCGCCGGGATTGATATTTCCAAGCCCTGCGGGAATATGATTGTGGATATAGGAGGAGGTACCTCCGATATTGCTGTGATTTCATTGGGAGGCACCGTTGTCAGCGCCTCCATCAAGATCGCGGGAGATGATTTTGACGAGGCCATTGTCCGTTACATGCGAAAGAAGCATAATCTGCTGATCGGTGAGCGGACAGCCGAGGATTTGAAAATCAAGATCGGTTCTGCTTATCCCAGGACTGAGGTTGATTATATGGATGTGAGAGGCCGTAACCTGGTTACCGGCCTGCCTAAGACAGTGAAGGTTTCTTCGGAAGAGTCGGAGGAAGCGCTCAGGGAGACTACGGCACAGATTGTGGAGACGATCCACAGTGTATTGGAAAAGACGCCTCCGGAGCTGGCTGCGGATATTGCAGACAGAGGAATCGTGCTTACCGGCGGCGGAAGCCTGCTGCGGGGTCTGGAGGAGCTCATATCCGCAAAGACGGGGATTAATACCATTACCGCTGAGGATCCCATGACGGCAGTGGCAGTAGGAACAGGCAGATATGTGGAATTCCTGTCGGGATACAGGGAGAATTGACGCAACACGGAGGGAACGCTGATGCTAAAGGGTTTATATACCGCATACACAGGTATGATTAACGAACAGCACCGAATGGATACTATGACCAATAATCTGGCTAACGCCAATACCGTCGGCTACAAAAAGGAAGGCGCTACCAGTCAGTCCTTTGATCGGGTTCTGGCGGTAAAGATCAAGGATGAGTCTATCGGGCTGCAGAATGTTAAAAGGCTGGGATACAATAATCCCGGCGTCAAGATTGGTGAAAATTATACGGATTTCACACCGGGCTCGTTCAGAGTAACAGACAATACCTATGACCTGGCTATTGCGGGGGATGGATTTTTTGCCATTGAATTCACCAACAAGGCCGGCGAGAGTTCTACCATGTATACCCGTGCAGGCCAGTTTACCCTGAACAGGGAGGGCTACCTTGTGACGGAGGACGGGGATTATGTCCTGGACACCCTGAACAGGAGGATTCAGCTGGATACTCTGCTTGATTCCAAGATCTGGAATGACGGTACTATTTCTCAGAACGGTGTTAACATAGCAACGATTCAGGTGGCGGATTTCGAGGATTATAATTATCTGGAGAAATACGGTGAGACTTATTACCGTCCTGTGGAGGGAGCCACACGGATTAATTCGGACGCAGAGATCAAATCGGGATATTTGGAAATGGCAAATGTGCAGATCGTGTCGGAAATGGTGAATCTGATTTCCCTCACCCGTGCATACGAGAGTAATCAGAAGATCATTCAGACTTACGATTCTTCTCTGGAAATTGCAGTGACGCAGCTTGGACGCATATAAGGATGATTACATACTCACTACAGAAAGGAACGATGTAAAATGGTACGCAGTTTATGGACAGCGGCAACCGGCATGATTGCCCAGCAGACAAATCTTGATACGATAGCAAATAACCTGTCGAATGTAAATACCACCGGATATAAGACCCAGGTGAATGAGTTTAAGACTCTGCTGTATCAGAATCTGCAGACCAGGACCACCACGGCGAACGGGGCGCAGAAGCCTACCAGTGCACAAGTGGGTCTTGGTACCCGCAATTCGGCAATTACATCGGTGTTCAGGGAGGGAAATATTACACAGTCCGAAAGTGACACCGCTTTTGCGATTGACGGAAAAGGTTTCTTCGGGGTACGGGGTGAGGATGGCAATACATACTACACCCGCAACGGTAATCTGAAGTTTACACTTGCCACCAACGGAAACATGCTGGCTACATCGGACGGTCTTCCTGTGCTGGATACTAACGGGCAGCCGATCATATTGAATAACACCTACATGATGAGTAAAGTTACGGTGGATAAGAACGGCGAGATCTGCTATCCGGATGAAAATAATAAGCCACAGCCCATAGGACGTGTGATCGGTATTTATCAGTTTAATAACCCCAACGGACTTGCCAAGCTGGGAGACAGCCTTTACCAGCAGACTGCGGCCAGCGGCCAGCCCATTAACGAGGCTACCAACCCTAACGTGGAGAAAAGTGCGATTCTGCAGGGTTATCTGGAAGGCTCCAACGTCCAGGTGGCAGATGAGATGGTTAATATGATCGTAGCGCAGCGTGCCTATGAATTGAACTCCAAGGCTATTATGGCCTCCGACGAAATGCTCCAGCAGGCTAACAACCTGCGGCGCTAGTGAGTTACGGCCATGAATCACATGCCTGCATGATGATTCATGAATTTAACGAGCAGTTACATTCCTATACGAAGGGAGAGTACCCATATGATGGATTACAGCAATATCGCTTCCATGTACAGCGACACCTATGCCAGTGCGGCGAACCAGTCGGCTACCAGACTGCAGGATAAGGTAGGCAGTACGGACTATACTAAGGCAACGGAGAAAGAGCTTCTGGACGCCTGCAAGCAGTTTGAAGCGTATTTTGTAGAACAGCTCTATAAGGGGATGCTCAAGACAATACCCAAGAGTGAAGATACATCGAACTATACCAGCACCATCATGGATTATTATAAGGATCAGATGATGCAGGCCATGGCAGAGCAGACTACTGAGCAAAGCGGCCTGGGGCTGGCACAGATGCTTTATGAGCAGATGAAGAGGAATTACGGCCTGGATACGGCTTCTGCGGAGGCTGCCGCGAGTGCATCCGCAGCCGGGACGGTGTCGGAGTAAAATGTGAAACAGTTTTAAGGGCTGCCGGGAGATGGCAGCCTTTTCTGTGTATACAGTAGGAGCGGACGTATGGAAACGGTCAATGGATATGTGGATCACATTATTTTCCAGAACAGTGAGAACGGCTATACGGTTATGAGTCTGATGGCAGAGGGTGAAGAAATAACCTGTGTCGGTATGTGCAAAGGCCTGACGCAGGGCGAAACGATTTCTGCCCTGGGAGATTATGTGGATCACCCGGTTTACGGGAAGCAGTTCAAGATGAACAGCTTTCGGACAGTGGCACCCAGAGACAGCGCGGGTATGGAGCGCTACCTGGGCTCGGGGGCAGTAAAGGGCGTGGGGGCAGCATTGGCCGCCAGAATCGTGAAGAAATTCGGTGATGACACTTTTCGCATCATAGAGGAGGAGCCGGAGCGTCTGGCGGAAATTAAGGGGATCAGTCAGCGCAAGGCCCAGGAAATTGCCATGCAGATGGAAGAAAAAAAGGATTTGCGGGATGCCCTGGTCTATCTGCAGCAGTATGGTATATCCAACGCTTTGGCCGTAAAGATTTATGATACCTATGGGATGGAGCTTTATGGAGTACTGAAGGAAAATCCCTACAGGCTGGCGGAAGACATATCCGGGGTGGGATTTCGGATGGCAGATGAACTGGCATCTAAAATAGGGATACATACGGATTCCGATTACCGGATGCGCAGCGGAGTTCTTTATGTACTGCTGCAGGCCGTGGGCGAGGGACATTGTTTTCTGCCTGCAGATGTGCTGCTTGAGCGGGCGCAGGCTTTGCTGCAGGTGGCGCAGGAAAATATACGCCCCCAGCTGGATAATCTGATGATGGACAAGAAGGTGGTCATAAAGGGGGACAGTGTTTTCGCGTCTTCTTATTATTACGCAGAGCTGGGTTGTGCACAAATGCTGAAGGAGATGAATGTTCCCATGGAAGAGGGAATTCCTGATGCAGCAGTGGAGAAGCGTCTGGAAAGGCTGGCGAAAGAGCTGAGTCTGGAATTGAACGAATTGCAGCTGAAAGCAGTAACGGAGTGTATCCGGAACGGATTGTTCGTTTTGTCCGGAGGACCGGGAACGGGCAAGACTACTACAATCAATATGATTATCCGTTATTTCGAGGAGGAGGGGCTGGACATTTTTCTGGCTGCGCCTACAGGGCGCGCCGCCAAGCGAATGACGGAGGCAACCGGCTATGAGGCCAGAACGATTCACCGTATGCTGGAGCTGAACAGTGCACTTTCCGACGAGGACAGCAGAAAGGTGCGGTTTGAGCGGAACGAGGAAAATCCGCTGGAAGCAGATATTATTATTATAGACGAGATGTCCATGGTGGATATTCAGCTGTTTCTGGCACTGCTGAAAGCCATTGTGCCGGGAACGAGGCTGATTCTGGTGGGAGATGTGAATCAATTGCCCAGCGTAGGACCCGGCCAGGTACTGCGGGATCTGATCGGGAGCGGAAGGTTTCCCATGGTGGAACTGGAGAAGATTTTCCGACAGGCGGAAGAAAGTGACATTGTCGTCAATGCACATAGAATCAACAATGGACAGCAGATTGCACTGGATAATAAATCCAGAGATTTTTTTATGCTGGAAAGAAATGATACAAATGTCATATACAAGCATATGATTCAGCTGATTCGGGATAAGCTCCCTAAATATGTGGGAGTGACGCCCTTTGATATACAGGTGCTGACGCCGATGCGGAAAGGCAGCCTGGGCTGTGAGACGCTGAACGGCATCTTACAGCAATATCTGAATCCTCCGGATACACAGAAAAGGGAGCATATTGCCGGATCCTGCGTTTACCGGGAGGGGGACAAGGTCATGCAGATCCGGAATAATTATCAGCTGGAGTGGGAGGTCGTCAGTAAGTACGGAATCCCCGTTGACAAGGGGATGGGAGTTTTCAACGGAGATATGGGCAGGATTCTTCAGATCAATGAGAACGCCGCCTGTCTGGTGGTGGAATACGATGAGCAGCGCAGGGTAACATACCCTTTTTCACTGCTGGAAGAGCTGGAGCTGTCTTATGCCATTACAGTCCATAAATCTCAGGGAAGCGAATATCCGGCGGTGATTCTGCCGCTGCTTGGCGGTGCCAGGGCGCTGATGAACAGGAACCTGCTGTATACGGCAATCACAAGAGCAAAGAGCTGCGTGACGATTCTGGGGAGCAGCGGAACAGTCCGCGGGATGATAGACAATACCAGCGAAAACAGGCGTTATACGGCGCTGTCCTCGCGGATCAGAGAACTGTAGGAAGGAATATTATGGGAAATATAAGGCAAAATATGGGAGGGGTGAGAGACGGTATATTTCAGGCGGTATATCCCCGGCGCTGTCCTGTTTGTGACGGTATTGTCAGGCAGCGGGGGGAGAAGATCTGTCTGGAATGTATGGACAGGCTGAAGCTTCTGACGCCGCCCTGGTGTATGCGCTGCGGGAAGAAAGTAGAGGCGGGGGAGGAATTCTGTAATGACTGTCGGGAAAGGACCCACTCCTATGAGCGGGGGCGGGCTCTTTATGAATACGACAGCGCGGCGGAATCCATATACCGCTTCAAGTATGGGGGCCGAAGGGAATACGCGGATTTTTTCGGAGAGCAGATTGCGGATTACCTGGGAAATTTTATCCGGGAGGTGCATCCGGACGGATTCGTCCCGATCCCGCTGCACAGGCGCAGAAGGGCCAGACGGGGATATAACCAGGCCGGACTGCTGGCAAAGGCGGTGGGGCAGCGGATGGGCATTCCTGTTTATGAGCATTTGCTGGTACGGGTGAGAGATACGGTGCCTCAGAAAAAATTAAATCGCCCGGAAAGGCAAAATAATTTGAAAAAGGCTTTTATTATGCCTGAAAATGATGTAAAATTAAAGACGATTCTAGTTTTCGATGACATTTATACCACCGGCGCTACAATTGACGAGGCGGCAAGAGCATTGAAGGCGGCCGGTGCAGAGAAGATATTTTTTGTCACTCTGGCCTGTGGAGCAGGTGTATAATGAATTTTGCCGCTAAAACGGAGGATACTATGAATATTAAAAATTGCAGAGTCTGCGGACGAATCTACAACTATGTTTCCGGGCCTAACACCTGCCCGGCATGCCGTGAAAGCCTGGAGGCGAAGTTTCAGGAAGTCAAGGAATATATCCGCGAGCATAAGGGCGCGGGTATTGCCCAGGTTGCAGAAGCCTGTGAGGTGGATCCGGGACAGATCCGTCAGTGGCTGAGGGAGGACCGCCTTGAGGTTACGGAGGATTCCCCCCTGTACCTGACCTGTGAAACCTGCGGCGCCCCTATCCGCAGCGGTCGGTTTTGCGAAAAGTGCAAGAACAATGTAAGCAAGGATCTGTCGGATGTGCTGAAGGCGGGACGCCCCCAGCAGCCGACGCTTCAGAAGAAGAACAAAGAGGATGGCGCTAAGATGAGGTTCCTGAAATAGGAGGATTTTCATGCTGAACGAGGAACGCGTAATATTGATGACGCAATTGGCGTCCTATGAATGCGGTGAGGGCAAAAAGAATGTCAGGATCGGCAATTATTTCCGCAGCGATTATATTGCCATCCAGATCCTGAAGTCCGTTATCAGCGGAACCGTCGCTTTCGGGATTATATTTGCGCTGTATATCTTTTATGACTTTGAGGTGTTTATGGAGGATCTGTATAAGATAGATCTGATCGCCTTTGCGAAGAATGTGCTGAAAAATTATGCCGTTTTTATTGTTGCATATGGCCTGCTTACGTACATTGTCTGCACGTATCGCTATGCAAAAGTCAAAAAGAGTCTGAAATGTTATTATCATAATTTGAAAAAGCTTGGTTCCCTATACGGCGATGGGAGCGCACGGCGGCAGAACGCACGGCAGTAATTGCCGAGATGGAACCGGCTGGAGGAAGTAAATGACTGGATTGTTGGAAATAAGGGAAAGAGTAAAGGCGATTTACAGCAGGTATGAGGTGTTTATCCTGCCGGTAATAAAGTTTTTATTTGCGCTTATCGTGCTGAATATGTTAAACGGCAAATTGGGCTATATGACAAAGCTAAACAATATTGCCATTGTTCTGATCGTGTCACTGATGTGCTCTTTCCTGCCCACTGGCTGTATCGTAATGTTTGGGGCGGTGTTCAGCATACTTCATATGTATGCGCTGTCTTTGGAAGCGGCCGTGGTGGGGCTGTGCATGTATCTTATTATGTTTTTGCTGTTTTTTCGATTCAGCCCCAGGGATTCGCTGCTTGTATTGGTGACGCCGATGCTCTGTGCGCTGAAGATACCCTATGTGATCCCCATTGTGGCAGGACTGCTTTGCACCCCGGTCTCTGCCGTATCGGTGGGCTGTGGTGTGGCGGTTCATTATCTGTTCCAGACAGTGACTGCAAGTGCGCCGGCCCTTGGCACTATGGAAGATTCCGAGATAACGGCAAAGCTGAGGCTGATTATTGACGGAATCGTAAAAAACAAAGAGATGCTGGTAGTAATTGCCGCTTTTGCAATTACGATCATGGTGGTGTACCTGATCCGGCGGATGCCTATTGACCATGTATGGACTATCGCGATGGTTGCAGGTGTTATGACCAATATTGTAATCCTGCTGGTGGGAGACCTGATTTACGATATAAGCATTTCCATTGTGGGGGCGCTTCTGGGATCTGTTCTGGCTCTGGCGGTGGCAAAGGTGATAGAGTTTTTCCGTTTCTGCGTGGACTACAGCCGAACCGAGAAGGTGCAGTTTGAGGATGACGAATATTATTATTATGTCAAGGCGGTTCCAAAGATGACGGTTGCGGCCCCGGCCAAGACCGTAAAGAGAATTAATGCTACACAGCGGCACAGGACAATTGACCGTAATATGGCTGCGGAAAGGGTTTATGAAAGCAGATCCGGCGGTTCTTCCCGAAGGACAAGAGGAGATTACAGAGGCGGAAAAAGCGTTACGGTGGGAAATGTGGATTTGGACATGGAAGATCCGGGAAATGAAGATTACGAGGAATTGTTCTAATATTATCAAGATAAAGTGAGACATATGGCAGATGCAGTGGGTTGATACATTAGTTGATTATGCAAAAGATTTCAGCAGATACCGGACGACGATCAAGGCAGGAGATATTCTGGAAATACTTATTATCGCCTGTCTGATGTACTATATTTTGGCCTGGATGAAAACAACCAGGGCCTGGCAGCTGATGAAAGGGCTCATTGTGATCTGCATGGTGCTGGTTCTGGCGTATATTATGGACATGAGCACCATACTCTGGCTGGCGCAGAACCTGCTGAGCTTTGCGGTGATTGCTATTGTGGTGGTGATGCAGCCTGAACTCAGGCATGCCCTGGAGGAGCTGGGCAAAAAGAATTTCCTGCCGTCCGGTGTTTTTTCGGATGCTTTAAAGCGGGAACAGGAGTTATTCTCGGAGAAGACCATCAGCGAGATCGTCAAAGGATGTTTTGAGATGGGCAGGGCAAAAACCGGCGCGCTGATCGTAATTGAACAGAACGAGTCTCTGAGGGATTATGAGCGGACCGGTATCGAGGTGGACGGTATCGTCACAAGCCAGCTGCTTATCAATATATTCGAGCACAACACTCCGCTTCATGACGGAGCTGTTATTGTGCGCGGCAACAGAATTACTTCTGCCACCTGCTATCTGCCGTTGTCTGACAATCTGGATCTGAGCAAGGAACTGGGAACCAGGCACAGGGCAGGCGTTGGCGTCTCCGAGGCCACCGACTCCCTGACCGTTATTGTCTCGGAGGAAACGGGGAAGGTGAGTGTGGCCTACGAGGGGCGGCTGGAGAGAGGATTAAATGCCGACGAACTGAAGACCAGGCTGCAGCAGATTTTAAACCGGCAGGAAGAGGAAAGGTCAAAGGGCAGGGAAAAGCGTACCAGAAAGGGGAAGGGCAAGGCGAAGAATGAAAAAGAAAATATTTCATAACTGGGGTCTGAAGCTGGCGTCCCTGTTTCTGGCCGTTTTGCTTTGGTTTCTGGCCATACAGATAAACGATCCCCCGGAGACGGTCACTTTTTCCGGAGTTACCGTCAAGCTGACGAATACAGAGCTTTTGGAGCAGGAAAATAAGGTATACGAGATATTGGAGAATTCCAACGTGGTGCGGGTGACCATCCGTGCGCCTCGAAGCATCACAAAGGATATCAGGGCCACTGACATTGTGGCGGTGGCGGATGTGAGCAAGCTGACGGACATTAATACCATTGCCATATCATATAGTATTCAGGGGGTTTCAGCCGCCAGGTATGATACCATAAAGGGAGACCACGACACGGTGCGGCTCAATGTAGAGGAAAAGGTCAGCAAAGTGATCCGGCTGCAGAGCCAGGTAACAGGCGAGGTGGCGGAAGGGTATCAGGTGATGAATTCGGTTGCTAATCTGAACCGCATTCAGGTTACGGGTCCCGAATCGGCAGTGGAAAAGATAAATTATGCACTGGCGGAGGTGGATGTCAGCGGTGCCAGCAGCAACCTGTCCCTGAATGTGAAGCCCAAGCTCTATGATGTGGACGGCAATCTGCTGGATTTGCCCAGCGTTGTAATGGATGTTGATTATGCTTATATGTCGGTGGAGGTACTGGCAGTAAAGGAAGTTCCCGTGGTGTTGAATGTGACGGGCGAACCCGCGGAGGGATACCTGGCTACGGGTAAGGTGGAAAGTAATATGGAGACCGTGCGGATAGCGGGAACTGCATCGGCGCTTTCCGGCGTGAACAGTATTTCTATTCCGGCGGAGGAGCTTGATATATCCGGAGCCGAGGGCAATGTGGTGAATACCCTGAACATCAGGGACTACCTGAAGGAAAACATCAGGCTCGCGGACAGCAGCTTCAACGGGCGTATGACGGTAACCGTCTATGTGGAGCCTGTTGCGGACAGGACGTATGTCCTTGGAATGAACGATTTTGAGCTTATCAACATACCGGAGGGCTATGAGGCAGAGCTGGTAGAGCCGGACGGTGGTTATCAGCTGACGTTTTCCGGACTGGAGGAATATGTTTCGGCAGTGCCTCAGGGAAGCATCAAAGGGCAGGTGGATCTTGGAGCATGGCTTGCGGAAGAGGCGCTGGAGGAAGCGGAGGAAGGAGATTATAATATCCCGATAACGCTTACTCTGCCGGAGGAATTGTTCAGGGAGATTTCCGTGGAACGGGAGATAACGGTAACAGTAAGACTTATGAAATTGGAGGAGATTTAAACATGGCCAGATTGTTTGGAACGGACGGCGTCAGAGGCGTCGCAAATGAGGACTTGACTCCGCTGTTTGCTATGCAGCTTGGGCAGGCAGGGGCATATGTACTTTCAAAGGAGAAGGAGCATAAGCCTACTATTATGGTAGGCTGTGACACCAGGATTTCAGGAGATATGCTTGCCAACGCACTGATGGCGGGAGCCTGCTCCGTGGGGGCAAACTGTGTCTTTGTGGGCGTGATTCCCACGCCGGCGGTGGCATATCTGACGCAGAAGTACAGGGCGGATGCGGGTGTTGTCATTTCTGCATCCCATAACCCGGTAGAGTTTAACGGCATCAAATTTTTTGACGGCAATGGATATAAGCTGCCTGACGAACTGGAGGATGAGATCGAGGCGCTGATCCGGGGAAACCTGCAGGACATAAAGTTTCCGGTAGGGCTTGGCGTGGGAAAGGTAAAATATCGGACGGACGCCAGGGAAGAATACATAAACCACTCCATCAGGTCGGTTCCCGTGAACCTGAGCGGATTGAAGATTGTAGTGGACTGTGCGGAAGGAGCTGCCTACTATACGTCCGTGGAAGCACTGAAGGAGTTGGGAGGCATTATTGTGGCGATCCACAATAATCCGGATGGGACAAATATTAATTCCAACTGCGGCTCTACACATATGGAGGAGCTGCAAGCCAGAGTGGTCTATGAAAAGGCGAATATCGGTCTTGCTTTTGACGGAGATGCCGACAGGCTGATGGCGGTGGATGAGAACGGTAATGTGGTGAACGGAGACCAGATCATGGCGATCGTGGGAAATCACATGAAAAGTCAGGGAAAGCTGAAGAAGGACACCATTGTTGCCACAGTGATGAGCAATCTTGGCTTTTTCCTGATGGCTCAGAAGAACGGGCTGACTATAGAGCAGACTAAGGTGGGCGACCGCTATGTCATGGAGCGTATGAAGGAGATTGGGGCAAGTCTTGGCGGAGAGCAGTCCGGGCACATTATCTTTCTGGACGAAAATACAACGGGAGACGGTCTTTTAAGTGCCCTGCATCTGCTGCAGGTCATGGTGGAAACAGGCAGGACTCTTTCCGATCTCGCGTGTATTATGGAGATGCTTCCCCAGGCGCTTGTCAACGCCAAGGTGGCAGACCACAAGAAGGAAAAGTATCTGGATTATCCCCGTGTCGCCGAGGCGATCCGCACTCTGGAGACAAAGTTTGCAGGCGAAGGCCGTGTATTGATCCGTCCTTCCGGGACGGAGCCGCTGGTGCGTGTGATGATAGAAGGGAAGGACCAGGACGTAATCAGGGAGGAAGCGGAAAAATTGGCAAACCTGATCCAGGATGTCATGTTTTGACCGAAACGGCCGGCCGAAAAAGCACTTGTGATTAGCAATTTTTCATGCTAGAATAGGAATAAGAGAAGGATGCTGTAGGACAGCAGAAATTGGAGGGAAGCAAAATGGTAAGTCAGAAGGTAGTTATCAAAAATCCTACAGGCTTGCATCTCAGACCAGCGGGCATTTTGTGTAAGGAAGCAATGCAGTTCAAATCCTTGATTACGTTTACGTTCAGAGAGAATACTGCGAATGCGAAAAGTGTGTTGAGCGTATTAGGGGCATGTGTAAAGTGTGGTGACGAGATCGAGTTTGTATGTGAGGGCGAGGATGAGCAGGAAGCATTGAAGACACTGGTTCAAGCGGTGGAGAACGGATTAGGAGAATAGGTAAAAAATTTAAGGGCGGTGCGAAATGCGCCGCCCATTTTGCATGTTGTGTGTCCGTTACACGGCGATATACTGTTACCGGAAGGTAAAGTTATCGCCTGCCTGTACGATACAAATCATAGTCTTTCCCGTATTTAAGGTAATTTCCTTGCCGTTATCATCATAATATCTGGTAGCGCCGTAGTCGCTGCTTTTGGTCCAGGTCACGTGAATGCCCTTCCCGTTGGTAAAGAACCAGCCGTCCTCCGTATTGTCCGTGCATTCGAAAGCAAGATAGCCGTCCCCCAGATCATGGGCCTTGGTATTCTGTACCAGAATATTCTTGAAAGAAAGCTGCTCCCCGGTTGCTCCATCGATATGGGGTCCGTCTGAACCGCCGGACAGATATTGGGAACGGTAATAAAGACCGTCCTCCGGATGATACTCAAAGTAACAGCGTGTTACGGGGTAACAGCCGGACATATCAATGTAGACGGCGCTCTGTGCAGCCGTGCCATATTGTTCCAGCGTGTTTTGGCCGGAAGTGCCTGCAAACTGAAAATGACGGCTGTCGGCAAGCTCCCGGTATTCCAGAGGATACCCCTTCTTGTTTACCGCATTCAGAATTTTCTGTCCTGTCACATAAGCGTTATGGGGGCGGGAACGGCTTTCATCCCGGTAAAAGGCTTCGGAGTCAGGGTAGTTGCTTTCGTCGATTGTCTGCGTATCGGGTGCCGCAATCAGTTCATCCACATAGTAGGGATGGCCGATATGGAGGATCAAAGCATCCCACTCAAACGCCCAGTATGCGAAATAAGTGCGGAGGCTTCGGACATTTCCAACCTTTTCCAGATCCTGCCAATCCTCGTAAAGAGCAAGGAGCCTTGTCATGCGGCCTTCTACGTTGGCTTCATAAATAACAGATGCTTTTGCAAGACTATAGTGAGGCTGCGCATTTTGTTCGTTGGGCATCATGACGGCGATGGGCCTGGTGTCCGCCACACTTTTGTCTACCCATTCATTTGTCAGGCGGCTGTGAACCATTCCCTCCTGAGGGGGTTCGGAATCATCCTCCGGGAAAGCGGAGGAATCCGTTGATAAACTGCCGGACGGCGATACAACCTCGGAGTTTCCGGAACTTGTGTTTTCCGGATTGGAATCGGTAACATCGTCCTGCGGCCCACATGCACACAATGTTACCACGCTTATAATAAGAATAAACGTAAATTTCAGTTTCTTCATATGTGGTTCCCTTTCGGTAAAAAGATAAGCATAGTATACCATAAACAAGCTATTTCGTCTCATGCCGTCCGCAAAATTAAGAATATTTAACATTTTGCGGACGGGATAAGTTATGCTATAATTGAACCGGGGAAACAAAAGCGGCATTGAGGGAGGTAGTGCGTTCCCGGGAGGTAATGCGGAAAGGATGTATAGATATGGGATTACTGAGTGTGATAGTTCCCTGCTATAATGAAGAGGAGAACGTATCGCTGTTTTATGAGGAACTGATAAAGAACGATACTTTTTTCGGGGAAAAGGGAATAGAAGCAGAGATTCTTTATATAGATGACGGTTCCACGGACAGAACGGTGGAAGAGGTCAAGAAGCTGCGGGAGAAAGATGAACGCGTTCGTCTGGTATCTTTTTCCAGAAATTTTGGTAAGGAAGCTGCCATATATGCAGGACTCGAGCATTGCAGGGGGGATTATGCGGTGCTGATGGATGTGGATCTTCAGGATCCGCCGTCCCTTCTTCCGGAAATGATCCGCGGTCTGGAAGAAGGGTATGACTCTGTGGCTACCAGAAGAGTGAGCCGCAAGGGGGAGCCGCCTGTCAGAAGCTTTTTTGCCCGGCTTTTTTATAAGCTGATGAAAAAAATATCCAAAACGGAAATTATGGATGGAGCCAGAGACTATCGGCTGATGACCAGGCAGATGGTCAATGCCATTCTTTCCATGCAGGAGTACAATCGGTTTACAAAGGGAATCTTCGGCTGGGTGGGATTTCGCACTAAATGGCTGGAATATGAAAATGTGGAGCGGGCCAGGGGAGAAACGAAATGGAGCTTCTGGAAGCTGCTGATTTATTCTTTGGACGGGATTACGGCATTTTCCACGGTGCCGCTGATGATCGCGGTAGTGGCGGGAGTGTTGTTCTGGCTGTTGGCATTTGTGATGATTATCTTCATTATAGTTCGAAAGCTGGTTTTCGGCGATCCGGTGTCAGGCTGGCCGTCCCTGGTGTGCATTATTCTGTTTTTAAGCGGCGTGCAGTTTTTCTGTACGGGAATACTGGGACAATATCTGGCTAAAACCTATATGGAGGTTAAGAGACGCCCGATATATCTGATAAGAGAAGAAATATAAATCTTAACAGTTTCTTAACGGCTTAATATATTCACGAATTGACTACAATGTGATAATATATAATTGTTCTTACAAAAGAAAGAGTGTGTGCGCCGTAAGAAAGGAGGAAATTGCGTGGATATTTGCGACGTTAAGGACTGTGAACTGGAGAGATATATTACAGACATTATGTTGGATATAGGCGTCCCGGCTCATCTTAAGGGATACCATTATCTGAGGGATGCAATATTATTATCAGGAAGGGATATGGAGGTGGTCAGCAGTGTGACAAAGCTTCTGTATCCGACAATAGCAAAACGCTTCAAGACAACGGAACAAAAAGTGGAACGCGCAATTCGAAATGCCATTGAGGTATCCTGGGCGAGAGGTAATGTGGAAACCTTTGAGAAAATGTTTGGCTATTCCGCTCGAACCGGGCGGCAAAGGCCGACGAACAGCGAGTATATCGCCCGTATCGCGGATAAGATCCGTATGGATATAAAGGCTATGTAAAAAGCGGTTAAACTCTTTTGCAAGAACACACGAGCAGTCAGGGATCATATGCTGGCTGCTTTTGCTTGTATGGACATTGGATATATGGTATAATATGCCTATGGAAAAACAGGATTCTTTTGCAGATATAATAGTTCTGTGCTTAATTATGGCAACAGGTGCGGCGGAAGCTGCCCATTTGTCCGGCATTTTTTTTCACAGGCCGGTTTCCGAATGTACGATAATTTTCGGGACGTTCACGGTGCTTGCGGTGGCGCTTCTGCTTATTCTGACGGCTGTCCGGCGGCACAGAGGCTCCCGCCGGGGTGAATGCGGGGAAGGGCAGACTCGCTTTTGCAGGAGCGAAGCGCTTTTGCTGTTGCTCTTTGCGGTGCTGGCGGCTTCCCAGATTTTCTTTATATTCCGTGGAAAAAACGTATATTTGCAGGGCGATATGACAGTGGAGACGGTGCGCAGTTTTCTGGAAACGGATACTGTTTATGGGGTGAACCCTATGACAGGGCGTGCATATGAGAAAGGGCTTCCCTCAAGAATAGAGATATTGTGTCTGCCCACGCTTTATGCGGTGCTGTGCAGGATTTTTCATATCAGGCCCGATGTATTGATTCTGCAGGCTTTCCCCGTGATTACGCTTTTGGGCTGTTATGGGGCATATGCCTGTCTGGCAAAAGGATTTTTTCCCGGAAACAGAAGGAAGCAGCTCTGCCTCCTTGTTGTGGTTTCCTTATTGATCTGGATCGGGAGCAGCAGCTTTGGCATGGACGGCTTTGGGCTTTTGTACTCGGGCTGGCGGGGGGTGACAATACGGAACGTGGTGCTGGTTCCGTATGCGGTTTCGCTTTGCCTGAGGAAAAAGTATATTTATCTTCCGCTTTGTATTCTGGCGGAACTTTGCATTGTCTGGACGCTGTACGGCATGGGAGCATGTCTGGCCGTGATCCTGGGAATGACGCTGGCTTCGCTTTTTACGTGCAAGGTTCGGGCGGGAAAGGGGGCTGCTGATGGCGGAACTCTTTAGAAATGCCTGGCAGGGCTGGCTGTCTTTTACAAATGCCGGGAAATTACCGGCGGCTTTGTTGGTTTCTCTGCTGTTTTTGTGGATATATTATAATCGTATCAAGCAGAAGGAGTTCCTGGTTTATACAACGGTTGTTACCATATGCTCCGTTCTGCCGGTGACGGCTGCAGTGCTGATGCTGTACCAGACCCGTTTCTATGATTACAAATGGATATGGAGCGTTGTGCCGATGACAGCCGCGGTGGGGTTTGCCGTTACCCTGTTTATGACGGAATTCTTGCAGGAATCCACAGCAGGCGACCGAAGACGACAGGTTATGACAGGGCTGCTGCTGACGGCAGGATTGTTGTTTTGCAGCGGAATTGGGGGAAGAAACCGGGACGGCTACGGGTGTTATGAAGAGCGGCGGCAGGTGGAAGAAATGCTTGCAGAGTTGCAGGAGCGGCTTCAGGGAAAGAGGATCAGCCTTTGGGCACCCCGGGAGGTATTGAGCTACGCCAGGGCGTATGACGCGGGGATACAGCTTCTTTACGGAAGAGATATGTGGGATTCTGATCTGAGAGGATATTCCTATGATTCCTACCCCGGAGGCCTGGAGGATATGTTCCGATGGATGGAAGCATCGCCGGGGGAAGAGGCCGTATCGGATTTGTACTGCGTGGAGACGGCGGTATCTGCAGAGGTCAACTGTATCCTTCTGCCGGAGGACAAGCTGCCGGAAACGCTAGACTGCTTTGAAAAGGTGATGGGAGTACGGGCGGAAAAGTTGGGGAATTACTACTTGTTTGTAAAATGAGGGAATTGTGTTGGAGGAATTGGTTAGCATCATTGTTCCGGTTTATAATGCAGAGCGGTTCATAAAGGAGACTATGGACTGTGTTGTCGCGCAGACCTGCCCCCGGTGGGAGCTTTTGCTGGTGGAAGATGGCAGCAGCGACAGGACAGTATCCGTCATCGAAGATTATATCAGGGAATACGGAGAAAAAAGGATTCGGCTGATCCGCCAGCCCCAAAACCTCGGGGCGGCAAGAGCGAGAAACCGTGGACTTGAGGAGGCGTCGGGGCGTTATGTCGCCTATCTCGACGCGGATGATCTGTGGGTGCCGGAGAAACTGGAGCGCGAGCTGGCTTTTATGAAAGAAAAAAATGCCGCTTTTGCTTTTACCGGCTATGAATTTGTAAATGAGGACGGCAGAAGCACGGGCAAGGTGGTTCGGGTGCCGGAGACCCTGAGTTATCGGCAGGCTTTGAAGAACACTACCATATTCACTACCACAGTCATGTTTGACACGGATAAAATTGATAGAGATCTGCTGGAAATGCCGATTATGAAAAGCGAGGACACGGCTCTTTGGTGGAAGATTCTCAGGAATGGGTATACTGCCTATGGGCTGGATGAAAATCTGGTGAAGTACCGCAGGGCAGGCCGGAGCTTGTCTTCCAACAAGCTGGAGGCCATAAGGCGCATCTGGAATTTATATCGGAAGGCGGAGGGCATGGGTGTCCTGAACAGTGCCTGGCACTTTTGCTTTTGGGCAGTCCGCGCGGTAAAGAGAAGAGTGTAGATCTGCAGGTCGCACCGAACCGATAAAAATGTTGTACCGAATGCAGGTGGAGGAATATGTCTGTTAAAAAAGTTACCAACGACAAAAAAATAAGAACACGGGAAACCTTTAAGCGCATGATAAATCTGGGACTTGTCGGGATTTGTCTTGCTTTGGAGGTATCCGTTTTCTATTATCACTGGCTGACCTATTTCCGGCTGAATCTGGTGGAAGATCTGAGCAACATGTGGTCAAGAGGTATGTTTGCGGAGGTAGGGCTGTATACGGTGGTTCTTCTGTTTCTATCTGCTACTTACGGGAGTATCAGGCTGGGCTACCAGAAAAACGCAGAAATCGTGTTTTCCCAGGTGCTTTCTACTCTGTTGGCAAATGTTATTATCTATCTGCAGCTTTCTCTTATGGCAAGAGCTCTTTTTTCTCTGGAAGTGTTCCTGATAATGATGGTTCAGCAGGCGGCGCTGGTGATCGCCTATATTAATATTGCCAATATGATTTACAAGCATCTTTTTCCGCCGAGAAAGCTGTTACTGATACACGGCGATCGTCCGGCGGATGAAATATGCAGTAAATTTGAGCGGCGGAAGGATAAGTATCTTATCACAAAAAGTATCCATGTTGAGGAAGGATTCCGGGTGTTATGTGATAAGATCATGGAGGCTTATGAAAGCGACGAGTGCAATGCGGTGGTGCTGGGGGATATTTCTGCAGAGGACAGAGGCCCATTGCTGAAATTCTGTTACGGACGTTCCATCCGTGTTTACCTGATGCCGAAAATTACGGATGTTATTCTTATGGGAGCAGAAGAACTGCATGTGTTTGACAGTCCCATGCTGTTGACCAGGGAGTACAGCCTTACCATGGAGCAGCGATTTTTTAAACGAGTGATAGATATTGTATGCTCTCTGATCCTGCTGATCATTGCTTCGCCTTTTATGCTGATTACGGCCATAGCCGTCAAGCTGTATGACGGTGGACCGGTTTTGTATAAGCAGGTCAGGTGTACTCTGAACCAGCGGGAATTTCATATCTTAAAGTTCCGCAGCATGAGGACGGATGCTGAGAAGGATGGTGTGGCCAGGCTGGCACAGAAAAACGACGGCCGCATTACCCCGGTGGGAAGGATTATCAGAAAATGCAGGATTGATGAGCTGCCTCAGCTGTTCAATATTTTGAAGGGTGATATGTCATTCATTGGTCCCAGGCCGGAGAGACCTGAGATCATATCCCAGTACCTTGAGGTAATGCCGGAATTTGTATTTCGAATGAAGGTTAAGGCCGGGCTTGCGGGATTTGCCCAGGTGTACGGAAAGTATAACACCAATCCCTATGACAAGCTGAAGCTGGATCTGACCTATATTGAAAATTATTCTACCTGGCTGGATTTAAAGCTGATGATGCTTACGCTGAAGGTACTGTTCTGGCCGGACAGCACCGAGGGAGTGGAGGCGGAGCAGATTACCGCTCTGCGGGAGGAAAAGCAGCGAAAGGCGCAGGCCCTGTCGGAGCAAGCCTCCCCGGGGCGAACCTCTTCAGAGAAGGGGCCGCAGTAGAGAATGGAGAGAATTATGTGGGAAGCATGTTATGGGAAAGAATCCTTCGACTTAAGGCTGACAGTGCTGCGGATGATAAGACAGTGGAAGAGAATTCTGTTTATTACCCTGGCGGGAGCTCTGATTTTCGGCGGAATATACTGTATGAAGAATACTTTTCTGCGGGGAAGAAGGGAATACAGCGCCGGATCCGTTTATCGGGTGGATTATGGCGTTGACGAAGTGGACGCAAATTCCGTCATGATCAATTCCTATACATGGAATACCTATATGCACACGGAGGAGTTCCTGGACATGGTTCGGAGTCGGCTGGCCGGGAGCGGCATGGAGGGAATGGGTGACGAAGAATTGGGCGGATATATTCAGGGAGATATAGAGTCCGACTGGCGTGTGCCTTCTACCAGAGTGGTCACTGACGACATGAACAAGAGCACAGCCATTGCCAAGGCGGTGGAGGAGGCGGTAATACGGGACTTTGCCCCGGGGATCAGTGAGATTAAGGCGATCCGTGTACTGGATCATGCCGGGGAAGCACAGGAGATTGTTCCGGAGCTGCGTATCGGCAGGGCCTTTATTCTGGGAGCAGTGCTGTCCGCCTTTTTCGTGGTGGTCATCTTGCTTCTGAAGGAGTTGGGAGATGATAATATCTGGCTTCCGGCTACAATTCGACGCAGATATGGAGTGAAGGCTGCGGGAACCTTAAAGAGCAGGGAACTAAAAGAGAACATATGCTATTTATTTGAGGGAGCAAAGCATCCCGCCGTTTGCAGCGTACAGGAGAACTGTGATCCTGCAGGAATAGCGGAAGTCATTGGAAGGCTCTGCGCGGGGACGGCTGCCGGAGAGGCGGATTGGCAATCGTTGCCTGGTCCTCTGGCGTGTCCGGAAGCGGCGGGGAAGCTCAGGGCGGCGGACGGGATACTGCTGGCGGTTAGGGCGGGAGCTCATGGGGGAAAGCAACTGGAATACACGCTGGATTTTCTGGCACAGCAGGACTGTAAAGTAACGGCAGTTATTTTATTGGACGCAGATGAAGTTCTGCTCCGTCTGTATTATGGATTGAAAAAAACGGATGGAAGGGTATGGGTAGAAGAGTGAGGGTTCAGGTGCTTGCGTCTGTCATGAATCAGACCGCGGCAGGGATTGCGGAAAAAATGCACCTTAATTCAGATGCCGTCGTTATCAACCAGTGCGACAGGCTTGGATATGAGGAACTGGAATATAAGGGACATAGCGTGCGTTTTTTTTCCTTCCCCGACAGAGGAGTGGGAAGAAGCCGCAACGAAGCGATCCTGAGAGCGGAGGGAGATATTTGCCTGTTTGCCGATGAGGATATTGTTTATGAGGCGGAATACGCGCAGGCTATTGAAAGGGAATTCGAGAATCGGCCCGGAGCAGATATGATTCTATTTAACATAGAGATAGACGAGGCCCGCCGCACCTACCATATCAATCGGCGAAAGCGGGTGCGCTGGTACAACTGCGGCAGGTATGGGGCGGTGAGCTTTGCCGTGAAGCGGGAGAGCCTGCTTGCCTCCGGCGTAAGCTTTCATCTGTTGTTTGGCGGTGGCGCAAGGTACAGCAACGGAGAAGACAGCCTCTTTTTAAAGGAATTTATCAAGAAGGGCTACCGGGTCTATACTGCCCCGGTTACCATCGGACGGGAGGAAGTCAGGGATTCCACCTGGTTTTCAGGATACAATGAAAAGTTTTTTCATGACAGAGGAGTGCTCTACAAATATCTGTATGGCCTTTTTAGCCGGGCAATGGCACTGCGCTATCTGCTGGCACACAGAGAAAAGCTCTGTGCGGAGGTCGGCATCGGACAGGCTTACCGCTGGATGAGGGACGGAATCAAAAGCGTGCGCTGACGCTGTCAGGCCCGGGATTCTCCTGAATTGAAATGCCTTAAACGCGGTGGAATGTGAGGAAAGATGGAAAGCAGCATTCTGGTATATATTTTCCTGACAGTTACAGTTGTTATTTTGGGGCTGTTTGTCAAAAACGAAGAATATCTGTCTGCGGCGACCTGTACCGGAAATCGGGCGGGAGCAGTGCAGCCTGCCGAGGGTATGCTGCCGCTGTGCAGTCGGCAGAAGGCGCGGAACAGGGTTGCCGCTTTTGCTGTGTACTGCCTGCTGGCCGGGGTATCTGCCTGCAGGATTGCGGTGGGCAACGATTACTGGGTGTATACTGCGAACTTCAGCCTGATTTCCCAGGAGCGGCATGTTTCCTCGGAGATAGGCTTTAATTCTGTTGTCAGGTTTTTTCAGATGTTGTTTCCGGAAGGCAAGGTACAGTATATTTCTATTTTTGCCTTTTTTTCGCTGACAACGGTGTTCTTTTTTGTCAAGGCCCTGAACAATCAGGGCAGCAGCTTTGCTTTTTCGCTGTTTCTGCTGCTGACAGGTGGCTATTATTTCAACAGCCTGAATTCCGTCCGTTACTATTTTGCCTTGGCTCTGGCGCTGTTTTCCATGAAGTACGTGCTGCGAAAAGAGTTTGGAAAGTTTTTTCTCTGCGTAATGGTGGGGATGCTGATTCACAAGTCAGTCCTTCTCACAGTGCCGGTTTATTTGCTGGCTCGTTATCTGGCGGGGATCAGGATCAAACGCTGGTTTTGGATTCTGGGCGGCATCTTTCTGGCCAGCCTGGTATTCTGTCAGGATCTGTATCGGGAGCTGATTTTTTACTTTTATCCTTTTTATCGGGATTCTGCATTTGATAACGGGCGTATTTCCTGGATCAATGTCTTGAAGTGTGTCTGTGTGCTGCTGCTGTGTCTGATTTGTTTCAGGCGGAGTCTGAGCGATCCCGAAAAGCATATGGCAGACCGCTTTTACTTTTTCCTGAATTTGTTCGGACTGATTGTGTACTGCTGCGGCTCCTTTATACCGGAGACCTCCAGAGTGGGATACTATATGATAATTTCCCAGGTATTTCTCCTCCCGGATCTTCTGGCAGAGATGAAGCGGGGGTGGCTGCGCAGTTTTTGCCAGGCAGGAGTGCTGACAGCCTTTACGGCGTATTTTGCATTCCAGTTAAAAGGCATGTACGCCACGGACATAAGACTTCTGCCATATTTGAACTGGATCTTTCATTAGCGGGGAGGGAGTATGAAGGTATTATGGCTGTGTAACCTGATGATGCCTATGATTGCGGAGCAGATGAAGCTGGAGGCATCCAATAAGGAGGGATGGCTTTCCGGTCTTGCATCCGGAATTCTGGAGAAAGGCGGCGAAAACGGGATTGAACTGGCGGTGGCCTTTCCTGCTCCCGACAATATGTTATCCGAAGGGGATGACGTCTGTATGCACACGATCACTGTCCGGGGAAGCAGGCTTACCTGTTACGGCTTCAGGGAGGACGTGTCCAGACCGGAGCTGTATGATAAGGATCTGGAACAAAGATTAAAACAGATTCTGGATTCTGCCGGGCCGGACCTGGTGCACTGCTTTGGCACCGAATATCCTCATACCCTTGCCATGTGCAGGATTTTTCCCCGGAAACAAAGGCTGTTGATCAGTATTCAGGGACTTTGCTCCGCAATCGCCGAGAGCTATTTCGCGGACATGCCTGAAAGAGCGGTTCGTGCTGTCACCCTGCGGGATCGTCTGCGGAAGGACAGCATACGGGAACAGCAGCAGAAATTCGCAATGCGTGGCAGGGCGGAGATCGAAGCGGTTCGGCTGGCAGGGAATATAGCGGGCAGGACGGAATGGGATCGTTCTTATACAAAGGAGTGGAATCCGGGAGCTATATATTATAATCTGAACGAGACGCTGCGGGAGAATTTTTACGGGGCGGTGTGGAGGGAGGAGGATTGTATTCCACATTCCATATTTATCAGTCAGGGAGATTACCCCATCAAGGGATTCCACTATATGCTCAAGGCCATGCCGGAGATCCTGGAGGCCTTTCCGGATACAAAGCTGTATGTGGCGGGAAACAGCCTGATAAGCTGTGGTACACTGAAGGATATGCTGAAGCGGTCGGGATACGGGAAATATCTGAGGAAGCTGATCGACAGGAACGGCCTGCAGGACAAAATTATCATGCTGGGAAGGCTGGACGGGGAACAGATGAAGAAAAGATATTTAAAGAGTCATCTTTTTGTTTGTTGTTCCGCCATCGAGAACTCGCCAAATTCTCTGGGGGAGGCGATGCTTTTGGGTATGCCCTGTGTTACCGCGGATGTGGGGGGAATTCCCAGCCTTTTTACCGGTGGAGAGGACGGCATTATGTACCGGGGCTTCCGAAGCGGGTTAAATAACGATAGTAATCTGGATGCAATCTCAGGAAGACTTGCAAAATCAGTAATTGAAATCTGGAAAAGCCGGGACAAGCTGGATTATTTTTCCAAAAATGCAAGAAAGCATGCAGAAAAAAACCATAACCAAGAGCGAAATTACGCGAAAATGACAGAAATCTATACAAATATCGCGACGGAATTGAGGGAATAGAATTTGAGCACGTATGTTATTGATAAACCTTTTTTTGTATTTGTATCCAATTATCTCAATCATCACCAGATCCCGTTTTGTAATGCCATGTATAAGCTTTGCGGGGGCAGCTTTGCATTCGTGCAGACAGAGCCGGTGGAAGAAGAAAGAATTCGCATGGGTTGGGATGAAAAAGTTCGGCAGCCCTATCTGAAGCTGTATTATCAGGCGGCGGGGGAATGTGCTGCGCTGATTGACGGAGCGGGAATCGTTATGTTCGGCGGCTGCGACGATGAAAGCTATATTGAAAAACGGCTGGAAGATGGAAAGCCGGTGATCCGATGCAGTGAGCGCCTGTATAAGACAGGTCAGTGGATGGCAGTATCTCCACGGGGGCTGCGGAAAAAGTACCATGATCATACAAGGCACCGGAAGGCGCCGGTGTATCTTCTCTGCGCCGGCGCTTATGTGCCTTCAGACTTCTCCATTGTAAGGGCCTATCCGAAAAAGATGTACTGCTGGGGGTATTTCCCTGAGACGAAGCGTTATGATCTTGACAGGCTGATGGCGGAGAAGGGGTGGCCGGGGGAATGTAGGGAGGACATCGGGGAAGCCACAGGAGCAGGACGGGAGGAAACCGGCGGCAGGGAAGGCAGAATTCCGTATATACTCTGGGCGGCAAGGATGATTGACTGGAAGCATCCCGAGCTGGCACTGGAAACTGCCAGGTATATGAAATCCAAAGGTCTATCCTTCCATATGGATATGATCGGAGGCGGCGAGCTGGAGGAACGGGTGCGGGCGCTGAGGACAGAATATGATCTGGAAGAAGAGGTGGGACTACCGGGTTTTTTGCCTCCGGCACAGGTCAGAGAATATATGGAGCGTGCAGATGTTTTTCTGTTTACCAGTGACAGGCAGGAGGGCTGGGGAGCAGTGGCAAATGAAGCCATGAACAGCGGCTGTGCCTTGATTGCCGGCCATATGATCGGAGCGGTGCCTTATTTGATAGAGGATGGGGAAAACGGCCTGGTATACCGGGACGGAGACCGGAAGCAATTATTCTTATTGGCGGAAAGGCTGGTGAAAAGCCGGAAGCTTTGTGACAGGCTGGGCAGAAACGCTTACAGGCAGATCACTGAGGTCTGGAACGCAGAAAACGCCGCCGGAGCCCTGTGGGACCTTTGCGGGAGATTGGGGCTGATATCGGAAAAGGACGCAGGAAGAACTGCGGCGGACCAGGGACTGGCAGGGAAGGAACGGGAGTCGGGGCGGTTCGCTCCCTGTGCTCCGGCTCCCGCAATCCCGGAGCGAAAGATGTACGCCCTGCTGAAGAAGGAGAAGAGACAGTGATCAGTGTCATTGTGCCGGTATATAATACAAAAGCATATTTAAAACGCTGCATAGACTCTCTGCTGCAACAGACTTATCAGGATATGGAGATCATTCTGGTGGACGACGGTTCAACCGACGGCAGCGGGGAGCTCTGTGACAGCTATGCAGACAGGCATGAGAGTATCCGGGTCCTTCATAAGGAAAACGGCGGCTCCTCTTCGGCCAGGAATCTGGGTCTGGACAACGCAAGGGGAGATTATATCGGCTTTGTGGACAGTGACGATTATGTAGACCCGGATATGTATGAGAGGCTCTATGCGGGGATTCGGGAGTACCGGGTTAAGGCCGCACAGATCGGCAGGGACGAAATTGACCCGGAAGGCAATGCACTGCCGGACATTTGTGTCCCGCCGGAGCAGAGCGAATGTCTCTTTCCGGACAAATTTATGGAAGAGCTGCTGCTGCACAGAGGGGATTGCTCTTTTTGCACGAAGCTGATTGCCCGCAGCCTGTTTTCTGACGGGAAACCGGCGAATACCGGCAGAGAACAGGATAGCGGGGAACAATATCGGTTTCCGGTGGGTATCCTCAACGAGGACTTTCATCTGCTGATTCGCATGCTGGACCGGATAGGGCCCATAGTGTCCCTGCCGGGTCATGCTTACCATGTATTTTACAGACTGGGCAGCAATTCCAGAAAGGAGAGCCGGGAGAATTTTTCAAGGGTGTTTGCCGACTGCGTGGATAATGCGGATCTGGCAGCAGAGATTGTCTCGGAGAAATATCCCCGGCTTGAGGCAACCGTCTTCCGCTTCGGGATTTTTCAGAGGCTGGAGTATATGCTGCATATCCCCATCGGGCAGATGAACAGGGAAAATAAAGCATATCTGGATATTGTGCATTATCTCAGGGAAAACTGGATTCAATCCATGAAAAATCCGCTTTTAACGGGAAAGAATAAGCTTTACCATACGCTCTTTGCCCTGGCTCCCAGGGGAATCAGGAAGTTGCATCGAAGTCTTAAGAAGCGCATTGGTTGACTTTGGCAGTATCATGGGTTATGATATTTAGGATGTAATTTACGCCCGGAATGAATACGAAGCAGAAGGTATCTGAATGAATGATAGTATACGAGTAAAAAAGGGCATATACACCGTGTGCTTTGTACTATTGTGCCTCATTGACCAGCTTGTGGGCAGCGCTATGGGAAGGGTTCAGTATGTAGCAGTTAACTGTACGGGTTATGTTATTGCGGTAATGATTTTTACGGGCTGCCGGTGGAGGGAGTTTGTGAAGATTCCCTATGCTATATGGACTGTTGTCTGCGTATTCGGGTGCGGTTATGCGATCCAATGGGGGCGGGAAAACTATGCTTACGGCGGACAGTGGATTACCGCCGTGCTGAATGTGGCCATATTCGGGTATCTGGTGATACGGTTATTTCTACGTATCTTTGTGGACATGAGCCTGCCGCGGGTAAGCGGGAGATTTCTGATTCTGTGGGCCGCTACAATGCTGGGCATGGTGCTTTCCGAAAACGAAGCCCTTTGGCCCCTGTGGTTCTTTGTGATGTTCGGGTGCTTCTATCTGACGGAATATTCGAAGGAAGAGCTGGACGCCCTGTTTAACGGGATGCTGAACGGGATTATTATCGGTTTCTTTATCCTGCAGGGCTTTGCTACCATGTACAGGGCCTTTGACCAGGTACGCTATACTGGCATGTATACGAATTGTAATATGAACGCACTTTTTTACCTGATAGTGCAGGCAGCGATTCTGGGGAAATGGTATCAATTCAAAAGGAACGGGTCTGCAGTGATCTGGCAGGTGCTGGCGGGTGCAGGCAGCGGCATTTTGATGGCGTACTGCTTCCTGACCATCGGCCGTACCGCATTGGCGGTCATGCTGTTTAATACCGTCCTGCTGATTGTATTATTCTTTTTGCAGGAAGAGAAGAAAAGGGTTCTTAAGGCGGCAGGCAGGCTGGCGGCAGTGCTGGCGGCGGCGGTGATTTCTTTTCCGGCGGTATTTTCCAGCATCAGGAATATCCCGGCACAAATGTATTCCGTCATGGTTCTGGCGTCGGATCCGGAAGGCAAAATTCAGGGAATGGTGCCATATGAAGATACAAGATATGTGGAAATGGATGAATTCCTGAAAGAGGCGCTGGGACGGTTTTTTGAGTTTTTCAGCCGGATCGGCAAGACCGGCAGGAAAGATGTACCGGATACGGGACAAAGGCTTGCCGGTCTGCTGCTGCCGTCTTTTAAGGCACAGGCGGCGGAGGACATTCCGGAGGCAGACCCTGCGGAGAAAATACCCTGGGGATCGGGCTTAAGCCCGGAGGATCCGGTATGGACGGAAGTGAATTACGGGGATTCTGTCAATGTGAGATGGGCGATCTATAAATCGTATCTGAGCAGGTTAAATTTCACCGGTCATGAAAGCAGTGAAGACGGGGTATGGCTGAAGGCCGATTCTTCGGTGCCTCACGCCCATAATTTTCTGCTGCAGATCATGTTTTCCCATGGGATTGTCACAGGCCTGCTGTTCCTGGCAATTCTGATATTTACTTTCCTGCACTGTTTTGTACGGTGCTTCGGAAAAAGGGCGGAGAACTGGTATTACATTGTGGGAGTTCTGACGATTACTTCCTTTGTAGGTTTCGGCACCCTTGAGGTGGACTGGAGGCTGGGGCAGCTTTCCTTTACGACACTTTTTATTGTGCAGTACCTGTTGCTTCACAGGTGCCAGGGAAGGTGTGCGGAGCCGGAGGAGGGAAACGAAGAGCAGACGGAGACGGAATAGGCGGTTATGCGGAAGAGTGGAAGAAGGCAGATTAACTGGATATGGCCTATGCTGTGCATCGTTCTGGCCGGATTATCCGTGCTTGCCGCAGGCCGCAGTCTGTTGATCGGGCTGGACGCAGATGAACAGTATGCAGTTACATTAGCGTATCGGATGGCGAAAGGAGATCGGTTGATCCGGGAAATATGGGATCCGCATCAAACCTCAGCCATCCTTCCGGCACTTTTGATCAGGGTCTTTCATGTTTTCGTTCCGGATAATACCTTTCTGCTTTTGTATTTGAGAGGGGCGGGTATTCTGTTTCAGGGGGCAGTTGCCGTTCTGTGGTACTGCACGGTAAAAGGTGAATACGGCAGCCGCCCGGCTCTGGTGACAGCTCTGGTGTTTTTCCATACTCTGCCGAAGTGGATTGTAACCCCGGAATTTGCCAACCAGCAGCTGTTGTTCTGGATTCTGACCATCCTCTGGCTGTACCGTTATGAGAAAACGGGAAAGCTTCACGGCTGCATATTCGCGGGAATTGCTCTGTGCTTTGCGGTTCTGGCTTATCCGTCCTGCGCGCTTTTGTTTGTGCCCTATGTGATCTGGCTGATGAGGCGGGAGCGGAGGGGAGCGCTGGTATTTACCCTGACCTGCGGAGCCGGTGCCGGTATTTTTATCGGCTATCTTTTTTCCTATCTGAGCGTTTCGGAGTTTGTACTGTATATGGAGCATATCCTGGCCGATCCTTCCCACAATGCGGGATTGGGGGACAAGGTGGTTGGATATTGCAGGGAAATGACGGAGTTGTCCTTGTATCTTCTGGCATATCTGGTATTGGGCCTGACGCTTTCCTATCTCTTTTGCAGGGGCATGCGGAAAAAGGATACAGGGAATTTCAGGGCACTCGGATCCCTGTGGGAGGATCGGGTCAATTTGGTATCCTTTTTTACTATATTTATAGCCGTGGCGGATCAGGTGCGGCTGTGGGCCTTTGGACTTGTGCCTGCGGTATACCCTCAGCTGCATTATCTGTTGCTGTATCTGCTGGGGGGAATTCTGTATCACAGGGCGGCACAGGAGGAAGGGAATCGATGGAAGGGACTGTATCGTCTGGCCTGGCTGCCGTCTCTTGCAGGTTTCGGAGCGGTGCTGCTGCTGACTAACCTGGATCTGAAGGCTTCCTTTGTGCATCTCCTTCCCGGTATGCTCGCCGCCCTTCTTTTCTGGTGTGACGGGGACAGGCAGCAGGCGGCAGGCGGGGAAAAGGCAGTTTCTCAAAAGGCGGGGCCAGATTTTTCCTTCAGGCTGCTTTCGGCGGTGATGTGGCTGATTGTTCTGATCGGCGCCAGGGGATATTTGATCCGCGTTGACGAGGGAGTACCGGAAAATGTTTTCTGTGTGAAGCAGAAAGCGTTGTATGGGGCGGCAAAAAACGTATATTGTGTTTATATGACGGGATATGAATATAACAGCGATACGCTATTTGTCGAGGAAAGTCTGGAGCCGGGGACAAAGGTGCTGTACATTGGTACCCGGCTGGAGCTCATTTATCTGATGAATGATATTGAGGTGTGTGCCGCATCGGTGATCAGCACGCCGGTCTATGATGACCGTTACCTGAAGTATTATGAGCTTAATCCGGACAAGCTGCCGGAGGCAGTGATCATTGACAGAGAATATTTTCAGATCATGGAGGAAAGAAATATCCCTATCTCCGCATGGATTCGTGAGGAATACGATTGGGAAAATAAGGCGGAGTCGGAGTTCCTGTGGATCATAGAGCGCAGGGAGGGAAAATATCAGCCCGATTGATGACATTTTAAAGAGAATATGTTATACTTGGCGTTGGTGGCAGGAAAGGTAAGGGTGAAAGTCTGTGAGCGGAAAGAACCATTTTCTGAGAGGGCAGAAAAGTCGGATTATAGCGTTGATTTTGCTGGATGTGATGAGTATTACCATCGCGGCCTTCGCGGCGATTTTTATTCGGTCGGAATTCAGCTTTAAGGGGAGTATCTATGTGGAATATATGCCGAAGCTGGAAAGGATTATTCTGCCGGATATTGTAGTTACGCTGCTCTTTTATCTGATCTGGAAGCTGTATAAAAGTGTCTGGCGGTATGCCAGTGCAACGGAATTGATTAACATTATTTTTGCCGCAAGCTGTTCCGCTGCCGCCCAGGTGATTCTGTGTGTTGCTACAGGAAACCACATGCCCAGAAGCTATTATATTCTATACTGGTTCCTGCTGATGGTGGCTACCTGCGGCGTTCGCTTCAGCTACCGTATTCTCCGTATTTTAAGAAATAAGCGCGTCAGCTATACCGCAAAGAAGCAATGTGTGAATGTCATGATTATCGGTGGCGGCGCCGCAGGGAACATGATTCTGAAGGAGATCGAGAACAGCGAATATCTGAATATGCAGGCGAAATGCGTCATAGATGATAACGGCGGCTGTCACGGCAAGATTCTGCGAGGAGTTCCCATTGTGGGGAATCGGGACATGATCCTGGAGGCGGCTTTACAGTACGGCATAGACGAGATCATCTTTGCCATTCCCTCGGCAAGCGTACAGACCAGAAAAGAGATTCTGGACATCTGCAAAGAATCCGGCTGCAGACTGCGGACCGTACCGGGGATGTACCAGATGATCAACGGTGATGTGTCCGTATCCAAGCTGAAAGAGGTGGAAATAGAGGATCTTTTGGGCAGAGAGCCTATTCAGATCAATTCGGAAGAGGTTCTGGGGCATGTCAGCGGCAAGGTGGTACTGGTGACCGGCGGGGGAGGATCCATCGGAAGCGAGCTCTGCAGGCAGATAGCGGCCCATAATCCGGGACGGCTGATTATTCTTGACATTTACGAGAACAATGCCTATGAAATACAGCAGGAGCTGATGCGGAAATATCCCAATCTGCATCTGACGGTACTGATTGGGTCCGTGCGTAATACCAACCGGATCAACAGCGTATTTGCGAAATATCATCCCAATATTGTCTATCACGCGGCGGCTCATAAGCATGTGCCCCTGATGGAGGACAGTCCCAACGAGGCCATTAAGAATAATGTAATGGGCACCTATAGGACAGCCCAGGCGGCGGATCGCTATGGTGCGGAGAAATTCGTGCTGATTTCCACGGATAAGGCAGTGAACCCCACCAATGTCATGGGGGCCTCCAAACGCATCTGTGAAATGGTGATTCAGATGATGAATCAGAGGTCAAAGACCAATTTTGTGGCGGTGCGTTTCGGAAATGTGCTGGGGAGCAACGGAAGTGTCATTCCTCTGTTTAAGCAGCAGATTGCGGAGGGTGGACCTGTGACGGTGACCCATCCTGACATTATCCGGTATTTTATGACCATTCCCGAGGCCGTTTCCCTGGTGATCCAGGCGGGGGCTTACGCCAGGGGCGGGGAGATTTTTGTGCTGGATATGGGGGAGCCGGTCAGAATCCTTGACCTGGCTACCAATCTGATCAAGCTGTCCGGCTATCAGCCGGGGGAAGACATAGAAATCAAATTTACCGGCCTGCGGCCCGGGGAGAAAATGTACGAGGAACTCCTGATGAACGAGGAGGGCCTGAAAAAGACCGCAAATAAGATGATTTTTATCGGAAAACCCATTGAGTTTGAGGCAGAAGTGTTTGCACGGCAGCTGGACAGGCTGATTGCCGACGCCCGGGAGGAGTCGGCGGATATTCGGCACCTGATCAGGGAAATCGTGCCCACGTATGTGGTGGGAAGTGCGGAATAAGGGATTTGGTGCGGAGGGATTCTATTCCTGATAACCGTTTTCAACGGCCAGGGAATTGTATTCTTCCGCTTTCTTTGCCCCGCACTCCAGCCAGTATACTGCTGTTTCACTGTCGGCATCCGTGCCCTGTCCGTATAAATAGCATCGTCCCAGATAGTATTGTGACCAGGAGTCACCGCGTTCCGCCGCCGCTTTGAACCAGTAGAAGGCCTGCTCGTAATCCTTCTGGATCCCATGACCATAGTAGTAACAGAAGTCTAGGGAATACTGTCCAGACACATGATTGTTCCCGGCGGCCTTACGGTACCATTCCTGAGCCTTTTCAAGACCCAGCATGTTTATTGCTCTATGGTTACCCCTGTTGGCCGCCACGCTATAATAACGCAGGGACTTTTCGTAGTTCTGATCTACACCGTTTCCAAGACAGAAGGAATCTCCAAGCTTATATGACGCTGATACATTTCCCCGTGCAGCCGCCTGCAGAAGATATTTAACAGCTATATTCTTGTCCAAGCTTACAATATGCCCGTTTTCGCAACACAATCCCAAACCATACAGGGCATAATCACTGCCGGCTTTTTTCCCTTCGGAAAAGCAGTCGAAGGCTTCGTCAAAATCATGTACAGGGGAGTCTTCATGATAATATCAGAATCCCAGAAGACCGTAAGCCTTGTCATATCCTGCGGATATGAGTTTGCATAATAATATTTTATCGCTTTCTGTCAAAATCTGCAACGGATATGTATACGGCAAACTAATTTTTTATAATATATCCATATTCAGGGAAATGTGTTATACTTTTCTGGCAGACAGCTTTTGCAGTGGATTAATGACAGATGATAAGGGATATAATCAGGATGGACAGTGTATGTTATAAAACAAAAAGAGGAATGATGTACCTTGGAGACTGTGAGCAGATTATCCGAAAGTATATCAGCTCGGACAGTAAACGGAGGGTTGACTTGATTTTTACTTCTCCGCCGTTTCCTTTGAACAGAGCAAAGCGCTATGGTAATATGACCGGAGAAGAATATCTGGAGTGGTTCTCAGGTCTGGCTCCGCTGTTCAGTGAAATACTTGCGGAGGATGGCTCCGTTGTGATAGAAATCGGTAATGCCTGGGAAAAGGGCGTGCCGGTGCATTCGACGCTGCCGATTGAAGCTTTGTTAAAGTTTAAAGAAAGGGGTAATCTGTATTTGTGCCAGGAGTTTATCCACTATAACCCGTCTGCGTTGCCCGCGCCGATTGAATGGGTCAACAAACGGCGCGTACGTGTGAAGGATTCCTTTACCAGACTATGGTGGATGGCTAAGACGCCGAATCCCAGGGCGGATAACAGGCAGGTGCTGGAACACTATAGTGAGCGAATGCAGAAGCTGATAGAGAGGAAAAGCTATAATGCCGGCCGCAGGCCGTCGGAACACGTAATCGGGGACAATTCGTTTATGGTGGATAATGGTGGTGCCATTCCCGGAAATGTTATTATTGCGGCAAATACTGCCAGCAAGGGAAAGTACTTTGCGTATTGTAAAGAAAAGGGTCTGGATATTCATCCGGCCAGAATGCCCCGGGAGGTTCCGGAGTTTTTTATCAGGTTTTTGACAAAGGAGAATGGGCTGGTGCTGGATCCGTTCGCCGGGAGCAACATAACCGGCGCGATAGCCGAGCAGTTAAACAGAAATTGGATCGGCATAGAGATTAATGAGGTATATGCAAGCGGATCAAAGGGGAGGTTTACAGAAACAAATGATTAGCAGAGAAGCGGCTGAACAAAGTATCGAAAGACATTTGGATGCGGATCGACTGAGGAAAATTATTATTAATACGTCTATTGTTGCATGGGGAAATAAAATATCGGATGCGCAAGTAGAAAAGTGGCTGCTTAATTTTAACGGAAGATTTTTTAAACGGGTTGAAAACGAACGAAGGCTTGCCTTATGGCTGCTGGCGCATTTTTCCTATTATACCCAAGAGAATATTAGAGTACTGTGCAGAAACTTGTTTTATCAATATTTGCATGAGAAGCTTTCAGATCAAAAGGGAGAGGATTTGACAAGTGCTCTTAACAATATATTGAAAAATACTTTATTTGTCGGTTTGGGAAACGACAGTGAAAGTGGAAACAATATATTGTATCATTTCAGGCAGGAGAATCAGCTGGCAAAAACCAGCTTTGAAATACATCAGGGTAAGAACTATGAAAATTTGGTGTATATCGACGATGTTACTATTTCCGGAAGCCAGGCGCTTGACTATATAAAGTCCAGAAATATCAAGGCACAGAATACATATGCGGCAATGTTGATCGCGACGAATGATGCGATCAGGGCTTTGGCGGGAAAGCCTGAAAGCCCTACCCATATCAAAACGATTTCCGGCATGATTCTTGACGAGAGGGAAAAGGCATTTTCACCATCTGCGTACATTTTTTCCGATAAGCGTATTACGGAAATAAAGCCGATTGCCGAGGAATTTTGTCGTTTTTACGGGCGGATAGCGGTAGCAGGATGGGATTATATGGAGAAATACCCTCTGGGATATGATAACGGGCAGTATATGATTAGTCTGGAGTATAATACGCCTGACAATACGTTACCCGTTTTCTGGGGGACCGGAAACGGGTGGAATCCTTTATTTATAAGGTATCCGAAGATATATAGCGGGAAGGAGTATCAATTAGATGACAGAAAATATTATTAGCAATCCGTTCGTGGGGTGCACGGCGCGGGATATGAAATACGGAGAGATTCGGCAATATTGGTGTAGTCCCTTTCGGCTGTATAATCTGAATGAGAGTGAGCTGCTTACCGGCAGAACGCCTATAGTGATCGAAGGAGTTCGTGGTACTGGTAAAACAATGATTCTGAAGTATTTATCATATTTTATTCAGAAAGATTCCGGTAATGATATGTCGATTGTAGATAAGCTGGCATATTTTAAGACAAGAAGCATTGGTGTTTATTTCAGGTATAAGGCGGATTTCTGTAACCTGGTCAGCGGATTGGAATGCAGCAGGCAAAGTAAAGAGAGAATATTCAAATATTATTATGAGCTTTTTATTATCAGGCAGATTTTGGAGATTCTGGAGGATTTTTACCGGGGCTTTGATACTGCGGCATTAGAAGAGTTGTTGTGTGCTTTTTTTGAACTTGAGCACATGACGTTGGAGGAGCTGCGTCGATATGTCAATAAATTGCTGCGAGATATGGATCAAATGATCAATTCCTCGATTTATGATGAAGACTGGTTGGAAAAGGCTATGTCGCTGATAGGCTCGGGTGATATGGTGTTGGATTTGATACACACGATCAACAGCTCCCTCCAGGGCTGGGAAGATATATTGTTTGTTATTCTGCTGGACGAATATGAAAATCTCGGTATGTTCCAATCTACGATCAATACACTGATCAAGCAGGTTGATGATACGGTCAGTTTGACATATCGGCTGGGGATGCGCCCTGCGGGGATGGATAATAATAACGGAACTAATGTGGCCGGTGAGCATTTGCAGGTAGACAGAGACTTTTTGCTTCGGCGGCTGGAATTTGAGAATTTTAAAGAGTACAGAAAGTTTGCTGTTAATATTTCGAAGAAAAGATTGGAGAGTGTAGAAGCTTTTCGGACGAATGACCTTTGCGATATTAATGTTTTGTTGGGTGAGAAAGAGGATTTTGATAAGGAAGCGAATTCGTTCGTGAAAGGGATAAGACATTTTAGGGTACTTAAGGCTTATTTTCCAGATGAACAGCGCATGAAGGAGGTTGTGCATGAGTTGTCTTGTGATGAAAAGCTAATGGAAATGTATAATATCCTCCGCGTAATGAGAGGGGGAGATTACAGGGAAATTGGCACGTTGTGCAGAAAATACCGCGAGCTGAGGGACAGCCAGAAATTGACAACTTTAAAGGATGATAATACGGATGAGGCAAAGAAGCTGAAAAAATATCAGCTTGACTATTCCGGGAAATACAGGGTGGCATTGCTGTATATATTGCTTACCATTTATGGTGAACGAAAAAAATATTACAGCTTTAATACCTTTTTAAGATTGTCAAGCGGTTCGATCAATGACTTTATTTCTCTGTGCAGAAACACCTTTAAGCATATGAATGACGAAATACTGGAGGATTTAAAAAAGGGACAGCCGATCAGTACCCGAATTCAGACACTGGCAGCCATGGATACAGCGGAAGACCAGAGAAGAAAGGTATCCATGAGCAATAATCACGGAAATGCGATGTATACCTTTATTGACAATATGGGCGGTATTTTCGAGAAATATCATCGTGATCTGGAGGCGAAATATCCGGAGACAAACCAATTCGCCTTTGCGGATGAAAATGAAATCAGAAACGATAATGAGCTGAATGTGTACCTGGTGGAACTGATCAATTCCGGGGCGGTCATCAGAAAGTCTAAAAGGCAGTTAAAGTCTGTGGGAAATACGGCACGGGGATACCTCTATCAGCTTAATCGGATTTTTGCCCCGATTTATCAATATTCTTATCGAACAAGAGGAGGATTTAATCCGATTATCGGCAAAGACGACTTTTTCATTATGCTGCATAAATCCATTGATCCCCAGAAATATATTGGCGGAAGCAGGAATGACTTACAGCAGTTCGGCCTGTTTGATTCTATTGAGGAGGATACAAATGAACCGGCAGATTTATGATATGGAACAGATGGCGGAGGACGTGGAATACCCTGAGGAAAAATATGATTATTTTGTGCTGGCACCTAATGTGGAGAAAAGGAGCAGAGAGGCTTTTGCGAAGCTGAAGGGAAGGACGGGTATTCGGAAAACGATTCTAATGGATTACAAAAATTTCCACAGGGAGATTACTGGGGAGCAGGAGGCTTCCATTTATCAGGATTTTGGAGGGGAAGCTGCAGTCAGAGTACAGGAGGAAAATGATACTCAGATGGCGCGGAAGCTGGTTAAAACAGGTATTCGAGAAGAAGATCATATCGCGCTGGATATTACAGGTTTCAGCATTCCGAATATATACCGTATTATGAATATTTTTAAGAACGTACTCAAAATAAAGCATCTGGATGTATATTATACAGAGCCGAAATTTTATATATATGAAGAAGGATATTTTGACGCTTATCATACAAGAAAAGAGCGCAGATGCGAACCTTTGCCAGGATATTGTAATACGGGCAGGGATGAAAAGGAAGTGCTGGTTATTTTTCTCGGCTTTGACGGCGGGCTGGCCGGCCAGGTCTTCTTCAATCTTGCCGAGGACGGTCAGGAAATCCTGCAGACCCTTGCTGTAAACGGATTCCCGTCCTACACGGCTAAGCTTAAGGATGTAAGTCTATTTAATAACGAAGACTTTATCATTAAAATCGGGCGGGAGAATGTACGCTGTGCCGTGGCTAATAACCCCTTTGACGCTTATAATCTGTTGTGCGGAATAAAGAAGGAATACAGCGGAGTCCTGCTGAATCTGTGTACGATTGGTTCAAAGCCGATGGCGCTGGGTACCTGCCTTTTTGCTCTGGACCATTTGGATGAAGTTAAGGTGACATACCCTTTTTATGAGAAGACACAGTTTGACAGTGACGAGGAACCGGGCAAGATCTGGAGATACGGCATTGATTTGTAGAGTAAGAAAACCTGTCTGCCGGCTTCGGGCGACAGCCGGCAGGAGAAGATATATAGAGGAAGTCTTTTATAAAAAGCACTTCCTTTTATTCGGCATTCATGGTATGATAATTGAAAGTCTATTGTTCACCGGCACAGGAATCTGATTTGTTGTTTTGACGGAGGAACGAGTGGGCTTTATCTTTGTCTTTTTATATAGGAAACATGTAGAAAAAGCTTAGAAAGGGAGCAAAGAAATTATGAGAACGAAACAGCTGTACTCCGGTTCCGACCGCAAAGTAAAGAGGAGCCTCAATCAAAGAATGTTAAGGAATACAACACTTAATATTCTGATAGTGGTAGGAGTTTGTTTTGTGATTATGATGCTTTCCATGCAATCGTTGGCAAACAGTATTTTGCTCGACAGCTTGCAGCCGATGGCCAAACAGTCTGCTAAGACGGTAGAAGCAAACATTCATATGCTGGCGGATCGAATGATGACGATTGCCGGAGATACCAGGATGAGCATAGAAGGTATAGGGGATGGTATGGCGTCAGGGTCAAAACCGGTTACAGAGGAAATAGAAGAGAGCCGGAAGGCTGTGATGACAGAGGCTGCCGAGATTTATGAATTTCACACGTTAGCCCTGTACGATTTGAACGGCGGTTTGGTTCAGGGAATGGATGGAGCGCCGGAAAGCCTGGATAGCGGATTTTTAGGGCTTTTGCAGCAAACGGATAATCTGACTATTCATACCGGTACCGTTTTTGAGGATAAATTAGGAATCACAATGGGTATGCCGGTGAAAGAAAATAACGAGACCGCTTTATATTTGGTGGGTGTTTATAAATATGACTTACTACACGATGTGTTAAGCAGTATTAATTTAGGCAAAAACGGTATGGCCTATATGGTGAACCGCGAAGGCATCGTTACGGGACATCCGGATCAGTCAAAGGTTATGTCCGGAAGAGCGTTGCGGGAACTTAGCGGTGGTAATGAGGAGGCAATTGGCAGAGTGACCACAGGGGAGACAGGAGCAACAGAGTTTGCTGTCGATGGTCAGAATATGCTGGTAGCGTTTTCACCTATCCGAGGGACACAGTGGGCATTGGTCATTCAGGTGCCAAAGTCGGATTATAATAGTCTGATTAACAATTCCATGGTGTTAGCAGGCTTGTGTTCTTTGGCGGTACTGCTGATTTCCGTTTTGCTGATTTTGAAAATGGCAAGATCCATTTCCAAACCGGTTAAGAATGTGACAAACCGAATGGTTTCCCTTTCTGACGGAGACTTGCATACAGAGGTGGCGAATCTCCGGTCAGGGGATGAGCTGGAGATCATGACCAGGACATTGACCGATACGGTAGAAAGTGTTAATCGGTACATATCAGATATTCGTCAGGTATTAAACGGGGTTGCCAATGGCAATCTGCAGATTGAGCCGCATGTGGAATATAAAGGAGATTTTACTTTAATTCGGAATAGCCTTCATACCATTCTTCAGTTTATGAACGAAACGATTCTCGGATTTCGGGACGCGGCGACCAGGCTTGCCAGTATGGCAGAAGAACTGAGCGGGCAGTCCGGGCAGCTGCATCAGGCATCTTTAGAGCAGAATCAGGCAACCGGGGAGTTGGTTAATGAGGTGACTCATGTCAAAGAAAAACTCAGCGGTGTCACAAGGAGCAGTAATCAGACGAAGATTATGACCGATGAGATTACCAGAAGGGTGCAGGAGGCAAACAGCCAGATGGATGCGCTTTCCAATGCAATGAACGATATTAGTTCCAGTGCACAGGAGATAACGGGCATAGCCAAGGCGATTGACGATATTGCATTCCAGACCAGTATTCTGGCGCTGAATGCTTCCGTGGAGGCAGCACATGCCGGAAGTGTAGGCAAGGGATTCGCTGTCGTGGCGGAAGAGGTAAAGAGTCTGGCGGGTAAAAGTGCAAAGGCTGCTCAAAGCGCAGTGGAAATCGTTACACATACCAGGGACGTGATTCAGACGGGTATGGAATTGAACGTAAGTACGGCTGAGTCTCTTCGTGCCATCTATACAGTTTCCACGGAGATCAGTGAGATTTCGGAGCATTTGGTGGATGCAGTGCAGGGACAGGAGAGAGCGCTGAAGAGCATGGAAGAGCGGATTGAAACTATTTCTGCCGTTGCCGACCGCAATCTGCAAAACGCAGGCGGAACAAGCCAATCCAGCGGGCTGCTGGCGAAAGAAGCGGAAGTACTTCAGGCACGGGTACAGAAATTTTCTTTGAAGGAGGAATAGCCAATGAAACGAAGGTTTAGAATAATACTGATTCTGGTAGGTATGATACTGCTGACAGCCTGCGGTGATCAGACTGGCCTTAAGGATGGTTACTATACCGCGCAGGCTGCTGATTTCAGCCATGGCTGGAAAGAATATATTACGATCATGGTCAAGGGCGGGAGCATAGTATCTGTAGAATATAACGCGGAAAATGCCAGCGGATTTATCAAGAGCTGGGATAACGCCTATATGCAGACGATGCTGCATAGCAATGGCACTTATCCCAACGAATACACCCGCTATTACGCAGGTCAGCTTTTGGATGGGCAGGGAAAGAAGGAAATTGACGCTTTGACTGGAGCTTCTTCATCCTGGGGATCCTTTCAAAAACTTGCGGCTGCGGTGATAGAGCAGGCGGAACAGGGAGATTCCAGTATTGTGATCGTGGATACCTCCCATTGATCAGACTGACAGCCGGGTAAAAGTTGGTCTTGCTTTTTTCCTTACAGAGTGTTAGAATCACAGTAATGCAAAATATCATTTCAAAGGTTCCTGAAGCATGGGCACTTGAACCTTTGGGGGTATCACATATTCGGATGCAGGAAAAGTTCCCGGAAAACCAGGGGTGTGCATCGGCAATATTATGCTGCGGCAGATTATGTCTGCCGAACATAAATGGCGAAGCTTACCCTAAAACAACCCTGTGCCGCAATCTGCTGCGGGAGGCGAGGATGGAATATCCATAATGTGGAGGGTATGACAATGTATTATGTGTTGCAGGTGGCACCGGGAAAAGAAGCAGATACAGAAGCTTATATTACAAAAAGAGTTGCGGATGAACTGTACTCTTCCTGCTTTCATCCCGTGCGTTGTGTGAGAAAGAAGTTTCATGGGGAATGGAAGGACAGGCATGAGAAGTTACTGCCCGGATATGTGTTTATGAACAGTGAAAATGCAGAAGAACTGTATCTGGCATTGAAAGATATACCCATGCTGACGAAGTTTCTGGGGTGGAATCTGGAATATGTTACGGCCCTTACCGAACAGGAGACAGAATGGCTGGATGCACTTGTTTCCGCAGGCCGGAACGGCAGGACTACCGGGGAGGTTTCCCTTTCCCGGATAGAAGTGGATGAAAATGATGAAATAAAGATTCTTTCCGGCCCCCTGCAGAATATGGAGGGTATGGTAAAACGAATTAACCTTCATAAACGAATTGCAGAGGTTGAAGTGGAATTTATGGGAAGAATGACGGTTATCCATCTGGGAATTGAGATGGTGGAAAAGAAACAGACAGATGAAAAATAAAGTGAAGTAAAGCTTTTGAGCGCCGAAAGGCGCTTATTTTTATTGTCCGCAGCTTGCGGCTATCTGATTGGAAAGGGACATGAGAAAATGATGCGGATCCTGTTTTCACCGCCGGATATATCTCAGGCGGAAATAAATGAGGTGGCAGATGTATTGCGTTCAGGCTGGATAACAACCGGATCACGCACGAAGGAACTGGAAAGAAAATGTGCGGAATGGATCGGTGTGCCGGAGAGTGTCTGCCTGAATTCCCAGACAGCCTGTGCGGAGATGACTCTTCGGCTGCTGGGGGTCGGAGAAAAGGACGAATGTATCACATCTGCTTATACCTATACGGCTTCAGCATCTGTAGTCTGTCATGTAGGTGCAGGGCTAAAGCTGATAGATGTTCAGGCGGACTCCTTTGAAATGGACTATGATGCACTGGAAGCCGCCATAACGGAAAAGACAAAAGTCATTATTCCGGTAGATTTAGGCGGTGTTCCCTGCGACTATGAACGCATTTTTGAGATCGTGGAGAGAAAGAGGGGGTTATTCCGCCCGGCCAACGCACTCCAAAAGGCAATTGGCAGGATTGTCGTGATGGCGGATTCCGCCCATGCGTTTGGGGCCCGGTGGCGTGGACAGATGGTGGGAAATGTGGCGGATTTCTCCTGCTTCAGTTTCCATGCTGTGAAGAACTTTACGACTGCTGAGGGGGGCTGTGTTACCTGGAGGCAGATAGAAGGGGTAAAGGACGAAGAGATTTACCGACGATACCAATTGCTGTCCCTACACGGGCAGTCGAAGGATGCCCTCGCGAAGACAAAATGCGGCAGTTGGGAGTATGATGTGCTTGGCTCATGGTATAAATGCAATATGACAGATGTTGCAGCAGCTATCGGGTTAGGACAGATGGAACGCTATGCCGGGCTGCTGAAAAGGCGGCGGCAGTTGATCGAACGGTATGACAGAGCGTTTCGGCCGCTGGGGATAGAGACCCTGTCTCACTATACGAATGAACACGATTCCTCCGGGCATCTGTACATCACCAGGATTCCGGGGATCACAGGAGAGCAGCGCAACGAGATTATTGCCGGAATGGCGGAGGCAGGAATAGCCTGTAATGTCCATTATAAGCCCTTACCGCTGCTGACAGCGTATCAAAAGATGGGATTCGATATAAAGGATTATCCCAATGCCTATGCGCATTTTGTGAACGAAGTCACACTGCCCCTGCACACTAGGCTTACGGATGAGGAAGCTGCGTATGTGGCGGAGGAGTATGAGCGGATCGTAAAGGAATATTTGTAGATCAGATCGGTTATTCTTATATTTTGTCAAAGGATTATGTCAAATGGCGATAAAAATTGTCTGGGTGGGATGCCACAGCGAAGGGCTGGACGCCTTTAAAAAATTATTGGGCAGCGGCAGAAAAATTGAGACATTTATTACATTGGATGACGATGCGTTTCAAAAACGTTCATCCGGAACTCGGGGATATTCTGAGCTATGTGAAAAATATAGGGTTCCGGTCAAACTGGTTTCCAGCATAAAAAGTGACGAGGCATATCATATCATTGAGGAAAACTGTCCGGACTTGCTGATTGTCCTGGGCTGGAGTGAAATTCTGCCGGAAAGGATTTTAGAGATACCGACAATAGGAACGGTGGGGGCGCATGCTTCCATGCTTCCTCACAACAGGGGAAGCGCTCCGATTAATTGGGCAATTATCAACGGGGAAACGGAGTGTGGGAATTCCCTGATGTGGCTGGATAAGGAAGTTGATCAGGGTGATATTATCGATCAGACGGCCTTTGAAATTAGTCCTTATGATACGTGCGCCACATTATATGATCAGGTTGCGTTGACGAATACGGACATGCTGCTGCGCCTGATTGAGCGCCTGGAGCAGAATTTGGGTCCGGTGATGCTCAGAAAGAATATAACGGAAGAACCTGTTCTGCCTCGTCGAAGGCCTAAAGACGGTCTTGTTTTCTGGAATCAATCCAGTCAAAAGATATATGATTTTATTCGTGCTCTGACGGTTCCTTATCCCGGAGCTTTCTCCTTTTTCAATCAAAAGAAATATTATATCTGGTCGGCGTCTTTACTGCCGGGAAACCTGGTGAACGAATGTCCCGGGGCAATTCTCGGAAACGTATACAGTCCGGTGGAGGATGCCTGCGGTATTCAGGTGGCTTGCAAAACGGGAGCAATCATTATACATGAACTTGAGGAGGAAGCGGGAAAAACATACAGAGGAAGAACTTTGACGGAAGCTGATTTTAGCGGCTGCTTTACACAAGGGGAAACATGCGGGGTATGGAAATGAAAAAGGTATTGGTGGTGGCCGCCCATCCGGATGACGAGCTGCTGGGCGTCGGAGGAACAGTGGCACGGCATGTTCAGGCGGGCGATGAAGTATATTCGGTCATTGCCTGCGAAGGGGAATCCTTACGGTATCAAAAGGATGTGGGACAAGCCGAAGCGATAAAAAAGGCGGCAGAAATATTGGGAGTCAGGCAAGTGTTTCATTTGAAATTCCCGGATCAGCGGTTAGATACCTATACGCTGGTTGATATTATTTCTCCCCTGGAAGACATATCCAATGAAATTAAGCCCAACATCGTATATTGTCAGTGGGGAGGAGACGTCAACAGAGATCATAAAATTTTGTTTGAAGCTGCTACAGTTGCATTTCGTCCTTTGGACAAGTGGATAGAGGAGTTTTTAACGTTTTATACCGTGAGCAGTACGGAGTGGGGTTATCCCAGAAATTTTGTGCCTGATACGTGGGTAGACATTACAGAAACGATTCATAAGAAATCGGAAGCATTTCGAGCTTATCAATCGGAAATAAGGGAATACCCACATCCCCGATCGGAAAGAGCTTTGGAAAATGCAGCGCGGTTTTTTGGCAATCAATGTACGATGGACGCTGCGGAAGTTTTTATGACAGTCAGAAGAATAAAAAGGTAGTGCCATGAAAAATAAAAGTTATGCGGTAAAACGAATTTTCGATTTATTATTATCCGTGTTTGCCGCTGTGATTTTATCGCCCATTATGATAATTGCTGCAGCAGGGATTAAAATATCTGACAGAGGGCCGGTATTATATAAAGCCAAACGTATGGGAAAAGAGATGAATCCCATTGATATATATAAATTTAGAACAATGCGTGTAAATTCAGATCGGAGCGGAAGTATTACGGCGAAAAATGATTCGCGCGTTTTTTTGTTTGGAAGGCTTCTTCGCAAGACAAAAATAGATGAGCTCCCGCAGCTTTTTAATATTTTGAACGGCAGCATGTCTGTGATCGGGCCAAGGCCTGAAGATGTGGGGATCGTGAACAAATACTACTCTGATGAACAGAAAAGAACACTGAAGGTTCTGCCCGGACTGGCAAGTCCTGGCAGTATTTTTAATTATACCCACGGAGACCGGTATTTATCGGATACAGATACGGACCAAGCCTATATTGAAAAGTTAATGCCCATTAAGCTGGCCATGGATTTGTACTATGTGGATAACTGGACTTTATGGTATGATGTTGAGCTGATTTTCAGGACAATTATGGTTATTATCCTGCGACTGTTAGGGAAAAGGAAATTTTCATATCCGAAAGAGTATGCTGCGGAAAAATGTAGAGCGGAAAGATGAAGATATTACCGGCAAACCGTTTTGCAGGCGCTCCGGAGACAGGGGTGGAGTTCGGGCCTTATTACTTTGTAAAGGAATGGATTGAGAGAGGAATTTGAAAGGATGAAAAGAAAAGCTGATAAACCGGAAGAACTCATTAAAGATATTGTGGAGTGGGATGTTAAAAACTGGTGGAGAGCAATTGAATACTGGGAAGAGACGAAGCAATTTGATGATATGAAAGGAAAGAAGGTTCTGGATATAGGTGGAAGAGGAGGGGGCCTATCCTTATATTGGGCGCTGAAGGGCGCTGAGGTTATCTGCTCGGATGTCAGCGGAGATAGTTTTGAAAACGCGAAATTGCTTCATCAAAAGTATGGGGTAGAAAACAAAATAAAATATGAGGTGATAGATGCGACGAAAATTCCGTATCAGAATGTTTTTGACATGATCTGTTTTAAATCCGTTCTGGGGGGAGTGGGGTACGATGACAATTTTGACAGGCAGAAGCAAGCAATGGAGAGTATTTATGCGGCATTGAATGAAAATGGAACACTCTGTTTTTGTGAAAATCTGATAGCATCTCCGGTACATCAGTTTGCACGAAAGAAATTTACAGGCTGGGGGAGCAGGTGGAGATATTTAACTACAGATGAAATAAAGGAACTGACAAAAGAATTCCAGACGATAAAATTTCGGACTTTTGGTTTTTGGGGGGTATTTGGAAGGACAAAGTGGTTATCCAATGTTTTAGGAACATTGGACGGATACATTGACAGATCTATAAAAGAAGAGAACAGATACATTATTTCCTGTGTCTGCAGTAAAAAAGGACAAAAGGCAACCTGTAGAGTGGAAAAGGACAGGATTGCGGGTGGGGAGGAAGTATGAACATACTGCTGATTAACCACTATGCGGGATCCTTGGAGATGGGGATGGAGTTCAGACCTTATTACTTTGCAAGGGAATGGACGAAGAAGGGGCACCATGTGGATATGATTGCGGCAGATTACTCCCATCTTAGGATAAAAAATCCGAAAGTGCGGAAGGATTTCCAGACGGAGGACATTGACGGCATAACATATCACTGGATCAAAGCCGGAGAGTATGAAGGAAACGGCGTAAAGAGAGCCCTTACTATGTTCCGGTTTGTGGGGAAACTGTGGCTGCATGCGGGAAAGATTGTAAAAGAGTACAGGCCGGATGTGGTGATTACATCGTCCACCTATCCGCTGGATACCTATGCAGGGCAGCGGATTGCGAAAAAGGGCAGGGCAAAGCTGATCCATGAGGTGCATGATATGTGGCCGGCAACGCTGATAGAGCTGGGAGGAATGAGCAGATACCACCCTTTTGTATTACTGATACAGTTGGCAGAGAATTGTGCCTACCGTCATTCGGTTCATGTGGTATCACTTTTGCCGTCAGCCAAAGAGTACATGACGGAGCACGGGATGAAACCGGAGAGATTTGTAACGATACCAAACGGGATTGTGAAAGAAGACTGGGAGAATCCGGAACCGTTGCCGGAGAGTCATAGGAAGGTACTGGAAAAACTGAAAGCGGACGGAAAATTTATTGCAGGCTATTTTGGCGGACATGCCCTGTCAAATGCCTTGGATGTAATATTAGATGCTGCAAAAGTAGTAAAGGAAGAAAAGATTCAGTTTGTTCTTGTGGGCAACGGGGTGGAGAAGGAACGGCTGGTAAAACGGGCAGAAAAGGAAAAAATCAGCAACGTATTGTTTCTGCCGCCGGTGCCGAAGAGAGCCGTGCCGGATTTGCTGCGGTATTTTGACTGTTCTGTCATAAGCTTATTGCGGTCTCCGCTGTACCGGTTCGGTATCTGCCTGAATAAGATGTATGATTCCATGATGGCGGCAAAGCCGATTCTTTTTGCCGTGGATGCACCCGGTTCTCCGGTGGAGGACTATAGGTGCGGGATTACAATAAGGACGGGACAGACGAATGAGATCGCAGAAGCCATGGAAGAGCTGTACCGTATGCCGGAGACAGAACGGTGGGAGATGGGGGAGCGCGGAAGAAAAGCGGTGCTGGAACATTTCACTTATGATGTTCTGGCGGAAGAATTTGAAAGGCTTTTCAGGCAGAAAGGAAGCATGCAGTAATATCACGAACACAGCGGCCGGATATCCTAATTGGAATATTCGGGAAAAGACAGAGGAGTGCATCATGGGAATGAAAGAAGAACTGCTTGGAAAGATTAAGCGGAGAGAGATTATCGCCGGAGTGGTCGGCCTTGGATATGTGGGCCTGCCGCTTGCGGTGGAGAAGGCGAAGGCCGGGTTTAAAACGATCGGCTTCGACGTGCAGGAAGAAAAGGTCAGGCTTGTGAATGAGGGACACAACTATATCGGGGATGTAGTGGATTCCGATTTGGCGGAGCTTGTAGAGAAAGGAATACTGTCAGCGACAAGCAACTTCTCCTTTGTCCGGGATGTTGATTTCATCGCGATTTGTGTCCCGACTCCCCTTGATATTCACCAGGAGCCCGACATTGGCTATGTCAGGGACTCTGCAGAAGCCATAGCAAAGTATCTGAAGCCCGGGACAATGGTGGTGCTGGAATCCACCACTTATCCGGGGACAACCGAAGAACTGATAAAACCTATTCTGGAGAAGAATTCCGGTCTCACTTGCGGCCGGGATTTTTATCTGGGCTTCTCACCGGAACGGGTGGATCCCGGAAACCTAATCTATAAGACGAAAAACACGCCGAAAGTAGTGGGCGCTATCGGCGAAGATGCGGCAGAGGTTATCAGCGCCATGTACAGGGCAGTTTTGGATGGGAAAGTGTTTACCGTGTCATCCCCCGCGGTGGCGGAGATGGAAAAGATTCTCGAAAATACCTACCGCAATGTCAATATCGGCCTGATCAATGAGATCGGGCGTCTCTGTAAAGAGATGGGCATCTCCGTCTGGGAAGTAATTGATGCGGCTAAGACAAAGCCATACGGTTTTCAGGCGTTCTATCCAGGACCGGGGCTGGGCGGGCACTGCATTCCGTTAGATCCGTATTACCTGACATGGAAGGCGAGGGAGTACGGTTTTCATACGACGTTGATTGAGAACTCCATGGTAATCAATGATGGACAGCCGGAATACTGCGTGGAAAGGGCAATTTATATCCTGAACCGCCATAAAAAAGCCATCAATGGGGCAAAGGTGCTCATGCTTGGCGTAAGCTACAAAAATGACATTGATGATTACCGCGAATCTCCGGCTATCCGTGTAATGAAGGAATTGAAAAAAGTCGGCGCGGATGTGGAGTACTATGATCCATGGGTGCCGTCATTTAAAAATATGTACGGGCAGAGCGCTGAAAGCCTCAAGGACCTTACGCCGGAAGTAGTGCAGAGCTTTGACCTGGTGATGGTCACGGCAGCCCACCATAACGTGGATTATGATATGGTTCAGAAGAACGCGAAGGCAGTCTTTGATACCAAGAACGTGATGAAGGATATTAAAGACCGCAGTAATATCGAGGTACTGTAGAAAAAATCCGCTATCAGTGCTGTGCAGGAAAAGATGGCGGAAGATCTTGTAGAAGAAAGAGGCATAAATGACATGAGGTATGCGCTGATAGGCTGCGGACGGATTTCGCCCAACCACATCGTGGCAGCAAAAGAAAATGGATTGGAATTTGTAGCTGTCTGTGACATCGATAAAAGGGCGATGCAGGATAAGGTATCAAAGTTTGGGCTGGGAGATGTCCATCAGTATACAGATTACCATGAAATGCTGGAGAAAGAAGAACCGGAACTAGTGGCAATCGCCACGGAATCAGGAAAACATGCGGCGATTGCTTTGGACTGTATTGAGGGTGGCTGTAATGTGATCATAGAAAAGCCCATCGCCCTGTCACTTGCGGATGCCGATGCAGTTATAAAGGCTGCAAAAGAAAAAGGTGTTAAGGTCTGCGCAAATCATCAGAACAGGTTTAACAAGTCTGTGCAGAAGATCAGGGAGGCGTTGGAAGAGGGACGCTTCGGGCGGATGTTCTACGGGACAGCACATATCCGCTGGTGCAGGGACAGGAATTATTACGAACAGGCGAAATGGCGCGGCACGTGGGAACAGGACGGCGGCGCGCTGATGAATCAGTGCATTCATAACATAGATCTGCTCCGGTGGATGATGGGAGATGATGTAGAAGAAGTTATAGGGATGACGGATCAGCTGAACCACATGTACCTTGAAGCAGAGGATTTGGGAATTGCAATTATAAAGTTTAAAAGCGGGGCATACGGTATTATAGAGGGAACCACGGATATTTTTCCAAAGAATCTGGAGGAAACCCTCTATTTATTTGGGGAAAAAGGAACTGTGAAAGCAGGCGGCCAGAGCGTCAATAAGATCGAGGAATGGCGGTTTGCGGATTCACTGGAGAACTCGGAAGAAGTGATTGCGAACTTTGCGGAGAACCCGCCTAATGTTTATGGATACGGGCATACGCCGTTATATGCGGACATGATTGATGCGGTAGTAAATGATAGAGAGCCTTATGTAAACGGCGAAGCAGGAAAGAGAGCGCTGGAACTTGTGCTGGCGGTTTATAAATCGGCGGCAGAGGGGAAAACTGTGAAACTGCCGCTTAAGGAGTGCTCCACGATGGATTTCAAAGGAAGGTTTGGAAGATGAGGGGCATGAAAAATATAGGTGTGCTCACATACGATCAAAAGCATAGGAAAACCTATGACACGCTGTGCTTGTTAAAAGCGAAAGGTTATACTGACGTAACAGTCTTTGCACAGGCAATGACATATACAAAAAAGTTTGAGCCTTTGGTTTCTCATCGGCCGGAGATGATTTTTAATATACCGGATCCAAAAGAATTATGCCACAATTTGGGTTACGAATATATAGAAGGTCCATTCGAGAATACCATTAAAGAAAATGATGCCATCTATCTTTTGTGTGGGGCCGGATTATTGCCGGATCCATTAGTCAGAGCGCATAGAATTATAAATTCCCATCCCGGATACAGCCCTTACGCAAGAGGACTGGATGCGTATAAGTGGTCTGTTTATTATGATCTGCCTTTGGGCGTGACAACTCATTTTTTGGGAGATTACGTGGATGCTGGTGAAATCATAGAGCGGAGAGAGATATTTATAAAGCCATATGATACATTTCATTCTGTGGCACAGAGGATATATGAAAATGAGATAGATATGCTCGTCAGCGCTATTGAGATGGCGGACCAAAGACATGAGTTTATCATACCGGATAATTGTGTATTTAAGAGGATGCCAAAAGATAAAGAGGAGCATATAATGGAACTATTTAATCAAAGGAATAAGAAAACAGGAACGCAATTGCGGAGGCAATAGGGCAATATAATAAAGAAGGAGCAGAGTTGAAAAAACTAATTCTTATAACGAGTCAATTTCCATATTTCTTTGGTGAGCCATTTTTAATAAACGAGTTGCCATATATCTGTAAAAATTTTAAAGAAATATATATTTTTTCAATAAATGGGAGTTCTAATGTGAAGTTTACCCGGGACATCCCATCGAATGCAAAATGCTTTCCATTGGGCAATACGATTTCAAAAATAAAGTATATCCAATATATTTTGAAAGGAATGTTTTATAAAAATTCTGAGTTACGTATTCAACAGTATTCTCTTAAACGGCTAATTGCTTCCTTATATGTCCGGGGGCGTGCAAAAACAATTTCAACGCAAATATATAGATGTATTAAAGCGGAAGGGATTCAGTTAGATGATGTGGTAGTATATAGTTTTTGGTTTTCCTACCAGGCTGCAGCGGCATACCTTTTGTCAAAAGATTTAAAAAAACATGGTAGTAAGGTTATTACCATATCCCGTGCGCATGGCTACGATTTATATTGGGAAAGGGTTTTAACGGGGTATCATCCTTTTCAAGATGTATTATTAAAGGAAATCACATGTTTTCCGTGTTCGAATCACGGAAGGGATTATTTGACAGAAAAGTATCCCTGGGCAAAAGACAAAGTGATTACAGCACGTCTGGGAACAAGAGATTATGGGCTGAACCCGTATAAAGCCAGACGGACTCTTGTCACATGCTGCAATTTGGAAAAATTAAAGCGGATGAGTCTTTTTGCGGAGGCGTTCTGCATTGCTGCAAAAGAAGAAACCGATTTGAAGTGGATTTGTATTGGTGATGGGGCAGAGAGAGAAATTATAGAAAAAACAATTTCCTGCGCAAAATGCAAATCACATGTGGAGATCAAAGGCAGACTTTCCAATGAAGAGGTTTTGAAAATCTATCAGGATGAAGAGGTAATGTACTTTTGCAATATTAGCACTACAGAGGGAATCCCTGTTTCTATCATGGAAGCGATGTCATTTGGAATACCCATTATAGCAACAGATGTAGGCGGGACTTCAGAACTTGTAGATGAATCTAATGGAATTCTGATTTCTTCTGAATTGGATAAAATTAGTTTATCAAAAATAATTTTAAATATGATTAAAATGGATAGAAAATCGCATTTTGCCATGAGAAATATGTCTCGAAAAAAGTGGGAGGAGGATTCATCGGCTGATCGTAACTATTCCCTGTTTTGCAGCACAATAAATTGTTTATGAATTAGCCAGTATCTTGAATTTCATAGTATGTTACCAGCTCATGGAGGGAGATAAAAATGGCTATTAGTTTTTTTAATATAAAAAAATGGTTTAAGATGCTTACTGGAAACAGCGTGTATCATGTGAAACAAGATGAAGGGAAATATTATAGGAAAGATCAAATCAATGGATATTACAATAATTTAACTGAAAAGGTATCTAAATTTGGAGAAGAGGGTCTCTCTTTACCAAAGGTAGATGTTGGTACCGGAGAAGAGATTTATCTTCCTACCGCAGTTTTTCAATATGGCTTAGGGGCATATGACTTGTTTTTAGAATCAAAAGACGAAATCATGAGAGAGCGTATGATAGTATGCTCAAACTGGGCATTAGACAATCAGGAAAGCAATGGCGGATGGAGGGTCTTTGAATATGAAAATAAGGAGCAGCCATATTCCTCCATGACCCAGGGAGAAGGCGCCTCTTTATTATTAAGGGCCTATAAAGAAACCGGAGATGAAAAATATTTTACCGGAGCAAAAAAAGCAGTATATTTTATGATTATTCCTATTGAAGAGGGGGGGACAGCAAAATATCTGGATGATGATATATATCTATATGAGTACACGTATGCGCCGTTAATATTAAACGGATGGATTTTCTCATATTGGGGATTGAGGGATTATTGCATTGTATCATCCGATCAGGAGATTTTGAATATATGCAATAAAACACTGGAGACGATCATACGGAAATTACCGGAGTTCGATCTTGGATATTGGAGTAAATATGATGATGGAAAAATTATTTGCAGCCCGTTTTATCACAATCTGCATATTGCACAAATGAAAGTAATGTTTGATTTGACCCGGATTGAGATTTTTAATCATTATGCGGTTTTATGGGAAGGGTATAAGCATAACGGATGGAACCGGATAAAATCCCTTGTAGTTAAGTGTTTTCAGAAAATATTTGAATAAAATTGAATACCATGAGAATATTTATGGGAATTCATAACCTGCAAGAAGAAGGATTATAACAATAATGTGGATTATTAATTTTTTGATTTGTTTGGTATTATATTTGGCTATTCTGTATTTGTGGAGACGCAGATATTTTGACCAATGTCTGTCTTTGATATTATTCGGATATTTTTGTTGTCCGGTATTCAGATATGGTGCGTTTGAAGTGAATGGAAGCTATTTTATCACTTTCATATTGTTTGTTATATGCGCAGGCTATTTTGGAAGCGGCAAAATAGGGAGAAACAGAGATGCTTTTTTACTGTTTCAGGTAGGTTCAATAAGCCTCACGCTTCTGGCGGGTGTATTAAACGGAGTATTTAATCAGGCAGTGATAATTCCGTTAGCAGGGTTATTAAATCTTGCGCTTGGGACATTTGGGTGCATACTTCTGTTTCGACGGGTCGATAGTCCTTTTTGGGTTTTGAGGAAAGCTATCGTCAGAGCAAATATTTGCCATATGCTGTTTGGCGCGCTGCAGTTAACAAACGTTAATGCGGGATATACGATTACGAAACAGCTATATGCAACTGCCAGCAAGAGTGCCCCTTTAGACACGGTAATAAATGAATTGGGGGCGTTTTCCAGAATATATGGAGCTACATTCAGCCCGACATTACTAGGAGGATATATATTATTTGCTTTTTCTTTTATTTTTGCGTTTATATTGATGGAAAAGAAAATGGGAATAAACAATCTTTTATTACTGGCATCAACTGTTTTACTGGGATTTATGGCATTCAGTAAAACGGTTATCGTAGGTATTCCCCTGATAGGGTTTATTTTCCTGATGCGTTCCCTGATTTATGGAGGGAAAAAATATGGAAAACTGTTTCTTCAATTTATAAGTCTTTTGCTGGCAGCGTTTGGCGTGACTGTATTAGTAGCGGCCTGCTCCGGACATATGGGAGTGGTGAAATACTATTTCGGATTGCTTTTAAAGCCATTGCAAGTATTTCAGAGCAGATATGGAAGCAGCATTAATATGGGGGATCCAAATGCAACATCCGGTATGGCCGGGGCACTTGCTATTTTTTTGAAGCATCCTGTTATTGGGGTAGGGATGGTGCCGATCCTGGATGAGTTTTTATGGGATTCGCAATATCTGAGTTTGCTCCATGATGGAGGCAGTGTACTTTTTGTGATAACGTTGTCTTTTTATATATCAGCGTATACGAAACAGAAAAAGGCAAAGGGATTACCACAGATGATGATATTGACCGCTCTTATGTTTATCGCTTTGGCTACAAATGTACTTACTATAACAAATTATATTCCCTTTATTGCTTTCAGTGTGGGGGTTACAGGAAATCTGAAAGCGGTTAATATAAGTTGTAAAAGAAAGGGGGGTTTCCGTATCAGAGTGTAGTATTATGAAGAAAGTGAAAGAATTTATTACATCCCTGCTCCAGCCGGATGTATTTGCAACCTTTGTTAATTACATTGTAAAAATCTTTTTGAACCCGATAATTGTGCTTTTTGTTCCGGTATTCTTAAATGAAAACCAACAGGGGTACTGGTATACATTCGGAAGTATTGCCGCATTAACAACTTTTGCGGATTTAGGATTTACTTCCATTATGACTCAATTTGCGGCGCATGAATACGCATATTTGCAACTTGACAAATCAGATAAAAGATTTGTCGGATCAGCAGAGCATATCAAAAGAATGTCATCCCTGTTCAGATTCATTATTCGATGGATGAGGATAGTACTTGCAATTGCGCTTGTTACCATTATTATTGTCGGTTTTATAATGTTTTCGGGAGGCAATGACAATGTCAACTGGCTGATGCCCTGGATTCTCTATGCAATAAGCAGTGTATATGTTTTTTCTTCACAGGTAGCGTTATCCTTTTATGAGGGATGCGATCAATTTGCCATAACGCAAAGGACACATACACTTTCGGGCGTCTTTCACTGTGTGGCTACAATCGTGTTCCTGGCAGCAGGGATGGGGCTGTATGCTTTATCGCTTCCGCTGTTTATAAAGGGCAGTGTTGCATTTCTTTCCGTTAGAAAACATTTTGGAACTTCCGTCATGCAGTTATGGAAAGAGGAAGGCGGAGAAGAAATTGCCTGGAAGAAAGAGTTTGTGCCGCTCTTAGGCAGATATGCAGTCAGTTGGATTTCCGGCTACTTTGCTTCGCAGATATATAATCCGTTAGTATTTTCTTTGTTTGGATCCAGTGCGGCAGGTAAGGTTGGATATTCGTTATCCATTGTGCAGGCAATCTACTCCGTATCAAACGCATGGAGCCTGATCTCAATTCCCAAATATAACATGGCAGTGGAAAAAAGGGAGTGGCCTTATATGGATTCCCTTCTAAAGCGGAATCTGATTTATTCTTCCGTTGTTTATGCAATTGGTATATGTGCATTATATTTGACGCAAAGGATTCCTTTCCTGAATAAGCTGATCTGGTCCAGACTCCTTTTCGGACAGGCAATGATGGCCCTGTGTGGTGCATATTTTATTTCCATGATTTCATATGCTATGTCTACCTACCTGAGGGCACATAAGAAAGAGCCATTTTTGATACCGTCTGTTCTGCTGGGTGTAAGCAGTGCCTTGCTGACGTTTGTGCTTACTTATCATATGGGATTGGATTTTATTTTTTGGGGCTATTTTCTGGGTAATTTACTGGTTCTTCCATTGTCAGTTCATATATGGAGAAAGTTCAGGGCCAGGTGGCATACGGAAAGTTGACAATGTCTGCATACCACGCGATGTACTTTAAATATTGTACCCGTTAATCTTTGTATATACAGGGAGGTGTATATAAAATGAAAATTGTACTTCTTGCAGGAGGCCTGGGGACGCGGATCTCAGAAGAGTCTGTCTTTAAGCCGAAACCGATGATAGAGATTGGCGGTATGCCGCTAATCTGGCACATTATGAAAGAGTATGCTTATTACGGATATAATGAGTTCATTATTTGTGCCGGATATAAGCAATATGCTATCAAAGAGTGGTTTTCCGATTATTACCTGAACAATTCGGACGTGACATTTGACTATCGAAGCGGCGACAGAATTGTAGAAGTGAATGAAAAGCATATAGAGCCCTGGAAGGTTACCATTGTGGATACCGGGCTGAATACGATGACAGGCGGGCGCATCAAACGCATACAGAAGTATGTGGGGGATGAGCCGTTTTTTATGACCTATGGAGATGGCGTCTGTGACGTAGATATAAATAAGTTATTGGAATTCCACAAAGGACATGGGAAGACAGCCACACTCACGGCTGTCATGCAGGAGCAGCAAAAGGGTGTCCTAAATATCGGAGGCAATAATGCAGTAAAATCATTCCGGGAGAAAAACGTAGTTGACCAGGCTCCGATTAATGCCGGATATATGGTGCTTAATCCGGAGATTTTTGATTACATTGCCGGCGACGATACCGTATTTGAAAGGGAACCGTTGGAACGGCTTGCAAGTGAGGGACAGCTGATGTCCTATCTGCACAGAGGATTCTGGCAGTGTATGGACAATATGAGGGAAAAAGTCACCTTAGAAGAGATGATAGCTAAGAAATCTGCTCCATGGATCAAATGGGACTATTGAAAGGGCATACAGTATGAGTAAGTTAATCAGTCTGTGCTTTCCGATCTACAACAGGATCGAAACATTTAAATATACTTTTTCAAGAACCATCGACGAGGTCTGCAGGGTTAATTCCGATGAAATAGAGGTGGTGGTTTCCGTTAATCCGGAAGAAAAGACAATAGAGGAGACCAAAAGGTTCCTGACTGAAATGCAGGAGAAAACACATATTGTAGTCAATATCAATGAGACTAACATAGGAATTGTGGGCAACGGAAGAAAGGTATTTGAGCTGGCCACAGGAAGGTATATCTGGATGATTGGTGATGATGACTATATTCTGCAGGGATGCCTGGACAGAATTCTCAAGACTGTCCATGAACATCCTGATATTGGATGGATTTACCTGGCATATGGAAGGCTTGATGGTTATCCGGAAGATGAGAAAGCGCAGATCGGGGAGCTGACATCTTATCTGTTCCAGAAGAATGGATATATAGCGGATGGCAAATCAGGCGTGATTGCCGTCCATAATCGTTTTGGCGGGAAAACGCTTTTTTCCTCTGCCAATCTCTTCCTGAAAAGTGCGTGGCAGGAGGTGGCGGATGAAAACAAAGATGATAATCCTCAGCTGGGGGCTACATTTTGTGCGGCATCCAGGGGCGGCATATACCTGGATGACCATATCAATGTTATGGCCGGCGGACAGAAAACGTGGTCGGGGCAGGAAGATTACAGCTTTTTAATAAGTTATTTCCGTGACATGAATTTTGCAATTAACCATGGTTTTACCGAAAGCGAGATCCATAGCATGATCCGTTACAGTATGCGTCACAGCTTGTTAATATTATGGTTCCGTGCCTATCGGTCGCTGTTTCGGGGAAGCGAGATTGGGAAACAGGCTCTGGGCTTCTTTTTTCGCATCATGCCCATGCAGACCGTAATCAGTACAATATTTCTTCCGGTAATTGGCTTTTACCTGCTTTTGAGAAACAGATATAGAAATCGGGTAAGAAGGAAAGTCTGTGCCGAATACAGAAATAAAGCAGGTGCAGACCCTGATATTGTATCCAGGCTGGCACGGTAAAACAAAAAAGAGTATGTGTGCATGTGAGCAGGTACAGGGTAAATGTCTCTGCTAAATTCGAAGGAGGATATTATAAAATGAATAATGCTGTACTGAGGAGCGATATGTCAAAATATTTGGGGGGGGTATGCCATACTTTCAGAAATTGTTTAGGAAAGTTCAGTCTTCTACAGGCATTATTAAATTATGTTACCGTTGTTTGTATAAAATAATAGCCAGAAGGTCGCTCATCGAAATATCGCCTAAGTGCACAATAGGGCCTGGGTTATATATTGGCCACGCATTTTGTATAACGATTAACGAAAGAGCAGTTATTGGAAAGGATTGCTGCATCCATAAAGGCATAACAATAGGACAAGAGAATCGTGGAAGTCGAAAAGGAACTCCCACAATCGGAGATTCTGTATGGATAGGAATAAACGCAACAATTGTAGGAAATATCAAGATAGGAAATGACGTTTTGATTGCACCCAATACATATATAAATTGTGATGTTCCGTCACATTCAGTAGTTTTTGGCAATCCGTGCATTATTAAGCATCGTGATAATGCTACTGCTGAATATATATTTTATCCTGAGTATTCAAATTAGTCCACACTTTTTAGAAAAATGCCGGGGCTTGTCCGTTATGAAAACATACACCTGCTTTTGAGAAACAGATATGGAAATCGGATATGAAAGAGAGCAACAGTTCATCAAGCAGAGATTTCTGCCGGCAGATTCGGATGCTCCGGCATTGTAGAAAGATTACCCAAGGACAATGAGAGGTAATAAGGAAAATGAATATTTTGGTTACTGGCGGCAGTGGATTTGCAGGGTCATACATTACAGAGTTTTTGGCAAGACGTGGTTATGATGTAACCGCGACATATCGGCATACCTGCCCCTCAATTGAGGGATCAAACATTAAATACGTACAACAAGATTTGTCAGAAAAAATATATATAAGCCAGAAATTTGACGCCATTGTCCATACAGCATGTTCGCGGTCTGGCGATAGTATTGAAGAATATATAAGAAATAATATTGATACAGCGCGTCAAATAGTTAAATATGCGCGTCGAAGCAAAATAAAAACTATAATCTATTTTTCAACGAGAAGTGTGTATGGGGAGATACAAACATTAGAAGTCGATGAATCAGCCGATATAAATAATCCCAGCAAGTACGGTGCAACGAAATATATAGCGGAACAGGTTTTTCAAGAAGCAGCAGATTTAAATACTATCGGTTTTCGTCTTCCGGGGATCATTGGTCCGGGTGCGCATGATATATGGCTTGTAGATATTGTTGACAAGATAATGCTGGGTGAAGATGTGGAAATCTCTGATTTCGAGTCCAAGAATTTTGTATGTATTTGCGATATAGCTAAATTTGTAGAAAAGTTAATTATTGCTTCGGTTGGTGGACAAGTATTTGAATATAAAATAGTTAATTTGGCTTGTGACAAAACATTAAACAATATAGAGATTGCCAATATGATTAAAAGAAGGTTTCATTCTGATTCAAGGATTCTAAAAAAAGAGCCGGAAGGGTTATTTTGGTTAAATTGTGATCGAGCAAGACAGATGGGCTTTGAGTCCTCGAGTCCTCAAGACATAGTCAATCAATATTTAGATTATGTCTGCGATTACAGATCATCTTCAGTAGAGAATGGTAAATGATTTTGTGATTACAAAACGGTGGGAAATATAAATGAATAGGGGTTATGAATTTAAAGAAAAGAGCATAAGTGGTGTATATGAAATCATGCCATTTTCTTCATCAGATTTTCGGGGATCTGGAGTTAAGGAGTATTCGGAAGAAGTTTTTAAAGAACATGATATTCACTTTCAACCAAAGGAAATCCTCACTATCAGAAGTAAGAAAGGAGTATTGCGGGGGCTTCACTTTCAGAGGGTAAAAGAGCAGGCTAAGCTGATTAGATGTATCAGTGGTAAGCTCTGGTGTGCAGTGGTTGACATCCGAAGTGAGAGTGTCACGTTCAAGCGATGGATCGAGGTTGATGTGAATGAGGGAATGGAGGTATATGTACCGGCCGGCTGCGCTGTTGGAACGTTGGCACTGCAGGATTCGCTGATGTTGTGTACATATAATGAAAAATATTATGGTGAGTATGACGACGGGATACGATGGGATGATAAGGATATTGGTGTGAAATGGCCATTGGAACAGATAGAAGGAAGTCCGATTATATCTGAAAAAGATAAAAAACTTGGCAGCTTTGCTGCTGTTTTCCTGTAATTCAAGAGAGGTTGTGATGAAGATTAGAAAGAAATGTATTGTATGTGGGATGCCGCTTCTGGAAAACCCGATTTATGTTTGCAGAAATATGCCTGCTAATTCGCAAAATCTGCCTGACAAGGAGAATTTGGATCAGGATAAACCGGTGGATTATAATTTTTGCCAATGCAGCGGCTGTGGGCTTGTGCAGTTTGACTGCGAGCCGGTTCCTTACTATTTGGACTCAACGAGGGCAGGAGAACGTTCGGATGTCTTGATAAAAATGCGGAAGGAACAATATAAACATATGATAGAAACCTATCATTTGCAGGGGAAGAAGATTCTTGAGGTCGGCGCCGGAAAAGGTGGTTTTCTAAAGACACTCATGGAAATGGAAGAGTTCGATATACAGGGGTATGGAATAGAAAATAATCCGGAATTTGTGAAAATAGCCTGTGAAACGGAAAAGGTGAATGTGGTGCAGGGGAATCCGGAAAATATGGATGAAAATCTGGAAAACGGACCTTTTGATGCTTTTGTGTCTTTTGCCTATCCGGCGCGGCTGCTTGATCCTAATAAAATGCTGCAGGGAGTAAGTAAAAATCTTGTGGATGGCGGGGTTGGACTCCTGCAAGTGGCATCGCTGGAGCACCTTATGCGGCCAGGAGGATTTTATGACATTACGGTGGATCACATTGCGTACTATAATGAAGACACGTTACGCTTCTTACTTCAAAAAAACGGATTCGATGTCTTAGAGCATGGTGAAATCGGGAAGCTGTATATTTATGCTATTGTGCGGAAGCGCAAGCCTCACGATTTGAAAGAATCCTGGAAGGACGTACAGCCACTGGCAATGAAAATGATAGAGCATGTGGACAAAGCACGGGAGAACGGTGAGAAAGTTGCGGTATGGTGTGCAGGACATTTTGCCTTTACTGTTCTTTCGACGACAGGAATCGGTGAAAAAATTTCTTATATAATTGATAATGCAGCTTTTAAGCAAGGGCATTTTGCGCCGGCATCACATGTACCGATCTATGGTGTGGAACATTTTAAAGAAGAGCCGGTAGACGAAATCATTATACTGGGACCTCTGTATGTGGATGAAATCGTCCGTGAAATCAATGAAAGGTGTTCATCAGAAGTAAAGATAACGGTTTTTGGAAAAGCCGGATTCAAAGAGATATAAGGAGGGCTTTTAAGTGAAGGTTACGGATTATATTGTTGAATTTCTTATTGAAAAAGGGGTTACGCAGGCATTTGGATATCCGGGCGGTTCCGCGGCCAATCTTGTAGATTCTTTTTACAAATACAAAGATAAAATTTCAGCGCATGTGGTCTATCATGAACAGGCAGCGGCATTTGCTGCCTGCGGATATGCGCAGACAAGTGGGAAGCCGGGAGTCGCCTATGCAATTGGCGGCCCGGGAGCGACCAATCTGATTACCGGGATCGGGCACGCATATTTTGATTCCATCCCCCTCATATGCCTGACCGGAAATGTAAATACCTATGAGTCGTCAAAAAATATGCAGGTACGCCAGAGGGCATTTCAGGAATGTGAGATTGTGTCCGTCGTTGAGCCCTTAACCAAGTACAGCGCTTACGTGGAGAAGGCGGAAGATATTCGCTATTATCTGGAGAAAGCTTTCTATATGGCAATGGAAGGAAGGCGGGGACCGGTACTGTTAGATCTGCCAATGGATGTGACACGCTCCGATATAGAAAAGGAAAGCCTGAGAGGTTATACGCCCAAGACTGAAAATCACAGAGATCAGTCAGAGAAATTTACGGAAACATTGCAGGCACTTTTGGGGAATGCAAAATATCCTTGCCTGATCCTGGGCAATGGTATAAAGAGAAAAGAGTTACTGCCTCTGGTAAAAAGAGTAGTGGACCATCTTGGCATTCCCTATATGACAAGTATGATTTCTTTTGATATTCTGGGAAATCATCCGTTGTTTTTTGGATTTTTGGGGGCTTCAGGAAAGAGATATGCCAATTTTATTGCTGCAAAGAGTGACTTGATTATTTCTGTGGGTTCGAGACTGGATATAAGGCAGGTGGGCGTTAACAGGGAAAAGTTTGCTCCGGAGGCAAATATCATTCGTGTGGATATTGACGAGGGAGAACTGGAATATAAGCTTCATGAGAGTGAATACGGATTTTGCATGAATGCAGAGGATGCTTTGCACATTATGGAATCCATGAAGCTGGAAAGGGATTATTCGCACTGGAACTCTGTTTGTAATACGATTCGGGAAAAGCTTGCTGATTTTGACATGTATCCGCCCAATATTTTGATGAGGGATATAAGCAGGCTGGTGCCGGAAAATGCTGTGGTAACAACGGACGTTGGACAAAACCAGGTGTGGACGGCACAATGGTTTGAAATTAAAAACAATCAAAGTGTGCTTTTCAGTGGAGGCATGGGGGCCATGGGGCATGCACTTCCGGCAGCTATTGGAGCACATTTTGGCAGTGGCGGCAAGATTGCCGTCGCTATATGCGGAGACGGCGGTATGCAGATGAACATCCAGGAGCTTCAGTTTATTGCAAGGGATAAGCTTCCGGTAAAAATTATTGTTTTCAATAATAACGCACTTGGGATGATTCGCCATTTTCAGGAAACATATTTTGAAGGAAGATATTACCAGACCAGGCCGGAGGGAGGATTCTCCTCACCGTCTTTTTCGAAAATTGCAGAGGCCTATGGAATAAGGGCTATGGAGATAAACAGCATGGAGGAAACGGGAAAATGCAGGGAAATGCTGTCGGATGATGCGCCGGCCTTAATAGAAATAAAAATCTCAGGAAATACGTATGAATATCCAAAGTTAAAGTTTGGCAATCCAAATCAAGATCAGGAGCCGACTATGGATAGAGCCTTGTTTAACGAATTGATGAATTTGAAGTAGAGAGGTGATATGAAGTGAAAGCTGCGCATGTAAAGAATCGGGAATTTTACAAAGGGAAAAGGGTTTTTGTAACAGGACATACGGGGTTTAAGGGGGCCTGGCTGACACAAGTGTTACATTACCTTGGAGCAGAGGCCATGGGATATGCGCTTGCTCCCGAAGAAGGCTGTTTGTATGAAAAAATCGATGGAGACAGACTGATCGAAAATGTTACAGGAGATGTGAGGGATTATAAGGCCCTTGAAGCAGCGATACAGCGTTTTCAACCGGAGATTGTTTTCCATCTGGCGGCATTGGCACTTGTAAAGGACTGTTTTGATGACCCTTTGAAGGCGTATGAGACAAATGTGATGGGAACGGTAAATCTCATGGAGGCTCTAAGAAATTGCAAATCGGTAAAGAGCATAGTTGTAGTAACTACAGACAAGGTTTATGAAAACAAAGGGGATGGAGCCGTATACAAGGAGGAGGATTTGCTGGGAGGAGCAGACCCCTATGCCACGAGTAAGACATGTATGGAGCATGTCGTCAGGGCGTATAGGAAGTCCTATTTACAGACAGGGGATACAATGGTTGGAGTGGGAACGGTTCGTGCCAGCAATGTGCTGGGAGGAGGAGATCATGTTGAATCTCGTTTGATTCCGAGTATTTTAAGCGCCGTTTCACGGGGAGGAACTGTTGAACTGAGAAATCCGAATCAGACAAGGCCGTGGCAGTCAGTATTGGATGCGTTAAACGGATATTTGACGGTTGGAAGGTATCTGTATGAAAATCCGAAAGAATATTCGGAAGGATGGAATATAGGTCCTACGACGGATGGCATTAGAACGGTTTCATGGGTGTTTCACAAAATAAAAAATACGTACGATGGATTACAGGCGGAAGCAGGTTCAAAATTTGAAGTCAAGGAGTCTGAGACGCTTGGCCTGGATATACAAAAGGCATTAACAAGATTTGATTGGGAGCCGCGCTTATCCTGTGACAGGGTGGTGGAACAGGTGACCGAGTATTTTATGAGTCAGCAAAAGGGAGAGAATGAACACCAAATCTGTTTAAGGCAGATTTCAGAGTTTTTTGAAAAGGAATAGCAGAGTGAGAATGGAGAGGGCAGTAATAACCGGTGCGACCAGCATGATTGGAATCAGTCTGATTAAGGCGATGCTGAATGATTCTGAGATGAAAAGGATATATGCAGTTATAAAACCGGGAACAGAAAAAAGGAATCGAATTCCTGAAGACAGAAGAATTATCTGTGTTGAATGTGATACGAAAGAGTATGGGCAGCTTTCATCAAAGATTGATGATAAATGTGATGTATTTTATCATCTGGCATGGCCAAGGACGGCAACGTATCAGGAATCATATGAAGATATGCTGATAAAATCGTTGAATATTCAGACGGTTTTGGAGGCAGTGAAGACGGCTGCGGATCTGAAATGCAGAATGTTTATCGGAGCCGGATCCCAGTCGGAGTACGGAGTACAGGATGTACAGCGCTTTTCGCCTGATACGCCATGCAGGCCGGTACGAGTAGATGGGATTCTTCATCTTGCTGCCGGTGAGATGGCTTCAATATTGGCAAAAAGCCTCGGAATGAATTGCGTGTGGATGAGAATTTTTTCTGTGTATGGAATTTATGATCGTTCCAATTCTATGATTATGACTACCATAAGGAAGCTAATAAAGGGGGAGAGATGTGCTTTTACACCGGCAGAACAGAAATGGGATTATCTTTTTGAGGATGACATAGGCAGGGCATTTTATCTTGTTGGCAAAAAAGTATGTGGTTCTCATATTTACTGTGTCGGAAAGGGAGAAGCAATACCGCTGAAAGATTATATTTATACTATAAGCGATGTTATTGCATGTGGGGGGGGGTAACATCGGCATAGGGGATCTGCCCTATCCTTCAGAACCGGTTATGAATCTATGTGCCGATATAACATCTTTAACGAAAGACACAGGGTGGACTCCTCAAATATCATTTGAAGATGGAATCGCAAGAATTTATAAGGACATTTTAAGCAATACCGTTTAATACCATGGTATTTTTGGAAATCAGACAGCAATCTTTGTAAACAAAGACCTGAGAGGGTCTTTTTTAAATTATTATCATAGAAGGAGAGAAAAATGGCTAAGACAATTATGGTTACTGGAAATCTGGGGTACATCGGTTCCGTGATGGTACCCTGGCTGACGGATGAGAAAGGCTACGATGTGGTAGGCTATGACATTGGATACTATGAGGACTGCTACCTGAAGCCCGCACCACAGAAGCTGGTGAAGCAGATCAAAAAGGACGTGCGTGACTGCACACCGGAAGATTTTGCCGGAATAGACTATGTGATTCATCTTGCAGGGCTTTCTAATGATCCGCTGGGAGACTTTGACGAGTCTTTGACCTATGCGATTAACCATGAGGGCACGATGAAAATTGCAAAATGCGCAAAAGAGGCCGGTGTGAAGAGATTTGCATACGCATCGTCTCAAAGCGTTTATGGTATTTCCGATACCAGCAAAGCTGCTGATGAGGAGAGCCCCAAGAATCCCATTACGGCTTATGCCAAGACAAAATGGATGTGCGAAGGCGAGTTGAAGGAACTGTGTGATGACAACTTTATTGTGACAATTCTTCGTCCGGCAACTGCTTATGGCGCCAGCCCCAATCTTCGGTGCGATATTGTGTTTAACGGATTTATGGGATATGCCTATACCAATAAGCTGATCGAGATCAAAAGTGACGGTACACCGGTCAGGCCCATGTCCCATATCAGAGACATCAGCAATGCGTTTCTGGCTGTTCTTGAGGCGCCGGAGGAGCTTGTAAAGGGAGAAGTATTCAACATCGGCAAGGATGACAACAATTATACTGTAAGGGATCTGGCTGAAATGGCACAGAAATGTGTACCCGGAAGTGATCTTACATTCACAGGGGAGCATACGGATCCCAGGAGCTATCGGGTATCGTCGGAAAAGATTCTTACCGTTCTGAAAGATTACTATCATCCTGAGTGGACGATTGAGAAAGCAGGCAAGGAGCTGATGGAATTTTATGACAGTGTCCATTTCGACAAAGAGACCTTTGACGGTTGGAAGGTTACAAGGCTTAAGTGCCTGAAGAAACGGATTGCAGACGGAACCATTGACGGTGAGCTGAGGGTGGCTGATAAGTAATATGGAACAAATATATGATGTGGTTATTATCGGTGCGGGAGCCGTGGGATGTACGATAGCAAGGGAGCTTTCGCGATATTGTCTCAGCATCCTTGTATTGGAAAAAGAATGTGATGTGGCCTATGGCACCAGTGGGCGTATGTCGGGGGTTGTTCATGCAGGATTCAATAATAAACCGGGAACTTTAATGGCAAAATTCTGTGTGAAGGGAAACCGACAATTTGAATCGATATGCAGGGAGCTTGACATTCCTTACAAAAAAACAGGGAAAGTGCTGGTGGCATTCGATGATGATGACATGAAGGCATTGGAGGGAATAAAGGCCCGGGGGGAAGAGAACGGATGTGAAGGATTAAGGATTATTGATGCGGAAGAGATTCGCCGAATTGCGCCGGGGGTAGGTGGCATAGGCGGAATGCTTTCCCCCAATACAGCCATATTTGATCCTTTTACCTATTGTATCGCGCATGCGGAAAATGCTGTGGACAATGGTGCGGAATTTGTGTTTGACAGTGAAGTAACTGCGATTGAAAAGAAAAGCAATATTTTCTGCGTAAACACAAGTAAGGGGGCATTTTATGCCCGATACTTGGTTAATTCTGCAGGCCTGTACAGCGATAAAATATCTGCTATGCTTGGCATAACGAAATATAAGATTTTCCCGTGCAGGGGCGAGTACTTCATTCTGGATAAGATTGCAGACAAGCTATTGGATATTCCGGCATACCCTGTGCCGAAGCCGGGAATCGGCGGATTGGGGGTGCATCTTACCCCTACGATTGACGGGAATTTAATCATTGGTCCCAGCGCGGAATATCTGGAGGACCGGGAAGACTATGCTGCCACACCGGAAATCATGGATAAGCTTTTTGCGGAGGCTAAGGCATTACTGCCTGCGATAGAACGGACACATATTATAGGAAATTATTGTGGGATACGTCCTAAGCAGGCGCCTCCGGAAGAAGGCGGCTTCAGGGACTTTGTGATCCGGGAAGAGGAAGAATGCCCGGGCCTGATTAATTTAATCGGTATTGAATCCCCTGGCTTTACGGCAGCAGGGCCGATTGCGGGAATGGTACGGGATCTGCTGGGCCGGCACCTGAAGCTGGAAAAGAAGAATCACTTCAATCCCATTCGTAAGGGAAAGGCTCGTTTTCGCGAGCTTCCCCAGGAAGAGCAGGAGAAGCTGATTGCAGCGGATCCGGAATATGGTGAGATCATTTGCAGATGCCAGACGGTGACAAAAAGGGAAATCCGCGATGCCATTGAGAATATGCTTGGGGCCAGAAGCCTTTCTTCCATCAAATACCGTGCATGGTGCATGACGGGACGGTGTAACGGCGGCTATTGCATGAGCAGGATCGTGGATATGCTGGTACATGATTACCATATACCTGCAGAGGAAATCACTCTCCGAGGGCATGGAAGCGAAATGTTTTCCGGGGAGGTGAAGTAATGCGCAGATGTGATGTACTAATTATAGGAGGAGGCCCCGGCGGATTGGCAGCGGCTTATGCCGCTAAAAAGTCCGGTGCAGAAACCGTAATCCTGTTGGAGCGTGACCGACATGCGGGGGGCATCTTAAATCAGTGTATTCATGATGGCTTTGGGCTGATCCGGTATCAAGAGGCCCTTTCCGGGCCGGAATACGCAGACCGTGCGGTTGCGGAAGCGGAAAACATGGGAGTTGAAGTATTGACTTCCCGTCATGTAGTGAAAATGTCTGCAGACCGTAAAGTGACGGCATACTGCTCTGAAGGCATAGAGGAGTATGCCGCAAAGACCATCATCCTGGCTACCGGCTGCCGTGAGCGGACAAGGGGAAACATTTCTATTCCCGGAAGCCGTCCGGCGGGAGTTTTTACTGCAGGTGTGGCTCAGAATCTGATGAATTTGCATAATGTCATGATTGGCAGGCGAATTGTAATCCTGGGCTCCGGTGATATAGGCCTGATCATGGCAAGACGGCTGACCCTGGAGGGTGCAAAAGTATTGGCAATAGCGGAGATTATGCCGGAACCGACAGGTCTTGCGAGAAATGTCAGCCAATGTGTTTATGAGTTTGGAATACCGCTCTATGTAAGGACGACCGTGTCTAAAATTATCGGAAAGCGAAAGCTGGAAGCAGTCGAGCTGTCCGATCTGGATGACAGTGGAAATGTAGTGCCCGGCTCAGAGCGCAGAGTTGAATGTGATGCTTTAGTGCTTTCTGTCGGGCTGATACCCGAAAATGAAGTAGCACAGACTGCAAATATAAGACTCCTCTCAAATAATGCCGTGGACACGGACCAATATTTGCAGACCAGCATACGGGGTGTTTTTTCATGCGGCAATTGCCGGCGTGTAATGGACCTTGCAGATTATGTGTCAGAACAGGGAGAGATGGCGGGGCGGAATGCAGTCCGCTTTATCAAGGGAGACCCTATGGAAATTTGGGACGAAGAAAAGAGTAATTGTATGAAAAAGGGGTTTCCTGAGAGCGATACGATTACATGTACGGTATGCCCCAACGGATGTCAGATAAAGTGGGATGAGGACAGTCAGAGCTATATGGGGAACGGATGCAGGCGGGGAACGGTTTTTGCAGAACAGGAGCGGACTGATCCGAAAAGGAATGTGACGACAACAGTGGTGGTGAAAGGTGAAAGACAGTCCCTGCGCCCTGTCCGCACAAAGACACCGGTCAGCAGGGATGAAGTGCTACAGGTGGCAGAAAAGCTGAGGGGTATCTCGATTTTACCATCCTCAAAGATTGGAGAGACGGTATTTACATACCAGAGCAAGGCTGGAGAAGATATATCTGTGATAACAACGGCAGGAAAATGAAATGATTTCTATCAGTGCACAGGCTGATATTTGAGGTTAGAAAGGAGAACGGAAGTGACAGTATCGGAATATATCTTTGACTTTTTACAGAAAAAAGGTGTGAATACAGTTTATATGGTTTCCGGCAGCTCGGCTATGTGGCTGACCGATTCCCTGCAGAGAAATGAAAAGCTGAAGGCAGTATGCTGCCAACATGAGCAGGTTGCGGCTATGGCGGCAGATGCTGAGGGAAGAATCAGCGGAATTCCGGGAGTTGCCCTTGTAACCATAGGGCCGGGAGCGACTAATGCGATAACCGGTGTTGCAGGAGCATATACGGATTCTTCTCCGATGTTTGTGCTTTCCGGACAGGCAAATTCCAGAATTTTAAAGTATCAGATGGAAACGGGAATACGTACGAAAGGTACTCAGAGCATTACCCTGGACCATGTGGTGGGCGGTGTGACAAAGTATTTTGCAGCCGTGCTGGACCCTGCAGATATAAGGTATCATATGGAGAGGGCATATCATGAGGCAATGTGTGGAAGAAAAGGCCCTGTCTGGATTGACGTGCCTGTGGATATACAGAACAGACAGATTCCGGACGATATGACAGGATATGTGCCGGAAAAGGTCACCGAGGATACCGTGGATTGGAGCAGGATAAAGGAGCTTGTTGAAAGGGCAGAGAAACCGCTGATACTTGCAGGATATGGTATATTGGGCGCAGGTGCGAGGGAGGAGCTTTTGTCGTTTGCCGAACGATTTTCCATTCCTGTTGTGACATCCAGAGGTGGAGTGGGAGTGATCCCATCCACAAACCGGCTTTTTATCGGAAGACCCGGAGCTTATGGGGACAGGGCAAGTCATTTCGCTGTACAGGAATGTGATCTGCTTTTGATCCTTGGAAGCAGATTGTCACAGTCCACGACTGGTTACTATCCGGATCATCTTGCGCCGGGTGCTGTCAGGATTCTGGTGGATATAGATGAGAAAGAATTGTCAAAGGGCGATGTTCCTGTAGATATTTCCATACACAGGGATTTGAAAACGTTTCTGGAAGAAATGCTGCTGCTTTCGGTAAACTGGAAGAGCAATGCACACGCAGAATGGCTCTCTCATTGTCATGGGAATATGAAAAAGTATCCTGTTGTTGATCCGTCCTATGAAAAGGAGGATGGCATTAACAGTTACTATTTTACCAAACTGCTTTCTGAAAACGCACCTGAAAATGTTTCAGTAGTGGTGGATACGGGCAGTGTCTGCAATGTGGTGTCCCAATCATGGCTGTTAAAACAAAACCAGAAATATCTGATTTCCGGCGGATTTTCTTCCATGGGATTCTGGGCAGCGGCAGTGGGCGCGGCGGCACATGGAGAGGTGATAGCATTATCCGGAGACGGTGCAACACAAATGAATGTACAGGACTTCGCGACACTTGCGTATTACAGGTTACCGGTGAAGTTATTTATCTATAACAATCACGGATATCTGTTAATTCGGCATAATCAGCATAATTACATGAATGATAGATTTCTTGGTGTGGGACCGGACAGTGGTGTTCCGTCTGTGGATTTTTGCGCAGTAGCAAAAGCTTATGGGCTGCCGTCTGTCAGGATTGAATCGAAAGAAGACATTGTGTCAAAGGTTAAGGAAGTATTTGAGATGCAAGGGCCGGTAATCTGTGAAGTAATGACACAGGAGTTTGGCATTCTGGCACCCCGTATAGCATCAAAGGTAATGCCGGACGGATCCTTAAAGGCAGCGGAATTTGATGATCTATGGCCCTTTCTGGAAGAAAATGATTCATGAGACAGGAAAAAGGTTTTAAGAGGACAAATAACATTTGCACGGAGGAATTGCCATGCAGTTCAGAGATTTACAAAGACAGTATCAAACGTTAAAGCCTGACATCGACCGGGCAGTCAGTCGGGTGCTTGCAGACGGAAATTTCATCTCCGGCAGTCAGGTAGCGGAATTAGAACATCAACTGGCAGATTACGTGGGAGTCAGGCATTGTATTACCTGTGCGAACGGAACAGATGCTCTCACACTTGCCCTTATGGTCTGGGGAATTGGCAGGGGAGACGCTGTGTTTGTACCGGACTTTACGTTCTTTGCCTCCGGTGAGACTCCGGCTTATGAAGGAGCCACCCCCATATTTGTTGATGTAGAAGAGGATAGTTTTAATATGTCTCCCACATCCTTGGAGGAGGCGATTATACAGGTGAGGAAAGAAGGTAAGCTTACTCCCCGTGTGATCGTGGCGGTGGATCTTTTCGGGCAGCCTGCAGATTATCTGCACATTCGGCGACTTGCGGATCAGTATGGGCTTTTGATACTGGAAGACGGAGCCCAGGGATTTGGCGGGCGGATTGGGGAAAGAAAAGCCTGCAGCTTTGGGGATATATCCACTACTTCCTTTTTTCCGGCAAAGCCGCTGGGGTGTTACGGAGACGGAGGAGCGGTTTTCACAGATCATGACGAGTGGGCGGCGCTGCTCCGTTCCTACTGTGTCCATGGGAAGGGATCAGACAAATATGACAATGTTCGTATCGGCATGAACTCCCGCCTGGACACGCTGCAGGCGGCAATTTTACAAATAAAGTTAGCGGCTTTTCAAGAATATGAGCTGACGGATGTCAATCGGATTGCTGCCCGTTATACGGAAAGTTTGCGGGAAACGATAAAAACGCCGACAGTCCGGGAAGGCTTTTACTCCAGTTGGGCACAGTATTCTGTGATTATGCGCAATGAAGCGCAAAGAAATGGATTGCAGACATATCTGAGAGAAAAGAAGATACCGTCGATGGTGTACTATCCCAAACCGATGAGCGGGCAGAGCGCGTTCAGGGATATGGACAGTGTAAAAGTGGATTTGTCTGTAACGGCAGATTTGTGCCGGAGGGTGCTGGCATTGCCGATTCATCCGTACATGACGAACGAAGAGCAGGATGAGGTGATAAAGGAGCTGTTATCCTATTGTCAGATCAGGGAATAATATTTTTTTCGTAAGGGGTATTCAAAAACGGAATTTATTGCTACTATGAATATGCAGCATGAAGTTGTCGTAATCTGTAGATCTTGTTTCTGAGCATGCCCCAAAGCGGATTTCAGGTGAAACATGTGATTGATGCAGGTCTGAAGTCCGCTTGAGGCGGCAGTATATAATTAGATATAAAATACATTGTGATTTCATGATAACAAAACCCGGCATATGCGGAACAGGTGCATATGCCGGGTTTTTATGCGTTAATTTGCTGTTTTTTATTTTCTTACGCCGGGATGCCGTCCACACCGAGCACAATCACACCCAGCACTTCCTTTTTCCATGCCCTCAGTTCTTCCAGTTCCCGTTCAATCTGAGAATAGGAGCTTACTTCCTGCTTTTCTACCAGGATGACGTAATCGGCCTCCGTTATGGAAGAGACAGCGGCGGGATTCTGGAGGATATTCGGAACGCTGTCAGCAGAGAATCCGTTTCCCCATTTCATGCCGGAAAGAAGAGCTTTAATTTCCTCTTCCGCTACACTTCCTGTGAAAGCGAGCTTTATAGTTTCCTGATTTGCGCTTCCTTTTCCGCTGTTTTCCTTCGTTTGTGCCGTCAGCTCTGCGCTGATACTCTGTGCCGCCAATGCAATGAGTTGTTCCGCATCACTTTCCTTTACGGTCAGCCCGCCTATCTTAGCAAATCCCCGGTCAATCCAGTTCCAGGCGCGCTTCTTTCTGGTCTGGGGGATCTGGGCAATCGTACGAAGTCCAAAGCGCCCCTTTAGATCCTGTGAAGCCTGTACCTTGTCCGAAATAATGGAACGAAAAGCAATAAATGCTGCAACAAGTACCGCAACAATGATAAATCCTAAAATCAACTTCTTCAGAGAGTCCTTGGCAATTGCCGACAGTTCATATTCCTTGTCAGGCTTTGGAGAGAGCCTCCATGCTGTCAGGTCATCCAGCTTTTCTTTCGTGTTGACACTCAAATCCGATACATATTGGCGATTGCTCTTTTGCCAGGCATCCAGTTCAAGGTTTACGGTTTCGTAGATCGACTGGTTAAGGGAATTTAGTTCATGCTGTCCGATGGCTGTCAGGATTTCTTCTCGCTTAGCATAAATTCCCTCCAGGGCATAATCCAGAATCTCCCTGCATGACTGTTCGTCTACACCCCGAATGCGCAGCGTCACCATGCAAGTGTCATAGTTTGAGGTAATGTTAAATATTTCCTGGAGATAACGCATCTCTATTTTCTCCGTAAGATGATCCAGAATATATTGATACATTTCTCCGTTTTGCATATATGAGAGGTAAGACTGCAGAATACGGCCTGATAAATCAATATCCTGGTAGGTCTTATCCGGTAAAATCTTATAATCCGTTGCAACATAGAGCTGTACGGATGCGTTGAACTCGCGGAATGGATTAATCTGCATGAGGATGGAAGCATCGTTGTATGTTTCCTGCTGTGTCCTCATTTCTTCCAGGTTCTCAATCTCACGCTTCAGGCTGTCACCTTCTGCTTCATATGCGGTAAGCTCACGACTATAGTCCATTTTTGCACTTTCCAGTTTCTCCGGAGTAGATAATTGTATTTCTTTCAGCGCAAAATTACTTGCTCCGACGAGTATTGCAACCACAAGGGCAATGAAGAAGCACTTCCGCCAGTCGCGGAGAACTCGGTAAAATACTCTCTGCAGGCTGATTTCCTGCTCATAAGTCTGTTCGTTCATTCTAGATCTCCTCTCTGTTCTTTCCTGCTTACTATATATCATGAATCTACCGGCATTATGAAATATGGTCAAAACGCCCCACTATGTATCTGAATATATCTGCCGATGCCGTTTTTGTCAAGCAATATTTTTATCCGGAGTACTTTTGCAATAGTCAGACCATGCAGAGCGATGAAAATATGTGTTCCGCCAGCTTATGAATGGTTTGGCTGAACCGTATCCTTCTGTACAATGAAATTGTAAGAAGGTATGCAGGGCGCCGGACATAAAGAAGGTGGTCTGTGTAGGATCATATTACTAAGGAGGAAAATGTAATGAGAAAAAACAACGCTGTAGTTACGGCAAAGGAGGAAAATTTGATGTCCCATGTCACTCTGGGGCTGCCTTACGAGGAGTTTATGCAGATGATGTCTGAAAATGGCAGAAAACCCGGAAAAGATATGCGGGAAGATCCGCTGGGTATGGATTTGTCGGCGTTTAATGCGGATTCTGCGCAGATGATTCGTGAATGCAGGGGAACTGTCTATGGGTATGTGAGGGTATCTACCGACCATCAGGATTATGCCCGCCAGATTGAAGCTCTAAAAAGGCTGGGGGTAAAAGAGAAAAATATTTTTAAGGATAAAAAATCAGGAAAAGACTTCAACAGGGACGAGTTCAGAAAGCTGATGCAGGTCATTGTGGCGGGGGACTGCATCGTTGTGCTTGAGCTGGATCGCTTCGGCCGCAATATGATGGAGATCAAGAATCACTGGTACTGGATTACACAGCAAAGGCAAACCAACATTGTGGTTGTCGACCAGCCAATCCTGAACACAAAGCTGGGAACCTATGGCCTGGAGAATTTTATAGCAGAGCTGATTCTTGCGGTATTCTCTTTAATGGCTGAAATAGAAAGAAATCTGATTAATAAGAGGATGGGTGACGGCTTGCGCCGAGTAAAGCTGGATGGGAAGAAGCTTGGCAGAAAGCAAAAGCCGATTCCCGGTCTGTTTTGGAAGCTGCGGGAGGCATTTCTGAATAAGGAAAAATCACAGAATCAGGTAGCCAAAGAACTAGGAGTTGACCCAAAAACCTTCAGAAGCTGGATTGAGAAGACCAGAACTGTTTCGTCAGCAGAGGAGTGGGAAAAACTGGCGGCGGAAATTGAGATCAGCGAAAGGGCGGAGCGTATCAGGCAGGCGAGGATCGAGTACGGAGAAGAAATTACAGAGCTTTTCTGAATAAGCTGCCCTTCCTATTATATTATAATGGCAAGGGTCAGATACCCCGCAGCAAGGCTGCAGGGTATCTGACTCACTGACCGAATTGAAATCACAGGAAAAAATACCGATATTTACTATGCCGTTGCAATATGGAAGAAGAGGCCAGAATATGGACGGAACAGTATTGGTAAATACAAAAGTTTTGGGCATTATCCGATGCGGCTATGAGTTTTGTGATTGACAAACATTATATGATCTGATACAATAACTATACATTTCCGGAAACATTTCAAACTATTTCTGTTGACAATCCCTGTATGGTAATAGCAGATACTGTCTATGAGGATGCGGTATAATGAAGAACTGCCTGAAATTCACAAGATGGTGGAGAGCGTAAAAAGGGATCCGGGGGTAGCTGGGATGCGGATACAATTGGCGGATGATGCTGTCGGGCTGACCGAAGAGATTATTAGGCTGCGAAAACAGCCTGATCCAGGAAGCTCAAAGACACAGAGACAATGGAAGGCACACAAAGAAGCAGATACGGACATCTGTAAAACAATCACGTTATCTGCGTTTGTGCCAAATCTGCTGAAGATACATAAACAAATATCTTTGGCGTCAATTTGGCAGTACCTCAAATGGGCGGTACTGGCTGGCCGGTGCAAATGAACCGGTTTAATCAGCGGACGCTATTGCTTTTTTGGTTTTCTTCAGTTCGGATTCAAATATGTGTGAGACTGCCATGGCGGTTTCTGCATCACATGTGAAAAGATTCTGGATACGCGCAGAAGCCTCTTCAAGTTTATCATTATTAATCAGATACACTATCTCATAGCATTCATTACTGTTTGATTGTCCGATTGCCTTGCGGATTTCTACTGGAGTCATCAGCTATACCCTGCCATTCTTAAGATTAATAAAATCAATCAAATTATAACCTTTATCTTTCATAAAAACAAATAGTTTTTTTGTATTTTTGTATAATTATTCTGAAATTTGTCAAAAATGGCAGTAAGCCGGCAAATACCGTGGCTGCTTCCTGCGGTTTAGGGATCGGAAAGCAGAGGAGCGGATTTTGCCGGATGACAGGAACAAAATTGCGAGTTGTAAAATTAGCGGCAAAATGGTATCATATAAGCATGTACGACAGAGGATGTCGGTGAAAGTGAGGATAGCTTATGCTGAATAATCGGTCTATACTTATTACCGGGGGGACAGGCAGTTTTGGCAAGAGCTTTGCCAGATATGTATTGGAGCATTATAATCCCAGGAGGGTTATTATTTATTCCCGTGATGAATTCAAGCAGTTTGTGATGCAGAATGAGTTTGCGGAATACAAGGACAAGCTGAGGTTCTTTATTGGAGACGTAAGGGATCAGGCGCGTTTGGCCCGGGCATTTGAGGGCGTTGATTATGTAATTCATGCGGCAGCGCTGAAGCAGGTTCCGGCCTGTGAGTATAATCCTGCAGAAGCTATCAAAACAAATATAAACGGGGCGCAGAACGTTATTGACGCGGCGTTGGATTCGGGAGTGAAAAAGGTAGTAGCGCTATCTACAGACAAGGCGGTAAATCCGGTCAATCTTTACGGCGGGACGAAGCTTGTATCGGACAAGCTGTTTATCGCAGCTAATGCGTATGCCGGAAACAAGGATATTTGCTTTGCAGTAGTCCGTTATGGAAATGTGGCGGGAAGCAGAGGGTCTGTTATTCCCTTTTTTAACAATATTATAAAGAACGGCGGCTCTGAGCTGCCTATTACTGATTATCGTATGACGCGGTTCTGGATCAGCCTGCATCAGGGGGTGGAGCTGGTTATTAAAGCGTTGGAGGAAGCCAGGGGCGGCGAGACCTTTATCGCAAAGCTTCCATCCTTTAAAGTCACGGATCTGGCGCAGGCAATGCTCCCGGGCTGCAAAATGCCCGAGGTGGGGATTCGCGAAGGTGAGAAGCTGCATGAGATCATGATAACTGTTGAGGATTCGCTGACCACCTACGAATATAACAAACATTATATCGTGTATCCGCAGATTACCTGGAATGAAAAGCAGAATTTTATACCTGCAGGGAAACGCGTGCAGGAAGGATTTTCGTACAGTTCCGGCAATAACACGGAGTGGCTTAGTGAAATGCAGATAAGGGAATTGCTGGAAACAATAGAGCTTGAGAAATGACAGGACATGTCGTATGCTGACAGAGAAACGTACAGCGACAATGAAATATCGCGAAAAACTGCGTTATTCCGCACATTTGTGTTTAAAATGAAAATCGGATTTTCTTGACTTATTTGTCAATAATGGTATAATTAAGGCAATATAAGGAGGGCATAGGAATGGCACAGTTAAATCCCAGAGAATTAGACGTATTAAATATTCTGTGGAGGTCCGAGGAGGCAATGACTTCTACCGATATTGTAAACGAGATGCGTGGTCTGACTCAGAGTACTGTTATTGCGGTTCTGAGGAAGCTCTTAAAGGAAGGGCTCGTAGAGGTTGACGGCGTTACCCACAGTGGAAAAGTATTGAGCAGGACTTATCGTCCTACAGCAGCTTCCAAGGAAATTATAATGGATAATTTCGCTGCAGATTATGCCAGCTTTAAGGATGTTATTGCGCAGTCTGATATATGCGCGGCAATTTTACATGTAGAGGAGCATCCTGACAGGCTGAAGGCTGAAATCAAGAAGCTGAAGACTATTATCTCAGATTGTGAGAAGAAATTAAAGGCATAAGAGGAAAACATTTTGAATTACTCGTTTTCTACCGTACTAATGACTATTTTGACAAGTAATCTTCTGATTGCGGTGTTGGTGCTGTGCTTCCGCAATCGGAAGATTATGTTGTCGTTGGGTTATAAATTACTGATCTTGTTTCTGACATTAACCGCTATACGTTTTCTGATTCCCTTCGAATTTCCTTTTTCCAGAAACGTTTATTTTTCTGAATGGACGTCGGCTATTGTGGCTCATCTGCGACATGTTTTTGCTTCCGTCGGTGTAATACAGATTTCGGTCACCAGTTTGTTTGGCGTCGTATGGCTGGGCGGAACAATATACTTTATCTATCGCTTTTACAAACGTAAGGAGAATTACCGGCGCTATGTCGTCAGATACGGTACGAACAGGAACCGTCAGGAGCCTTATCGAAGTATCATGGAGGAGATTGGCGGCAAGAAGAAAAGTTCCCTGTGGGTAGTGACTGCTCCTTTTTTCGGTGCGCCTATGCAGTATGGAACTTTACGTCCATATATTGTGCTGCCCAGTACGCTGGAGCTGTCGGAGGAGGAATTGTATTTTGTCCTGCGTCATGAGACGGCGCACTTTTATCATCACGATGCCTTCATTAAGGATGCTATCAGCATCATACGCGCTATTTATTGGTGGAATCCGCTGTGTGCAATATTGGAGAAAAAATCGGATGTTTTACTTGAAATGCGCGTGGACGACAAATTGGTCTGTGGCGACGCCGCAACGAGGGAGACTTACTGCAATGTCCTGAATCGTATCAGCGAGAAAATCCAGGTCGAGGATGAAACTCCTGTGCCGGGCGTCGGTGCGGCTATTTCCATGGCGTCAATAAGAGGGGATGACCTGAAATACCGTCAGGAAATGATGCGGCAGGGGAAGAAAAGGAAAGGATTTTCCTTCTATATGTTGGCTGCCGTGGTTATTGCTGTATACATATTTTCGTATTGCTTTACATTTGAAGCATTTTATACGGGAGAACTGGAAGAAATGGGAATCGATAGCCCTGAAGATAATATGTATGCAGTACCTTTAGAAGATGGAACATATGATATTTATATGTATTATGAAGATAAAGATTTTTGGATAGACAATGTGAGTAGTTTAGAACAATACAATTGTGTGCCTGTCCGTAATAAATAGGGATTGATTATTTGAACAAATATAGCAGGAGGCGCTTCTAAAAATGGAAGCGCCTCCTTAAGTTACGGCTTTAGCCCGTTGAGGGCATTGGAGTTTTTCGTGTTCCGAAAAATGGA
>CANPOY010000007.1 GCA_947575805.1 uncultured Lachnospiraceae bacterium
CGGAAATGCTTATTTTTCAGCATTTCCGGCTTTTTGAAAAACATTATATCATATACTTTTTCCCACTGTCAATTTACTCTTATTCTTCCGCATAATACTGGGCCTGTGCGTTCCACAGGGTGGCATATTCTCCCTTTTCTTCCCTCATCAGCATGTCATGAGAGCCCTGTTGTACAATCCGGCCTTCCGAAAATACAAGAATCTTGTCGCAGAAACGGCAGGAGGACAAGCGGTGGCTGATATAGACCGCTGTACGTCCGCCCACAATACTGCGAAAGCGGTCGTATATCTCTGCCTCTGCAAGGGGATCCAGGGAAGCAGTGGGCTCATCTAAAAGGACAAACGGCGCATCCTTGTACAGGGCGCGTGCAATTGCAATTTTCTGAGCCTCCCCGCCGGAAATATCCACACCGTTATCGTTTCGTTTTCTGGTAAGATACGTGTCAGGGCCGTCCTTCATTTCCTTCAGACGCTCTCCAAATCCCGCCTTCATGAGACAGTCCCTGACTTTTTCCCCGTCATACCGCCCTGATGCCGCAACATTCTGGGCAATGGTATACGGAAACAGCTTGAAGTCCTGAAATACCACTGCAAATATGGACATATACTGTTGGTAATTATACTTGCGTATATCGATGCCGTTGAGCAGAATCACCCCTGCCGTGGGGTCATAAAGCCTGCAGAGCAGCTTAATAAAGGTGGTTTTCCCCGAACCGTTACAGCCTACCACCGCAAGATGCTCTCCCACACGGAATTTTATGGTGATATTGCGCAAGGCCCACGTATCTGCCCCTGGATACCGGAAAGAGACATTGCGGAATTCCACTTCATAATCACTGTCTGCACGCTTTTCGGTGGTCAGAGAACCCTGATACATATCATTTGGCAGGTCAAGGTATTCAAACGTCTGCTTCAGGAATGGGGCATTATTCCGAATATCCCCCCAGACCCTAAAAAATTGTCCTATAGTGCCCGCGATATTGGACAGTGCTCCGACGTACTGCGTAATTTCCCCGACACCAAAGGCTCCTGCCCACGCTTTCAGGCACACATATAGATAAACAAACAGAATAAAAATATGAGAAACCGTATTTGACGCCAGATTCAAAAGTCCCACCTTCCCCCGGGCCAAATCTGCAAAATAGCCCTGGGAGCCAAACAGATGCTTCCTGTCAAGCCCATACTTCATACATAGTTTGTCAATTTGATAAAAACGCATGTCCCCGGCAGCCTTCCTGTCATGACCTTTAAAGCTGAACCAGCTGGACAGATTATTCGCCATACTGTGCGCTGCATTATTAACCGCATAATATTTTCCTCCCTGATTTGCCAGCAGGGAAGATATACATGGGATTGCTGCCATAACCGCAATGAGCAGCACAAGGAACGCCGGATTGTCAAGGACTGTCCACCTTCCCGCGCTTTCCGGAACATGGCTGGTAAAGAAGGAAATCACCATGACAGTTCCTCCCAGAATGGAAAAAAACGGTGAAATCAGATCCTGCAGACTCCATAAAAGCCGCGGAAGCCCCCAGCCGCTGTTTTTCCGACTTTCCTCAATGGTATGAAGCAACTTCTGTGTCTCCGGATGATCAAACTTCACAAAGTCCATCCGCATATTTTTGTCCACAAACAAGTATTGCTCGGCAAACCATGTCCTCCTGCTTTCCGCTTCGGCCCACCGCCCAAGAATTCCCCCCACAAGAGAGACAGCCGCTGCACAGATAAGGGAAAGCAATACAAGATTCTTAAGCACCTCCGGATTGCGCCCGCCTGCCAGCTCGCCGATAATTCTCGCCGAAAACCAGATTCCCACATAAGGTGTCAGCGCTTTCCATATGATATTTGCGATCATGGAAGTAATGACACCCGGATAGATATGGCACAACAGCCGGAATGCTCTGATTGTAATGGCTGCGCATTTTTTCCCGGACATCCGCTGCCTGTTATTCTGCTTTTTCATCCGTATACCCCCTCTCCTGCCTGGTAATCCTGTCGGTAATACCGGCTCTGTATGCCATACAGGTCTGCGTACCTGCCCCCTTTTGCCAGAAGCTCCCCATGGGTTCCTTCCTCAGCAATCCCAGCATTTTCAATCAAAATAATACGGTCGCAGAAACGTGTGGAAGCAAGGCGGTGGGAAATGTAAACCGCACTTTTACCCGCTGCCATTTTGTCATACTGCTGATACATTTCGGATTCCGCAACCGGATCCAGTGCCGAGGTAGGCTCATCCAGCAGAAGGACGGAGGCCTCCCTGTACAATGCCCGTGCCAGAGCCAGTCGCTGGTACTGCCCGCCCGAAAGTTCCGCCGCATCATCATATACTCCCCTGTTCAGCAGAGTATCGATTCCCTTTGTAAGGGAAGCCGCTTTTTCCGAAAGGCCGGCTCGTTCCACGCACTGCAGCACCCTGTCTGTATCCATATCCTTCTCCGATACCGCCACATTCAGCGCCAGACTGCCTGGAATCAAAAGTGACTCCTGAAATACGGGGGCAAACCGTTTATAATATTCCCGTCGGTTCAGGGTACGAATATCCACTCCGTTCCATGTAATACGCCCCTCCGTGGGATCCAACAGACCACAGATCAACTTCACAAGAGTTGTCTTCCCCGCTCCGTTCAGTCCTACCACCGCAAGGCGCTCCCCCGGCCGCAGAGTCAGGCTGATGTGTTTCAATGTATGTGCTTTTTCTCCCGGATAGCAAAACGACACGTCTTCCAGCCGGATTTCGCCCGGAACGTCCTTCTCCCCCGGTACAGGTGCACCTTCTTCAAACTGATATGGCTCGGGATACTTGATACATTCCAGAACATAGGAAAGACTGAGGCATTGGGTATGAAGATTCACGAAATCGGAAAGAATTCCCCCAACCCAGCCAGCAAAGCCGCCCACTGCAGAAAAGTACAGCAGAAACTCCGAGGCCGCCATCCCTCCGTCCAATACCATGCGGATCAGGTAAAGATATGCAATTCCATTGCGCAGGAACGTCAGAAAAAGATCCGCAATATTACTCCACAGATATACTCCCGCTTCTTTGCGGCGAAATGCCCGCAGCAGACGCATACTGCTCTGGTACATATCATTCAGCCAGGTACGCATTCCAAAAATCCTGATGTCCTTGGCCGACTCAATTTTCCCTGCTTCCTCCGTTACACAGCCGATTCCCCGCACTATCTCCCTCTCTTCGTCACGGTGCCGCCAGCCCCAGCCGCCGATGTATTTATTGAGATAATATCCCGGTATGGTGGTCGCCAGCAAAACCGCCAGCAGGGCCGGCTCCACCTGCGAAAGCAAAAGAAGCCAGAGTATAAACCCTGCAATATTGCGAATCAGCCCGAATCCGGTATTCCAGACGGCCTCAGAGGCGGAGGCGTTATTATTTGTGCATAGATTTGCTTTATCCTCCACAAAGCAAAACTTCTCGTCATTCAGATTACAGTAGGACGTTGTCGCTGCCTTATCGTTTATCAGTGCCGCTACAATACCTCGCAGAGTAACACGTCGGTAGCGGTCTATCCCGCTTATATAGTTGCTGATGCCACTGCTAACAACCAGTACGCCGATAAAAAGCCCTATTGTGGCAGCCAAGCGGCCGGCGGGCACATTTTGTTCCACAGCACGCAGGACCATGGGAGATAAAAACAGTCCTGCCAGGCTCTGTACTATGGTCAGGACGGTAACTGCCAGGCCACTGACCAGAATCATCGGCTCATACTTTGACGCAAGCCTTACCATAAACCAGACGCAGGAATACATGCCATATGCCGGTTTATTTTTCTTTTCTTTTAACATGCTATCCTCCTCCTTCCACTGGTTATATGGTAACATAAAATCCCTCCTGCCATACGTTCAAGGGACGAATCGTATGACAGGAGGGACGAATTGCAGGGCCGTCAGCATAAACTCCGCTGCTCCAGCGGCAGAAGGATCTCTGTAGTAAATGCGCCGTCCTCGCTGTTCCGGGAAAGATACCCGCCATGGCGCTCTATAATTGTATCAATGCGGACAAGTCCGAAGCCGTGGCCCTCTCCCTTTTTCGTTGCAAAGCGTCCGTCTTTCCTGACCAGCTTTTTTCCCGCACACAAATTGGTGACCGACAAATACAGTCTGGTTTCTTTAATATCCATATACACCCGTATCATCCGTTCCTCTTCCGGCAGGGACATGTTTGCTTCAATCGCGTTGTCCAGCAGATTCCCAAGGATAATGCACAGGTCCAGCTCGGGAAAACCTAACTTGACAGGAATCCGTACCGACGTTTTAACGGGAATATGCTTTTCCGCTGCCAGTGCAAGCTTGCTGCCCAATATGGCGTCCGCCATGGGGTTTCCGGTCTTAACAGGCATGTCCACCGTATCCAGATCCGACTCCAGCATATCCAGATAACGCAGAAGCTCTTCCATATTGCCCGACCGTGCCAGCACCTTCATGGTACCTATATGGTTGCGGTAATCATGCCGCCATCCCCGCATCTTTCGATACATGGTATCCACCTCCTTGTAGTGGGTATCCACCAGCTCACGCTGATACTCCGACAGCCGCCTGTCAATATAGCGCGATAAAAAACTCATAACAGCCTCCTCTACAATCTTTCGATAATGGCCCGGTTCAGCGTATCGTACGCCCCACGTGGAAGGGGCAGAACCGTTCCGTCGGGAAACATAAGTTCACTCCTTGCGATACGGTAAAGTTTCGTCAGATTTACGATATAGGAGCGCCCCAACCGCAGGAAACGGTCATCCAGCTCGTTTTCAAAATCTCCCAATCGGTGGCGGACAACAAAATCTCCCCTGCCCTCCGCATGAATCGTCACATAATTACGTGCTGCCTCCAGAAACAGCACGCTCCCCATTGGAATGCGGACAATTTCATTGGCTGTTTTAATGGTCAGAAGCCTCTCCTCCCGATAAAGCCGCTCCACGGCACGATCCATCACCTGCATGAATCTGTCCGGTTCCACAGGCTTCATCAGATAATGCAGCGCCGAAACATCATACCCCTCAGCAATATAATCAGAATAACCCGTAATAAATACGATAACTGCCGTGCTGTTCTTCTCCCGAAGTCTTTTCGCCATAGTTACCCCGTCCATGCCGGACATTTCAATATCAAGAAGAATAATATCACAGGCAGGGTTTTCTTCATTCTCAAAAAGAAACGCTTCCGCAGAGGGATACGAATCAATCTGCACGGAAAGCCCCCGGGCATCCGCCCATTGCCGTAAAACAGAGCTGATATATTTTATGTCGGCAGGATTATCGTCCGTGATGGCAATTCGGTATGGCATGTTTTCCATATTTTCCTCCAATCATCCCAAAATAATATAGCACAAATTCCTTGACATGCCAATCCTTATATGATACTATGAAACTCCTTCGCGCTTTGCGAGGCTTAATTTCATAGCAGGTATCTGTCGGCAAAATCCGACAGACTTGGCGTGTTGACGCCGCCTACTTGGAAAGTAGATACCCAAAATCTAAACTACCAGGAGGAAGCAGTATGATTACGATGGAAAACGTATGTAAGTCGTATCGAATCGCAAAAAGGAATGCCGGCCTTGCCGAGGCCTTTAGGGCGCTTTTTCAAAAAGAATATGAAGAAATTCACGCTCTGAAAAATATCAGCTTTACCATCCGGGACGGGGAGATGGTAGGCTATATCGGCCCAAACGGAGCGGGGAAAAGCTCCACAATTAAAATTCTAAGCGGAATCTTGACTCCCGACAGCGGTCAGGTAACGGTGGACGGCAGGCGTCTGTGGAATTCCCACGGCGGGCAGCCGTTACGGAAGCATGACAGATGCAGTCGGATCGAGCATGTCAGGCAGATCGGCGTAGTTTTCGGACAACGCTCACAACTGTGGTGGGATGTTCCGGTCATAGATTCTTTTGAGCTTCTGAAGGACATTTACTCTATTTCCGACTCCTTATATCATAATAATCTTGAAGAATTAACAGAGCTGCTGAACCTGGGTGAGTTACTGAAAACTCCTACCCGACAGCTTTCTCTGGGACAACGTATGCGCTGTGAGATTGCGGCATCCCTTCTCCACAGCCCGAAAATTCTTTTCCTGGACGAACCCACCATCGGCCTGGATGCCGTGTCAAAACTGGCGGTAAGAGACTTTATCAAGCAGCTTAACCAAAAACACGGCACAACGGTAATCCTGACTACCCACGACATGCAGGATATTGAAGCCCTTGCCAGCCGTATCATCCTCATCGGCAAGGGACAGATCCTCATGGACGGCACTTTGGAGGACATCCGTCAGGGTGGGGAAAACATGGATGAGACGCTGGCGGAGCTGTACCGCTCTTACGAGATATAGGAGGGGGAGTATATGAAAAAATATTTCTCTTTCTTCCGACTGCGCCTTGTCACAGGACTTCAGTACAGGACAGCTGCCCTGACGGGAGTGATCACCCAGTTTTTCTGGGGTTTTATGAATATTATGGTGTTTCATGCCTTTTACAAAGCTGATCCTTCTGCTTATCCCATGACCATGGAAGCCACTGCAGCTTATGTGTGGCTGCAACAGGCGTTTCTCTCGTTTTTCGGTGCATGGATCGAAGGTGAGATTCTGTATACCATAAGCAGCGGAGATCTCGCCTATGAGCTGTGCCGGCCCATACACATTTATGATATGTGGTTTGCCAGAAGTGTGGCGAGCCGCTTGTCCAAGGCAATTCTTCGATGTGTGCCGATCCTGGTGGTAGCTGTCTTTCTGCCCAGAGGATACGGGCTGGGACTTCCGGTTTCTTTTCCCGCCTTCCTATGCTTTCTGGTCTCACTCACTATGGGGCTGCTGGTGATGGTGGCACTGAATATGCTGGTATACGGAAGCTGTCTTTATACCATCTCGGCAGACGGCATGCGGGTTTTATTTGCCTCTTTGTCGGATTTTCTGGCAGGCCAGGTCATTCCACTGCCCTTTTTTCCGGAGAAAGTACAGCGGATTCTGGAGTTGAATCCATGGGCTTCCATGGGGAACGTGCCCTTTCGCATTTACGGGGGAGATCTGGCCGGGAGCGAAATGCTGCAGGCAATGGTTCTACAGGCCTTGTGGCTGGTAATTCTGGCTGCTGCGGGAAGACTGCTGTTTGCCGGAGGCGAAAAAAGAACGGTAATACAGGGCGGCTAGTGCGGAAGGGATGTGATTATGAATATGAAAACGAAAAAAGTCAGCGGCTTAAAGCTTTATTTCCATTATTTATCCATTATTTTCAGAAGCGCCATGCAGTATAAGGCATCTTTCTGGATCATGACAGTGGGACACTTTTTTGTTTCTTTTAATGTATTTTTAGGAGTATTTTTCATGTTTCAACGTTTTTCCCATGTGGAGGGCTTTACCTACAATGAGATACTTCTATGCTTTTCCATCATGCTGATGGAGTTTACCCTGGCCGAAATATTGGGCAGGGGCTTTGACACCTTCCCCTCTATGATTCGACAGGGAACCTTTGATCGAGTTCTCCTGCGCCCCAGAAGCGCCATACTGCAGGTGTTGGGAAGTAAATTCGAGCTGGCACGGCTGGGACGAGTTCTCCAGTCCATTGTCATGTTGGGTTACGGCATGACCCATGTAGAGGTGCGCTGGACGGCGGCAAAACTTGTGACGCTGTTTTTCATGCTGGTTGGCGGAGTGGGGCTCTTTTCCGCGCTGTTTTTGATCTATGCAGCCCTGAGCTTCTTTACCCTGGAGGGACTGGAATTTATGAACCTGTTTACGCACGGGGCCAGTGAATACGGAAAATACCCTTTCGGGGTCTATGGCAGGAAGATGCTGCTGCTTGTTACCATCGTAATTCCCTACGCCCTGGTGCAGTATTATCCCCTTTTATATCTGCTGGACCGCAGGAGTGATCCCTTTTATATCTTCCTGCCCCTGCTGGCCCTGTGGTTTCTGCTGCCGGCTTACGGACTGTGGCGGTTTGGAGTACGGAAATATAAGTCCAGCGGCTCCTGAGATTGATATACCCCTGCTTTGCAGAATCTTTCTCCGCAGAGCATTTACAACATCAGGCTATACCGGTATAATATGTGCAGAATAACTTTTGCTCAGGAAAGCAGGAAGGCAGTATCTTTCGTGCCACAGATGTCAGACAGGAAGCTACCAAAGACCGGACGGAAATCTCTATGGAGCTGGTCAATGCTTATCCTCTCCCCGATGATAAGCGGCCTGGGATCATGACCTGTACCGGATCCGGCTGAACATGACCGGAGGTAAATTTGTTCTTCACATCAGATAAAGGAGCTTAACTCGCCATGATTTATTCTCTCAGCAACCTGATATGGCTGTTCTTTATTTATTCTTTTGCAGGCTGGTGCATTGAGGTCTGTTATGCCGCCATCCGCCGCAGACAGTTTGTAAACCGGGGCTTTGTCAACAGTCCGCTGTGCCCGATCTATGGCTTTGGCGCCGTCCTTATTGCCTTGTTTCTCCCGGAGCTGGTAAACCGACCTTTTTTCCTGTTTCTGGGCGGGATGCTCCTGGCTTCCGTGCTGGAATACGGCACAGGTATGCTGATGGAAAAGATCTTCCATAAAAAGCTGTGGGATTACTCCGGAATCCGGTACAATATCGGCGGCTATGTATGCCTGCGGTATGCCCTGCTATGGGGCCTTCTGGCAGTACTGACTATTGTCTTCTTCAATCCGGCCCTGTGCGGCCTGCTTGGCATGATCCCTTCTTCGGTAACTGTGATCCTGCAATGGACTGCCCTTATCCTGCTTGCTCTGGACTTCCTGGCGGAGGCTCTGACCGTTCGGGGAATGCTCGCTTCCGCCAGACGGCTTTCTCCCCTTGCCAACCGTCTTCAGCGCATTTCCGGATTTCTGGAAAATCGTCTGACAAAATCTTTTCCCGCCATCAACAAGGAAAATCTGGAAATCAGGAAAAGAGAGCAGTCCGCACGCCAAAAAAGCACTGTATTTGCAGAGGGCTGCTGCTTTTACAAGCTGACCGCCTTGTTTTTCATCGGCGCTTTTTTAGGTGACATCACAGAGACTATTTTCTGTTTGATCACCACAGGCATTCTCATGAGCCGGAGCAGTGTAGTTTACGGGCCTTTCAGTATCGTCTGGGGACTGGGCTGCTCCCTTCTGACCCTATTCCTTTATCGCTATCGGGATAAAAGCGACCGTCATATCTTTTTGGCCGGCACTCTTTTAGGCGGCGCCTATGAATACATCTGCAGTGTTTTCACGGAAGCCGTTTTCGGTACCGTGTTCTGGGATTACAGCGGCTTTGCCTTTAACCTGGGCGGACGTATCAACCTGCTGTTTTGCTTTTTCTGGGGAATTGCCGCTGTGATCTGGCTAAAGGTTATCTATCCTCCCCTGTCCCGGCTGATTGAAAAGATCCCCAAACACACAGGCACGGTGCTTTTCAACTGCCTAATCGTATTTATGGTGATCAATATGGCCGTTTCCTCCCTGGCCCTGGGCAGATATACTAAGCGGCATACGGCCGGAACGCCTGCAGCAGAAACGGAGATCTCTGCTTTTGACAATTTTCTGGACCGGCATTTTGACGATCAAAGGATGGAACGCATCTATCCCAATGCAAAACTTGTGGACTGAGGAAAATCACTGCCGTTATCTGCAGCAGATCTCCCCGTACATCTCCGGGCGTCTGTCCCTGAACATCCCCCAGCTGAACCGCATTTCCTCCACCGCGTCCAGATCGAAGGTGTGCAGGAGCACATCTTCCTCTGTCCGTCCTGCGTCCTCCAGCACCTCCCCCGTTTCGTCGGTAATAAAAGAAGAGCCATAGAACACCAGGGCCGAGGACTGATTATTATTTTCCTTTACAGGACTCACCTTTTCCTCCCCGATACGGTTGGCGGCAATTACGGGCACCACATTGGCTGCCGCATGGCCCTGCATACAGCGCCGCCAATGAGGCATACTGTCGCACTCTATAATAGGCTCGGAACCGATGGCAGTAGGATAAAGCAGAAGCTCAGCTCCCATAAGGGCCATGCACCTTGCCGCCTCAGGAAACCACTGATCCCAGCATATCCCCACACCGATCCTGCCATATGCGGTATGCCACACCTGAAAGCCTGTATTTCCGGGAGTAAAATAGAATTTCTCCTGATAAAAATGATCATCTGGTATATGAGTCTTGCGGTATACTCCCAGAACCTCGCCAGTTGCGTCTATAACCGCCACGGAATTATAGGTCACATTTCCGGACCGTTCAAAAAAGCTGACAGGCAGAACCACTTTCAGCTGTGCCGCAAGCTCTTTCATACGTTTTACCGCAGGATTTTCCCATACGGTTGTTGCCAACCCATAGGAGTCATAATTTCTCTCCTGGCAGAAATACCATGTCTCAAACAACTCCGGCAGAAGTATGATCTGAGCTCCCCTCTCGGCCGCCTGGCGAATTGCCTTCTCGGCCGCCTGTATATTTTCTTCCCTGGAACGATTACAATACATCTGTACCGCCGCTACCGTAACATTTTTCATAGTCAGTCTCCCCTTTCGGCATAATGTGCAATGCTGATTGCCCGCACTGCAGAACCATAGAATATCTTCCTTCTTTTTTATATCGGGATCTGCTGCGTTATACAATGAATATTTCCCCCGCCGATTAAAATATCCCTGGCGTAGATCTGTATTACCTCCCGCTCCGGGAACAGCCCCTGCAGGATTTTCCGCGCTGCCTCATCCTCCGGAACACCAAATCCCGGCATTACGATATTGCCGTTGGAAATATAGAAATTCACGTAAGAGGCCGCCAGCCGCTCCCCAGGACTGCGGGTAGGCTCGTCCCAGCATTCATCCAGCCCCCGGCACTCCTCCTCAGTCATTGTCACCGGCTTCGGCAAAGGCAGCTTATGTACCTTCAGCCGTCTGCCGGCAGCATCCGCCGCCTGCTCAAGATAATCCAGGCAATCCTTTGACATGGCATACTGAGGATCTTCCTGATCCTCTGTCCAGGCCAGCACCACTTCTCCCGGCTTCACAAAAGCACAGATATTATCCACATGCTCGTTGGTCTCATCACCGTAAATTCCACAGGGCAGCCAAAGGACAGTGGACAGGTTCAGATACTCCTTCAGGGTATTCTCAATCTCCTCCCTGGTCATATGAGGATTTCGGCCCCTGCTCAAAAGGCAGCTCTCCGTCACCATGCCGGTGCCTTCCCCGTCCACATGGATGGAGCCGCCCTCCAGAATAAAATTCCGCTTGCAGTAAACATCCTTGTCCAACAAATCGCAGAGCTTTCTGGCCATTCTGTTGTCTTTGTCCCAGGGAAAATAGAGCCCGTCCACAAGACCACCCCAGGCGTTGAATCCCCAGTCAATGCCCCGGACTTCGCCCCGGTCATTTTTAACAAAGGTGGGAGCATAATCCCTGGCCCAGGCATCATTGCTGCTCATCTCCACTACCCGGATCTGCTCCGGCAGGATAGCCCTGGCATTGTCATACTGTGCTTCGCCGGCACATACCGTCACCCTTTCGGACCGGGCAATGGCCTCCGCTACAGCAGCAAACGCCCTGCGGGCAGCATACCCGCCATACTGCCAGGAATCCGGACGTTCCGGAAATATCATGATACAGCCCTCATGGGGTTCATATTCCGCCGGCATCCGAAAGCCGTCTGCCGCCGGTACAGATTCCGCAATAATTCTCATTTCCTTTTCTCCAGCTTTTAATTTATTTTATAAATTTTAGATTTTCTTTCAGGTTATGACATAATTCTGACACATCTTTAGTGTAAGATGAATACATAAACAAATGGAGCTGTTGAGTTTTAACAATATCGTTAGGGTTCGGTCAGCTTCGACTAAATACAATCCTGCCAGAGCAGGTAATTATACATAGAATACCGGTTCGTGCCGGTTATTCTTTAAAGAGCTGCAGGCGCATTGCCTGCAGCTCTTTTTTGGCACATTCCACTTTATCACATTATAAGCATTAACAGGGAAAAATACAAGAAAAATCATTCCGCCTGATCTGTTCATATGCCATAGCATCCTCCGCTTTTGCAGCGTCAATCAGGCCTGCGATTCTTTCCCTGACCGAACGGTCAGCCAGGCGCTGCAGCATTTGATCCACATTGCTCCAGTCTCCCGTAAGGGAAAGCATCTCGTCCCCAATATCGCCAATGCGGTGAAAATGCTTCGCTATCTCCCGGCAAATCCCTTTCCCGGCCTCGCCGCATGTTTCCGATAACTCTTCAAAATACCTTGCAGCCCACCTGCGTCCGTCACTGATACATACCATAGCATCATTCTGAACCAGCAGCTTTGAAAACAGACAGTCAAATCCGGCACCGTTTTCAAACCACTTTTCGTCCAGCAGCATCTCCTTCCAGGCATCATAAGCGGCAATCCCCTTTGCATAGCTGCCTTCGTTCCTTGGCTCCATAATGGCGGCTGCCGTCTTCACGATCTCTCTGTCATCCCATGGCTCCCCTGCCACCGGACCGATACACATAACCGCCTGTGTATCCGTATTTTCCCACCACCGGTCAGACCGGAAATATCCGTTGTCCAAAAAGGATATATCCGATGCGTATTCATCGTCATGTTGGAAGAAGTTCCACCCCACAACCACATTCCCGGACTCCTCATATCCCGCAATAATACATGGTTCCGGCGGACCGATGATTCCAAGGGCGATCACCGGAAAGCCTTTTGCAGTATTTGATCTGATGAACTCCGCGAAATCCTCTTTGCTGGTATTCTCCTCTCTCCCCAAAAAGACAAACTCCCTGCCCAGCGCCCCTGCTCCATTCCTGTATATGTCATTGGATTCCTTCAGAGTGTGGTAAATATCAATGTTGCTCAGATCCCATTCTGCGCGGTTCCATGTAAGACGAAAGGCTGCTCCTGTGGCCGCCATGATGTAAGCGTAAGAAACGTCGTCCCCCAGGTATTCCGATACCGCCTTCACGCAGATAGGAAACATGGTTCTGCTTCCATAGGCTCCCCACTCGATTTTTCTGATGCCATACAATATTGTCTCATGATGATTCTGTTCCATATTCATTCCATCGCTCCTTTTCTCTTTGCTGACGAGTCTTTCCAACCCAAATACACCCGCATCCAGCTGCTCTCTTCCAATCAGCGGCCTCTCTTTGCGAAACCTGTCCGGAGACATTCCGAAGATCCTTTGGAAAGCCCTCGTAAAGGATTCATGATTGGAGAAACCATATTCAAAAGCAATATCAACGATTTTTCTGTCCGAATGCAGCAGCTCGAAAGCAGATGCCATGATTTTCCTCTTCTTATAATACCGAATCAAAGGCATATTTACATTCTTCAAGAACAATTCCCTGAGATAGCTTTCCGAAAAACCAAAGCTTGCCGACATTTCACGGATATTCAGGTTTTCCAGATGGCCTTCTACATAGCTGATCAATGCGTGTGCCATAGCTGAGTAACTCATGTTCTTCCTTCTTCCCATCGCGATGTGTTATCAGTATAACAGGCCTTTTATGTTCAGGCTTGACTTTTTTATGGAAATTATAAAAAAATCCCTCTGTGAATGTCCATCAGGACAAAACAGAGGGAAAAGTCACATCTCTTTTATAATCGCATCTTAAAATCCTCATAGCCGAACCGTCGAACAATCCTGTACTTTCCGTCCTTATCCCGCAGTACAATATCCGGGAGAGGCATGCCGTTAAAGGTATTGTTCTTCACCATGGAATAAATTGCCATGTCCTCAAAGACCAGTCTGTCTCCTTCCTTCAGGGGCGCGTCAAAGGAATATTCCCCGATCACATCACCTGCCAGACAGGTTGGCCCTCCCAGGCGGTAGGTAAAGGGCTTCTCTCCGGGCAGGCCGCTGTCCTGAAGCGGCGGCCTGTAAGGCATCTCCAGCACATCCGGCATATGGCAGGCCGCGGAAGTATCCAGAATGGCATTACTTCCCTGCACCTCCAGTACACTGCTCACCAGAAAACCTGCATTCAGCGCCACAGCCTCCCCGGGCTCCAGGTATACCTTCAGTCCATATTTCTCCCGCATCCTCCTGATACATCTTTCCAGCCTTGGAATATCATAGCCCGCTCTTGTTATATGGTGCCCTCCGCCGAAATTAATCCATTTCATCCCCGGCAGATATTGGCCGAACCGGTCCTCCACCGCATTCAGCGTCTTTTCCAGAGCATCGGAATCCTGCTCGCAAAGAGTATGAAAGTGAAGGCCGTCCAACATCTGCAGCAGCTCTTTGGCACCCTGCGCAAAGCATTCTCTCGTCACCCCCAGACGGGATCCGGGAGCGCAGGGGTCATAAATGGCATGGCCTTCCTGGGTGGAGCATTCCGGGTTAATCCGCAGCCCGATGCTTTTCCCCGCATCCCGTGCCCTGACACCAAACTTCTCTACCTGTCTCCAGGAATTGAAAACAATATGGTCGCAGTACTCCAATATTTCCTGAAAGTCCTCCTCCCGATACCCGGGAGAAAAAATATGGCTCTCAATCTTACGCCCGCAAGCCTTCAGCGGCTTACTCATCTCCTCCGCGCACAGCCTGGCCTCGTACAATCCGCTGGCCGTGGCGCCACAGAGATATTGTCCTATCAAAGGATAAAGGGCGTACATGGAGAACGCCTTCTGTGCCAGCAATATACAGGCTCCGGTATGCTCCATTACCTCTCTGAGTACTTTTAAATTGTTCTCTATCAGTCCTGCATCCACCACATAGCAGGGCGTGGCCGGCTCGTACCGGCTCATTCCGTTGGAAGCCATCTGCACAGCGCATCCTCCAGCTTTCTAAAGTCAATGGGTTTTGAGATATGCTCGTTCATGCCTGCCTCCAGGGACGCCTGCACATCCTCTGCAAAGGCATTGGCAGACATGGCAAGTATCGGCACTTCCTGCGCGTACTCCCGCTCCAGCCCACGGATCGTTTTCACGGCCTCATAGCCGTCCATGACCGGCATCTGTATATCCATAAACACAATATCATAATACCAGTCCTTGGCAGTAAGCATCTTCTTTACAGCCTCCTGGCCGTTCCATGCCTGCTCAACCTCCAGCCCCGCGATCTGCAGAATTTCGCAGATAATGTCCGCATTGGACTCATTGTCCTCCACCATCAGCACCCTGCGGCCATGAAAATTCCTCTCTGCCAGGGCCTCAAGAGGGGATTTCTGATCCACATCCTCCTTTTGCCCCGTCAGCATTTTAAACAACTGAATCAAATGGAATCTGGAGCAGGAATTGGCTATGAATGCCACAGCGCCGGCTGCCCGGGCATCTGCCTCAATATCCGTCCAGTCCGAATCCGAACAGACAGCAATTGCCGTTAATCCATCCGCAATTCTGTTCATCCTGGCAATTAAATCTATAAACTCAACCTTGCCTGCAATCCCCCTGTCAAGGATCACGGTACGATAATCCATGTTTTCCCGATGACGCTCCTCAATCCGCTTCAATGCCCCTTTCTCCGTCCGTGCCCACTCACACTGTATACCCAGACCTGCCATGACCTCACATGCCTCCCTGCACAGGGCTTCATCACGGTTTACCACAAGCGCTACTGCATCCGTTAGCTGCGGAAATGCTACTACTTCCTCCTCCAACAGCTTCAGGAAAATCCTGACCGCAACCTTTGTCCCTTTTCCGGGAACACTTTTGACATTGATGGCGCCGTTCATCATTCGCACCACATTACTCATGATCGCAAGTCCGAGGCCGCTTCCCTGAATCCTTTCCACCCGCTTATCCTTCGCCCGCACATATGGCTCAAACATGTGCTCCAGAAACTCCGGTTCCATCCCGATACCGTTGTCCTCAACAACAATTTCATAGCAGCCGATTCCCTGGGTACTGGTAGGCTTCTCCTCTAAGGTCACTTGGATGCTGCCGTTTTCCATGGTATATTTCGCGGCATTATCAATCAGACTCATAAAAATCTGGTCAATACGACGCCTGTCGCCCCAGACTTTTTCGTGCTCCAGATTAGGGACCTGGAGCGAAAATTCATGTCCTTTTTCCTTCATGCCGATCTCCAGCAGAATTTCAAGATTCTCCAGAAGCTCCGGCAGATTGATTTCTTCCTCCTGAAGCTTCAGCTTTCCGGACTCGATCATGCTCATATCAAGCATTTCATCTACGAGGGCCAACAGATATTTGCTGGAGAGAGAAATCTTTTTCAGGCATTCCGCCACCCGCTCCCGATTATCCTGATGCTTTTCCGCTATGGCCGTCATTCCGATAATAGCATTCATCGGCGTACGGATGTCGTGGCTGATCTTGTTCAGAAATTCTGACTTTGCAGCATTGGCACGCTCTGCCGCCTCATACGCCTCCCGCACGGCCTCCTGCTGCCGGATTTCCGACTGCATATTTCTTGCTCCCAGATATATACAGGAAAGCATTTCACCCTCGAACGCAGGTGTCAGCACAATACGATACAAGTTCTCGCTGCCGCCTTTTTGATGCAGATGAATATCAAAGGAAGTCTCCTTCTTCAGAGCCTTCATCATTTCGAAATCCATATACCGCTCAAAAACAGGCATCTCATCCCTGCTGACCTTATTTTCAACATAATCGCAGAAGGTATCATTATAAGAAAATTCAACACCGTCTTTATTCGGCTCACTGCTGTCATGCAGGACCACTACCGTACCTGTCAGCATATTAATCTCCCACACAATGTCCATAAAAAACACCATGTTTTGAAAAAGCCCATGGTTGTAATCGTGCAGATTCATAATCGGCCTCCCTTCCAGCTTATAATAATTTTTCCCATTCTACCATTAGTTCTTCGCAGACATCTACATCTATATTTTCTACGGCTTCCAACAGCCCGTTAAGCAATTCACTCTGTTTTCCGCTGTAGGAATACTCCTTAATGCCGTCCGCAGCTTCCTCCATGCGGTCCATATCCAAATCATCTATAGCCGCCCGCATGTCCGCAAACAGTTTCCGCAGTTTTCCCTTCGGAATCTCTCCCTTGTCCCGCCTTGTCTCCTGCTCCTCACAGAAGGGGGCAAGCACCTGTATATATGATTTATACTCCGCCAGCATATCATCCGTGCGCTCATGGATCAATGCGGTATTCTTTTTATTGCCGGCTTCCTCCAGTACCGCTGCCTTCTCTGACAGAGGAATCGCCCCGATCTGTCTGGCCGCGCTTTTGAGAGCATGCACTTCTATAGTATATGTGCTCCAGTCTTCATTTGTTTCTGCTTCTTTAATCTGATTCCGTTTCTTTTCAATTACCCGATAAAAATCCTTCAGCACCGCTCTGAACAGCTTCTCACTTCCAAGCATGTTAATTGCCGTCGCCGTATCCAGATTTCCGATTTCAAGCTTTCCGCCCTTCTTCTTTTCCACTGCAAGGTCAATCACATCCTTGTCGATTTTCTCTATTTTCTCCGGAGAAAGCCATTGCGCCACCTTTGAGATCAACGTCTTCAGCTCTACAGGCTTCGCAATAAAGTCGTTCATACCCTCCGCCAGAAATACCTCCCTGGTGCCGTTCATAGCGTTAGCCGTCAGGGCTATGATGGGCACATCGTTATATTCCGGGTGGAAACGTCGGATGATATGAGTGGTTTCCACACCGTCCAGTTCCGGCATCATGTGATCCATAAACACAATGTCATACCGCCGTTCGGATATCTTGGTAATGGCTTCCTTTCCGCTGAGCGCCAGATCCACCTTCATCTGCAGCGGTTCCAACAGGCCTTCCGCCACCGTAAGGTTGATGGCATTATCGTCTACGATCAGCACCTCCGCCTCCGGCGCAATAAAGTTAAATTCTATCACATCCACATCCTCACCGGTATAATGCAGACCCTCATGATTAAAAATCAAGGCCGCATTCATGGAATACAGCGGCTTTCTGACCATATGTATATTGGGCGCGTTATATCGGCCTTCCAGAGATTGGAAGGGAAACAGAAACACTGCTGTAAGCTTCGGAGTATCTTGTACAAATTCCTCGATCGAAGGAGTCAGCAGCTCCCGCTCCACAAACAGGAAACTTTCCCTGCCCTCCAGGAATCCGATCTCCTCTATGGAAGCAACCTCGTAATATTCCACTCCCAAACGCTCGCAGTCCGCCGCCAGGCTCCTCTTCAAATATTCATTCTTTAACAACCCGAAAGCCAGAACAGCTTCCGGTTTCTTCACGGAAATACTGGGTGTTTCGTCGATCAGCCTCTGCGGCAGTTCAAAAGAAAACTCAGTCCCTTCCCCGTACGTACTGCTGACATGGATCTCGCCGCCCATCAGATGGGTCAGCTGCCGGGAAATTGCCAGCCCTAAGCCGGTTCCCTCAATATTACGGTTCCGCTTGCTGTCTACCTGCTGGAAAGAATTAAAAATCCTTTTCAGATCCTCCTCCTTGATGCCGATTCCCGTGTCCTTAACGGAAAAATGCAAAAGAATCTTTTCGGCAGCCCACTTTTCGGGAAACATCTTTACAACAATCTGACCTGTAGTGGTAAATTTTGTGGCGTTATTAACAATATTCAAAAGAATTTGCTTTATGCGGATATTATCTCCGTAAAGCTTGCTGGGAACCTCCGGGGAAATGTCCAGAATCAGCTCCACTTCCTTCTCCTTCAGCCTTTCCTCCGCAATATTCGCAATGTCATTGATAATGGACATGGGCTCGTATTCCACCGGCACAATATCCATTTTTCCTGCTTCAATTTTTGAAAAGTCCAGAATATCATTGATAATGGTCAACAACGCCTTGCTGGAAGATTTAATCTGGCGAACATACTCTCTTGCTGCCGGAGGAAGCTTCTCCCGCAGCGCCATCTCCGCCATACCGATTACCGCATTCATGGGCGTCCTGATCTCATGGCTCATATTGGCCAGAAAATCAGATTTCATATTATTTGCGCGTTCAATCTCTCCGGTGGCCTGTATGCTCCGATACTTTCCGTAAGCCATGTCGGACAACACATTTGCCACGACATAAAGGAATTCCGCCGCCTTGTCTATCTCCGTCTTCTCAAGTACTCTGACCTTCTGGGCCGCCTCCCAAAGCTCCTGGGGTCTCATTCCCAGTTCCCAGGCGATCTGGAAAATCTGCTCCTTCTGAGGAGGCGCCGTCAGCACCTGGCCGCCGATAAAGCTGCCCACGATCTGTCTGTCGGCAAGTATAGGTGCCGCATAATCGATCAGGCCCGCATGACAATAATATGTAGTAGGTCCACCCTTATTCCAGGAATCCTCCGCCCCAAATTTATCACACTGCTCACAGCGCAGATGGCCATCCTTTGAATTTCTTGCACAGATACAGAACTCCGAGAAATTTGACCCCTTTGTCACCGGAACACCATTTGCATCCGTAGTGATCGCCGACATACCCGTCATGGTGGAAAAAGCATCCTGGACGCGCTGCAGGGTTCTGACACTGATCAGGTCTGTTAAATGTAACATTTCACCCATGGTCTCTTCCTCCCATGCCAAATTCTTCTATGCGAGCTGATTTTTGATGGCCGCAATCAGCTTGTCGTGCTCAATAGGCTTTAAAAGATAACCCTGAGGCTTTAACTGCAATACCTTCTGAATCTTTGACTTATCCTTTACACCTGTCAGAAAAATGACCGGTATATCCTTTGTAGATTCGTCCTGCCGAAGCTTCTGCAGTATCTCCGAGCCGTTTTCATCCGGCATCTCGTAGTCCAGAAGAATCAGATCCACCGATTTGTTCATTAAATATTTCCTGGCTATCTTCCCGCTGATCGCGGTGGCCACCTCATAATCCTCCCTGAGACTTTCCTTGATCACCTTCAGCATCATCGGGTTGTCGTCCACTACCAGAATATGCTTTTTCCCAGCAGGCTTAGTTATATCCAGATCCAGCATGCGCATGGCCTCCAACAGCTTCTGGTCGTCCGACTGGCTGCTTATGCCGTTTCCTGCCGAATGCTGTCTGTCGTCCAGGTATTTCATCAGACGTGCACACATCTGTGTGATCGTCAGCGATCCCTTTATCATTACCATATCTGCAGCATTTGCAGAATAGCGGCCGAATTCATCGCAATCCTCCTGCTGCCCGATGATCACAAGGGGGACATGCTCCTCCTCAAGCCTATTCTTTGCCGAAATCACCTGCTGCATCTCGTCAAAGCTGTCTTCCAGCAGGCAGTAGACAAGAGCATCCGGCGTAAAATGCTTCAGATGATTCCTTATATCGACAAAGCGTCTGCTGCAGGAAAGGCACTCCAGGTCATTGCCCAGATGGTTGAAAAACTCCCCGATTAAAACTTTATTTCTTCCCACCAATAATACACTGTATTTTGCCACGGTATGCCCCCTTTCATGATTGCTTCCTTTACCTATGGTTATTATACCATATTCCGATTGCAAAAAACAATATGAACCCCGTTGGTTACCGGAACTTTTGCAGGAGCATCCCGTCTGTTTTATCACAAGATAATGCCTTCCGGCGAAAGGGGAAATGTTGCTATCTCATGTATCTGGTCGGCGCCCTGGCTTTCGATGCCGAATGGCAGACAATGAACTGATGTACTCCGAGAAGCAGGCTTATCTTAAGCGGGCTGCCTGCAGATTACAATCTATCCGGATCAGCCCTTTCTGTATAGGATCATCGGCTGCGAGGAAAACATTCCCGTCTTTATGGAAACGGTAAACGATCCTACCAGATGAACAGCTCCTTACCAACCAGCTTCATTATAGCCTCTAGGAAATAGTAATCGCCGTAAATAATTGAGAATTCATGCTCCGGATCATGATATGCCGCCGTACACTTCTCCAGCAGATTATCCTCCGCCTCGTTCCAGTTCGTGCTGTGCTCCGCCAGCGCATGAAGCAGCTTCAGGGCAGCATCCAGGTAAACCTTTCCCTGCCGCCCTTCACGAACCTTTGACAGCTCGATCAGGCCGCAAGCCGCTATGGCCGCCGCAGTGGAATCCTGGTAAGCCGGTTCCCGGGGCTGTCTGAAATCCACAGGAATCAGCCCGTCCTCCGGGATATTGGCAATAAAATAATTGGCAATGCGCTCTGCCGTCTCCAGATACGCCTCGTCCTTTGTGTGCAGATAGCTCAGGGTAAATCCGTACAATCCCCAGGCCTGCCCCCTTGTCCAGGAAGAGCCTGAGCCGAACCCCTGGCCGCCGTAGCTCTTTACCTTCTCGCCTGTTTCCAGGTCAAATTCCACAATGTGATTGACGGAGCCATCCCCTCTGACAAAGGCTTTCATGGCAGTATTGGCATGACTGACCGCAATCTGCAGGAATCTGGGATCCCCGGTTTCCTCAGAAGCCCAATACAGGAGAGGCAGATTCATCATACAGTCGATGATCGCCCAGCCCCGATGGTCATCTTCTCCCCAATCGTTCCAGGCACGGATAAAACAACCCTTATTGTTATATCTTCCTGCAAGGTTTCCAGCCGCCAGAAGTCCGCGATTTCTGGACGCCTCGCTTTTCGTCAGACGATAATTGGCCACAGCCGTTGGAAGCCATTTAAAACCGTTGTCATGATCCAGTTTACCGTAGTCCATGAAACAGGCATCCAGCTTTTTCTCATTATCCTCCGCGATCCGGCGATACTTTTCCTCACCTGTAAGATGATACATCTGCCACATCATACCGCCCCAGAATCCGTTGGTCCACCAGCCGATGTCACCGCTCCTGTCGTCATGCACCCCCTGCACCGCAGAATAGGGGATCTTGGCTGCAGACCTATCACTGACCTTCGCCAGCTTGCATTCTACTCGACTCAGTATATCCTCCGCCCAATTTTTCTGTTCCTCTTCCATATTCTTGTCCCTTTTACGGTTATTTTGCCGTTCTGTTTTTCAGCCGGAAACTTAGAAAAAACCGCCTGCGGATTCTTCGGTGTAAGTGGTTTCGTTTTGGCATCACCTACTCACACCGGGATCGGCGTCGGATTTTCTTCTACCACCCACGGCAGCCCATACTCATTCAGCGCCTCCATAAAGGGATCCGGGTCAAACTCCTCCACATTATAGACTCCCGCCTTCTTCCAGGTACCGTTCATCACCAGCATGGCCCCGATCATGGCCGGGACACCCGTGGTATAAGAGATTGCCTGAGAGCCCAGCTCCTGATAGCATTTCTGATGATCACATACATTATAAATATAAATTGTCTTTTCCTTTCCGTCTTTAATACCGGTAAAAATGCAGCCGATATTCGTCTTGCCCACAGTGCGGGGACCCAGGGACGCAGGGTCGGGAAGCAGTGCCTTCAGGAACTGGATCGGCACAATCTCACGCCCCTCGTACATCACAGGGTCGGTACGCAGCATACCCACATTTTCCAGGCATTTCATATGGGTCAGGTAACTCTGCCCAAAAGTCATGAAAAACCGGATTCTTTTGATTCCCGGAATATTTGCGGCCAGGGACTCTATCTCTTCATGATGCAGAAGGTACATATCCTTTTTCCCCACCTGGTCAAAGTCATACTCTGCCTTGATCTCCATGGGCTTCGTCTCCACCCAGTGACCGTTCTCCCAATAGGACCCGTTCGCAGAAACCTCGCGCAGATTGATCTCCGGATTAAAGTTTGTGGCAAAGGGATACCCGTGATCCCCTCCGTTGCAATCCATAATGTCAATATAATGAATTTCGTCGAAATAGTGCTTCAGAGCATACGCCGAAAACACCCCGGTGACACCGGGGTCAAAGCCGCTGCCCAGCAGCCCCGTGATTCCTGCCTTTTCAAAGCGCTCCCTGTACGCCCACTGCCAGGAATAATCAAAATAAGCCGTAAAGCCCTTCTCTCTGCAGCGCTTTTCATAGACCGCGCGCCACGTCGGATCCTCCGTATCCTCAGCCTCATAATTTGCGGTATCAATATAATCCACACCGCAGGCAAGGCAGGCGTCCATGATCGTCAGATCCTGATAGGGCAATGCCAGATTTAGAACTGCTTTCGGCTGCTCTTTTTTGATCAGGACTGTCAGATCCTCTACGTCGTCCGCATTGACTTTCGCAGTGGTAATAACGGGAGATTTCCTTCCGGACTTTTTACAGTCCTCCTCGATTTTCTCCTTCAGCGCGTCACACTTGCTGACTGTGCGGCTGGCAATACAGATTTCGGAAAACACATCCGCTTTCACCGCACACTTTTGAATTGCCACGGAAGCCACCCCTCCACAGCCGATAATAAGAATTTTTGACATTTCCCGTCTCCTTCCTGTTATATTTCTTTTCTGTTATATTTTTTCCTGACACGTTTCCGTGCCCTCTGAAATCTCTTCCCTTTTCCTGCAGAACATGATCAAAAGATAAATACCCGTAACCACATAAAACAGAGATGCGCCCGCCAGCAAAACAGTTCCGATAATTTCAGCCGCTTCTGCCGTCTGCGCATAAAACAACCCCGTCAGACCTTCCCCGGCAATCCGCAGCCCGAATGCACCTGCAATAACTTTAAATATCTGATCCGCGATTCCCCAGGGCTTCCTCCTGGAAAAAGTCCTGGTCCGACAGTTGGCCTTCCAGAATATCAGCCACATCAATATTTGCCAGACAGTAAAAACAAGAAGTAAAAAGCCAAGAAAGATTACCGCGAGACCTCCCACCATCCCACCGAACATTTCAAAAATAATTCCCCAGCCTACGACATCATCTATCTCTCCCTGACGATAGGCATTGATGTCACCGAACAGGCCTGCCACTGCTGCCCGAAGCACCAAAAAGCCCAGCAGCAAAAAAGCATAAAACAGGCAAATCAAAATGTTCTGGGCCAGCGCCAGGTTACGCAAACGTTTTCTTTCTTTTTCCTTCATTTGCTTCCTTCCCGAAGAATACCCCTCTCTTCTTTCAACTTCAGTATCCTAAGCACACTCTCGTCCAGGCGTTCTTCTGAAATGACTCCTGTTTCCACTGCCTCCAGCAGGGCGTCGGCAGCCTCCTCCAAATCCGCAGGACACAGCAATATGTCTACTCCCGCCTGCACTGCCAGTACCGCAGCCTGTCCGCTGTCATAAAACTTCGTAACAGCCTTCATCTGCAGGGAATCTGTTATAACCACGCCGTCGAAGCCCATCTCCTCCCGGAGGAGCTGCGTCACAATCCGATAGGAAAATAATGCCGGAACCTCCTCCACATCCGTGACTGTCAGATGCCCTGTCATAACCATGTCCGCCCCTGCGTCTATTCCTGCCTGAAAGGGAAGCAGCTCCCCGTCCCTCAGCTCATCAAGGGTCTTTGTCACATATGCGGCACCTGTATGAGAGTCCGCCGCCGTATCCCCGTGGCCGGGAAAATGCTTCAGGGTACAGGCAGCTCCTCCCTCGTGGAAACCCTCCACAGCGGCGGCAACCAAAGTAGCCGCCCGGGCAAAATCGTCACTGTATGCCCGATCTCCAATCACCGTATTTTGAGGATTGGACCATACATCCGCCACCGGAGCCAAATCTGTATTAAAACCGCAGCTCACCAGATCCCCGGCAATAATCTCCGCATTTTCCATCGCTTTCTCCGGTCCCTGATCCCGGTAACTCATCATACAGTCTATATATGTGGTTCCTACGGTGCTCATCAGGCGGTTTACCCTGCCTCCCTCCTCATCACAGGTCAGAATCAACGGAATCTTCGAACAGGCCTGCACTGAGGTGAGCATTTCCGTCACCTGCTCCCTGCTCACCATATTTGACTTATCATAGAGAAACCCTCCCACAGGGTAGTCCGCAAGCCCCTGCCGGGTCAAATCTCCCGTTTCCGTCACAGGTGACACACCTGTCACCTGTGACGGAAACACCACAAAAAGCTGGTAAACCTTTTCCCGGATACTCATATCTTCCAGCAGAAGCTCTGCCTGACTGCTCTCGGGTTCTGAAGTGGACTCCGGCTCCGGATTCTCCTGATGCTCCGGTTTCGGGGAGATTACAGGCCCCCTGCCAGACTGTGACATGTCTGTCGTGTCTTCTTCCTGCCGCGCAGCTTCGCTATTTCCTGCAGTCTGCTCCTTATTTTTTATATCCTGCATAACCACCAGGAGAGCTGCCAGAAGAACCGCCACTGCCATTCCCGCCAGCGCCGCAGACGCCGACATCTTTCCGGAACTGCCCTTCACGCTACCGCACCTCCACTTTCCGCAACAATTTCTCCACATAAGCAGGAAGGCAGAATGCACCCTCATGGAGCTTCGGCGTGTAGTACAGAGTGTCCAACTCTCTGTTTAACCAGCGCTCCCGATCCAGGTCATGCACCGGATGATATTTCCTGGAAGCAAAACCAAACAGCCAGTGGCCGGAAGGATAGGTGGGAATATGAGCCTGATAAACCCGGCTGATGGGAAAGGTTTCCACAATGCGCTTGTGAGCCCGCATACAGGCAGTAGCATCCGCTTCATAAAAGGGGCTTTCATGCTGGTTTACCATGATACCGTCCTCCTTCAGCGCCTTGTAACAGTTGCCGTAAAACTCCTTGGTAAACAAACCCTCCCCCGGCCCAAACGGATCCGTGGAATCCACAATAACCAGGTCATAAGCATCCTCCCGGGCGCGGACAAACCTCAGACCGTCCTCATAATGAATGTGAACCCTCTCCTCGTCCAGCCTGCAAGAGGTTCTTGGCAGAAATTCCCTGCATACCTGGATCACCTGCTCGTCAATCTCCACCAGATCAATATCCTCTATTTCCGGATATTTTGTAAGCTCTCTGATCACACCGCCGTCTCCGGCCCCAATGACAAGCACCCTTTTTACATCAGGGTGAACAGCCATGGGTACATGCACGATCATCTCATGATAGATGAATTCGTCCTTCTCCGTCAGCATGATATATCCGTCCAGCACAAGAAACCTGCCAAACTCCGGCGACTCAAACACATCAATTCTCTGAAATTTACTTTCCCCGCTGTACAACTGCCTGTCCACACGGATTGACAGCTTTACATTAGGGGTATGAGGCTCCGAAAACCACAACTCCATATCCTGCCCTCCATAATTCCATTCCCTTCACGCTAAGCCCAGACCTCTTTCAGCACGTTCAGCCGCTCAATCCGTGGGTCCTCCGGCCCGGTCATAGAGCAGCCCTTTTCTTTGGCATAAATTATATACTCCAGAATCTCCCCGGTGATTTCTTCTCCAGGCGCCAGAATGGGAATGCCGGGTGGATAGCACATAACAAACTCACTGCAGATGCGGCCCTTTGTCTCTGCCAGGGTCAGGGACTCTTTTTCCGCATAAAACGCGCTCTGCGGCGACACTGCTACCTTAGGTTCAACATATTCCTGCGTATACATGCCGGAATTGTCCCTTGCGTATTTTCTCCTGATCTCCGCCAGGGCTCCGATCAGCCTTTCCATATCCCGCTCCCTGTCGCCGATGGAAATATATGCCAGAACGTTGGCAATATCACCCAGCTCCATCTGAATATCATACTCGTCCCGCAGAATGTCATAAACTTCGATCCCCGCCAGACCGGTTCCCAGGGTGTTGACCGTCAGCTTCGTCTTGTCAAAATCAAAGATACTGTCCCCGTTAATTAACTCCGCAGTATAGGCATAGTATTCGCCGATGCGGTTAATCTCCTGCCTCGCATACTCCGCCAGAGCCGTGACCTTGGCAAATTCCTCCTTTCCGCGAAGTGCCAGATTCCTCCTTGAAATATCAAGGCTCGCCAACAACAGATATGAGGCACTGGTAGTCTGGGTCAGGTTAATAATCTGCCGCACATAGCCGGGGTTCATAGACACTCCCGTCAGCAAAATGGAACTTTGGGTCAGGCTTCCGCCGGATTTGTGCATACTGACGGCCGCAAGATCCGCTCCCGCTTCCATGGCCGATACCGGCATACCTTCGCCAAAATAGAAATGTGTCCCGTGCGCTTCGTCCGCCAGCACCTTCATACCGTTTGCGTGTGCAATCTTTACAATGCTCCGCAGGTCAGAACAGATGCCGTAATAAGTGGGATTATTCACCAGCACAGCCACTGCGTCCGGGTTTTCCCGGATCGTCTTCTCCACTTGAGAAACCTTCATTCCCAGGGCAATTCCCAGATCTTTGTCCATATCCGGATTCACGTATACGGGGATGGCTCCCACCAAAACCAACGCGTTAATAACGCTTCTGTGAACATTCCGGGGCAGAATAATCTTATCCCCCTTTTTGCACACGCTCAGCACCATGCTCTGCACGGAGGAGGTAGTCCCGCCCACCATAAGAAAAGCGTATGCCGCCCCAAAGGCTTCCGCCGCCATTTCTTCCGCTTCCCGAATAACCGACACCGGATGACAAAGGTTGTCCAGAGCCTTCATGGAGTTTACATCAATTCCAACACACTGCTGCCCCAGCAGCTCCACCAGTTCCGGATTTCCACGCCCCCGCTTATGCCCCGGCACATCAAAGGGCACAATCCTGTTTTCCCGAAATTCCTCCAGCGCCTCATACACAGGTGCCCTCGACTGATTGAAACGCCCCATCCGGTGCCTCCTTTCCGCTGCACAAACTACCGCGAAGCAAATCCGTTAATATACATTTCTCCCACTGAATATCTCGATCATCTCCCTGCGCAGATTATCCATAATCTCCAGCCGAATCTTCGGCGGCAGCTCGTAGACATCGCTGTTAAACAGATACTCCTGCAGATCAATTTCTTTAATCAGCATCTTTGTATGGAAAATATTTGCATCGTACACATTAATGTCCACAGCATCATATCTTCGCAGGATGGATTCGTCAATATAATCCTGAATGGACGTTATCCTGTGATCCATAAACAGCTTATGGCCGCCAATATCCCTGGTGAAACCCCTGACACGGTAATCCATGGTAATAATGTCAGAGTCAAAAGAGCCAATCAGGTAATCCAGGGTGGACAGAGGCGTAATCTCTCCGCAGGTAGCCACATCAATATCCACCCGGAAGGTAGCCAGACAAGTCTCCGGATGATACTCCGGATAGGTATGCACCGTAATATGGCTCTTATCCAGATGGGCCACGGTAGTATCTCCCACCGGCACCATACTCTTTTCGGCCACCAGTATAGTTACAGAACTGCCCTGGGGCTCATAGTCCTGACTGGAAATATTCAGCACCCTGGCCCCAATCATATCCGTTACGGTAGTCAGAATATTGATCAGGCGCTCAGAATTATACTGTTTATCAATATAGGCAATATAATCCTTCTGCTCCCGCTGGCTCTTCGCATAACATACATCATAAATATTAAAACTAAGAGACTTTGTCAGATTATTGAAACCATACAGGGAAATCTTGTCGCTCATAAACAGCCTCCTCTCATGTTGATCCTCATGCTGCACCGGCAGCCCGGATAGTAATAAAACGCCGGGGCTTTCTTTTCTCTGTGCAGGCTTTACGCATAAACTTAAAAAAGCAAGCGATGCCTTACATCACTTGCCTTGAAAATCTGTCTGCTTATGCCGTAACGCCGTTTAAAGGCACTGCCGCGCACTTTATCTGCGGAATCGTTCAAAACCGGCAGGCAGGCCGTTCCTGCTTCTCCGGTATAACAGCTGCGTATGGACAGATATGTGGTTTTTAGAGTCTATATAGCAAATATTTTACTTTTACTACTCTTATTGACCGTTTCACAAGTTAGATGTGCATCAGCACCGGTTTATAGTAACCAACTTATAAAATTTGAGCTTTTAACTCAATCAATAAGGCAACCCCGTTGCCAAAATATTTGCATGGAAGACTCTCAGCCCCTGTTTTCCATACATTCATACTATATCATGAAATCTCTCAAAAAGTCAAATAGAATTTCCGTCCTGCGCCTTTCCTGCCGGCGTCATAATCTGACACTCCTTTGCCCTACAATTCCAACTCCTCCTGGCAGTACTGCAAATCTTCTTCTATCAGGCCGATACCCACGAAGACCGCCCAAACATAGGGCGCGCCGTAAACGTTCAGGGTCTTAGGACCCACAATCCGCCTCGGCGCGTCTTCCCCACACTGATCCCTCTCCAGCTTATCATATGCCTTCTCAAAGGTGCTGCGAGTAATGGACCGCTCCCGCCTGTCGGTAAAAAGCTCTCCGCCCTTTATGGAATACACAAAGGGCAGTCCTTTTTTTGTGGCAAAGCTTTCTCCTTCATGCCGCGTGATCACATCCCACAGATTGGTAACCGTTATCTGATCCCTGTTGAATTTCATAGACGTCTCCTTTGTAAAACGGTGCTGAAATAATTGTATACCAAGATGCCTATAGATTCAACTGCTTTCCAATGCGGTCTAACAATACTCCGTCAAAAATGCTTGCTTTTCCGCCTATTTTTTTCTTATTGTTATGTCTCCGCTGGTGGTGGAAATCTTTACTTGGTGTTCCCCACTGCCCACAATTCCTGCAGCATGGTTTCCCTTCTTGGAAAAACTCAGATTTCCGTCAAAAAACGTATTGATGTCCCCGCTGGTGGTGTCTGCGTCAAAATTCAGAGACATTGTCTCCGGCAGCTCAAGGGCCACTTCACCGCTGGTGGTATTGACTGAAATGTCCCCGGTAAGCTCTCCCACGGAAAACAGTATATCTCCACTGGTGCTATGCAGACTTCCGTCTCCCTGATCTCCCCAAAGAAGAAGTTCTCCGCTGGTGGTATTGGCCGAAATGCTGCCTGTAAGGCCGTCCACCCGGACATCCCCTGAGACGCTGCTTATCCTCCTGTCCCCTGCACCACCGGAAATAATAATCTCACCGCTGGTACTGGAACAAGATACAAAACCTTCCGCTTCTTTCACAGATATATCTCCGCTGGTGGTGCTTATATTGATTTCGTCGGCCTCCAGCATCGGCAGCCGGATTTCTCCGCTGGTAGAAGATATATTGATCTTTTCGGCCTTAAGCTTCTGACTGCCGGCATAAATATCCCCGCTGGTACTGATCAGGTTCAGCTGTCCGTTCAGCAGAAGATCCTTGGTTATGGAAATCTCGCCGCTGACAGTAGCAATTTTCAGCTCACCGGAATAGTCCGCAGGAACATAAATTTCCGTATTAATATATTTATTGATATTAAATAAGACTTTGAAACGCCGCGGCCCCTTTACCGTAAGCTTTCCCGACTGACATTTCATCTTTGCCAGTTCATCGTCAGCTGGCTCATAGCTGGCATACTCACGTATAATAACGGAATCTCCCTCTGCTTCATACAAAGTTACATCATTGCTGCTCTGTGTATACTCGACATAAATACTGCTAATATCATCCACGGGGAATTCCTGCTCCTGAACCAGTCGGTATCGGCCTTCGGCACTCCCGCTCGTGATGCCTCCCGAAAACCGGCCGCTGAGTCCTATTCCCAACAGGACGCAGAGCCCAAGTATTACGACGCATAATATTACAGTCAATAATATCTTTACATTTCTCATTATGGTCTCTTCTCCTTATCCATCCGTAAACTGTTGATCAACACCGCCACTGACTGCACGCAGGCAGCTATCAGGAAAATGACCCAGGTAATATGCCAGCCGCCCACGGTAAAGCTGATCAGAAAATACAGCACCAGTGCGGCCGTCCAAATGATACAGCTGATGGCACCCATGATCTCTTTGTTCCTGCCGCTGCGATATCTTTCCTGCTGAAATTCTTCCACCATATTCATGCTTTCCTTTTTACTGTAGCCGGGATACATATTCGCCGCGTAGACCAGCATAATGGTGGGTGCAATGCAAATCAGCCCGGCTGCTACAAGTCCTATCCCGTCAAAAGGATAAGCCGGAACCACAGCACTTATCATTTCCAGACTAAAGAAGATCACTCCCGCAAAAATGTACAATCCCACCGCCACCGCTTTCAGCATGGCACGCTTTTTTCTGTCTTTCTCCGGCAGCTCCAACAGGCTTTTCTCTTCCAGATCGTCAAAAAGCTCGTTCACATCGCCGACAGACTGAATCACATTCTGGTAGGCATCTTCTTCCGAATACCTCCCCTCCTGTATCATATCCTCATATTTATCCAGAGCGTTCTGGGTCAGCTCCTGTTTCAGCTCCAATGCCTTCCGCGTCTTCGGCGCTTCCTCAAATAACTGGTTAAAATACTGTATAATTTTCTCTTTCATTCTTTCTCCCTTTCCGCCAAGATGAGGCAATCACCTTATAGTACCTGCCTCTTTGATAGTGACATTTAATGTACCGCTCTCATTGCAGCAAATGGTCTATCATTTCCTTTGCCTCTTCCCATTCCTGCTTGTAGCTTAGGTAGGCCTGCCTGCCGAAGTCGGTGATGGCATAATATCGGCGTCTGGCCCCTGTGGTCTCGTCACCCCAATATGTCCGAATAGAGCCCGCCTGCTCCAGTCTGCGGAAGGCGGAATACAATGTGGCTTCCTTTAATTCATAGCGGTTATTGGTCTTTTTCATAATATCCTTGTTAATCTGGTAACCGTAGCTGTCCTTTTCCAGAAGGTGAGACAGGATGATCGCCTCTGTATGCCCCCGCAAAATGTCCGATGTAATAGACAAGGTCATTCCTCCTTTCGGTTAAAATATTGCCCCCATTTCATGATAAACAGGTTTATTTGTAGATACAATATATCATCATATACCTCGTCTGTCAAGGTATGTTTTCTGTTTTAGTATATTACATTTTTATAATACTTTAAAAGACATAACTTGCAAATTGCCGGAACATTATGGCAGCGCCATATCCGCAAAAAGTCTCCATACAGGCAGAAAAGGTTTATCCCATGCACTACTGGGATAAACCAAACATTGTCGCACAGTTCCTGGAAGAACGTCCGCATACCGGGAACGCATTATAACATTCCCCTAAATTTTATCTGCCGGTTCTTTCCAGCACAGCCTGTGAAGCTCCCCTTCTGCCTCCAGACCCTGAAATCCGTTTTGCCTCAGCGCCTCATACAGCACGATGGCCACGGCATTTGACAGATTCAGGGAACGTATGGCAGGAAGCATGGGGATTCGAATACAGCTCTCCTGATGCTCCACCAAAATCTCTTCCGGAATTCCCGCGCTCTCCCTGCCAAACATGATATAATCTTTCTCCCCGTAGCTTACCTCCGTATATGCCCGCTTTGCCTTGGTAGTGGCCATCCAGATTCTGGCATCGGGATGCTGCTTTCTGAATTCCTCAAAATTTACATATCTGTGGACATCCAAATTCTTCCAGTAGTCCATTCCCGCCCGTCTGATAGATTTTTCATCCAGACGAAATCCCAACGGCTCGATCAAATGCAGGAACGTACCTGTGGCAACACAGGTACGCCCGATATTTCCGGTATTTCCCGGTATTTCCGGCTGATGAAGTATAATATTCACACTACTGCTTTTCCTTTCTCAGCTTCTCCACGAACCGTCCCAATCTTTTCAGGGCTTCCCTAAGCTGCTCCAGGGAATAGGCATAAGAAATTCGTAAAAATCCCTCACCGCAGTCACCAAAAGCTGTTCCCGGCACCACCGCCAGCTTTTCCTCCGCCAGCAGCTTTTCGGCAAACACATCACTGGTCATACCAAACTCTTTGATGCAGGGGAAAACATAAAATGCACCGTAGGGTTCAAAACATTCCAGCCCCATCTCCCTCAGGGCATTCATAAGATACCGCCTGCGCTGATTATACGCCGTACGCATTTCATCCACATCAACGTCGCCGTTCTTCAGCGCTTCCACCGCCGCATACTGGCTGGTGGTCGGCGCACACATAATGGCAAACTGATGGATCTTTGTCATCTGCGTTATAATTTCTTCCGGTCCGCAGGCATAACCCAGCCGCCATCCGGTCATGGCATACGCTTTGGAAAAACCGTTAATCAGAATCGTCCGTTCCTGCATTCCGGGAAGCTCCGCAATGGACACATGTTTCTCTTTATAGGTCAGCTCGGAATAGATCTCATCTGACATGACATACAGGTCATGCTTCAGGATCACTTCTGCAATCGCTTCCAGGTCCTTCCGCTCCATAATGGCTCCGGTAGGATTGTTGGGAAAAGGCAGGATCAGTATTTTGGTCCTGTCCGTAATGGCCTCCTCCAGCTCCTGAGCCGTAAGGCGAAACTCATTCTCCGCCTTCAGATTGATAATGACAGGTGCAGCCCCTGCCAGCACCGCACAGGGTTCATAGGAGACATAACTGGGCTGGGGAATCAGCACCTCGTCTCCGGGATTGCACATGGCCCTGAGCCCCATATCAATGGCTTCCGATCCCCCCACGGTAATCAGTACTTCCTTGATGGGATGGTATGTAATGCCCTGTTTTCTTTGCAGGTAATTACAAATCTCCTGACGCAGCTCTACAAGTCCTGCATTGGAGGTATAGTGCGTTTTCCCTTTTTCCAGAGAATAAATTCCCTCGTCCCGGATATGCCAGGGCGTGTCAAAATCCGGCTCGCCTACCCCCAGGGAAATAGCATCCTTCATCTCACTTACAATATCAAAAAATTTGCGGATACCTGACGGCTTGATCTCCACAACCTTATCTGCTAACGGATTTCTCATGGCGTAATCATCTCCCTCTCATCTTCTTTTTTCCGGGAGAGCACTGTGCCGTGATCCTTGTACTTTTTCAGAATGAAATGGGTCGCCGTACTTAAGACCGTGTCCAGGGCAGAAAGCTTATTGGACACAAAGGAAGACACCTCCCGAAGGGTCTTTCCCTCCAGAATGATCATCAAATCATAGCCGCCGGACATCAGATAGACGCTCTGCACCTCCGGGTACTTCTGAATACGCTCCGCCATATTGTCAAAGCCCTGCCCCCTCTGTGGGGTCACCCGCACCTCGATCAGCGCGGAAACCTTTTCAATATCCGTTTTTTCCCAGTCAATCATGGTGTGATAGCCACAGATAATACCCTCGTTTTCCAATGCTTCCAGCTCATTGACAGCATCTATTTCCTCTACTCCGAGAATGACTGCCAGCTCCTTTAAGTCAATGCGGCTGTTCTTTTCAATAATAGTAAGTAATTCGTCTCTCATTTTTCCTCTCCTCTTCTGCGGCTGCCAAAACAACCGCTACTGTCGATAGATCTCGTCCCCCCTCGGTCTGTCCAGAAAACGTGATTCTTCGCCGTTTAGAATGATCCTGTCGTTGCTGTCCGTAGTCCTTCCCACAACAGCCGCCGGAATCTTCTCCGCCTCCAAAGCTGCGGCAAGCCCGGCTCCGTCGCCCGTGACCATCACCAGCGCGCCTCCCGACAGCAGCTCGTAAGGGTTAATATTACAACATTCACATACCTCTACCGTCTCCTGACGCAGAGGAAGCTTTTTTAAATCTATGGTCAGTCCAACGCCTGCTCTTTCTGCCAGCTCCCACAGGGCTCCGAAAATCCCGCCCTCTGAAGCATCGTGCATCATGCAAACGCCGGACTTCACGGCGGTGGCGGCCTCCGGTATCACGGAAAGAAACCGGTCAAAACCTGCTGCCTCTTCCACGAAATAAGCCGGGTATCTCTGCAGCAGCTTTTCCCGGTGCCGCCAGGCCAGAATCGCCGTCCCCTCCAGCCCGATCCACTTACTGACAACTATGTCCTGTCCGGCACATACCGCTTTCTTCCCACTCTGGCCGGTTCCCGGTGCAAAGGGTCTTCCGTACCCCGTCACCGCAGCCACGGGCTGCCTTACCGCCCGGCTGACCCAGGTCTGGCCGCCGGCTATCTGAATCCTCAGCTCTTTACATTTCGCTTCCGCTGCAGCCATCAATGTCTTAAGCTCCGGCTCCTCTGTTTCCTCCGGCAACGTCAAGGCAATCGCCACTCCTACAGTCTCTGCCCCTGCTGCCGCCAGATTATTGGCACACCGTCCGATCAGCCGGCCCATGACATTTTCGGAATCCGTCGGGGCTGCCCTCACCGCTGCAGTCTGCACGCAGGTCATCATATCGGCGCCGTCAAACGAAAAAATGGCGCAGTCTTCCCCTATACCTGCGCCGCTTACAATTTCATCCCTCTTCGTTTGTATTTGTCTTAAAACAGAACGTTTTAAAACGTTCTCCGGAACCTTCCCGATCTTCACTGCTGCTCTCCTGTTTCCCCGCTGTTAGAAACCACTGGCGTCGTCAATGCCGCAATCACGGCCTTTACCTGATCCACACTGCCGGAATTGATCGCCGCCATAATCTGTTCATATGCCGCAGGGTTATCCGTAGCGGTCCCCACCGTTGCACTCCTTGGCACCATCTTGTATGTGCTGCTGTTGACCTGGGTACGGCTTACTTCCTTGCCGTTCTCCTTCACAATCTTCCATAGCTTCGCCTTGTAACCGATATGAGCACCCTCGGATACTATGTACCCTATCGGTCTGGATGCGTCTGCATAGATCTGATCTCTGGGCGGTATGTTTACCTCCAGCTCCTCACTCTCAAAAATGACCTCCCTGTCCGGATCCCGGGTCTCCAGACCGTATATATTAAAAGTGATCTGCTTCTTGTCCACATACCCTTCGACATAGACAGGATGCTCCAGACTGTTCACAAACCGGAAATCCTTACCTGCGCTTTCCGCAATCGCCGCATCCGCAGACCGGGGCACATAGCTCACCACCATGGAATGATTATGCCGCTCCGTAACCTCCAGCTCCGCCCGCAATACCGCATTATATAGAGTAGTGGATACCTGGCAGATACCGCCGCCAAGGCTGTCTACTACCTTTCCGTTGATATAAGAGCCCGCCATGTAATAACCGTTTTTCTCGGTAAAGGGAGAAACCGTCTTGTATGTAGAAAATTCATCGCCGGGATAAAGAAGGATTCCGTTGATCAGCTTACAGCCATTTTCCACATTAGCGCTCCTGGATGAGCCGGAAGATTTAAAAGAGGTGGTAAAGCTCCCCAGAATATCCTTAACCTGAGCAAGCTCTTCCATGCTTCCCCTTGGCTCTTCCACCTCCACCTGCAGTGCAATGGCACACGCCCGGCCGTCCCAGTCCCGGGTCAGGTAGTCATTGATCAGATCAATGGATGTTTCTACGTCCAGAGAATACCCTTTCTGCCCCTCAATAATCCTGAACTCGTCATTTTCCCGGGTAAGACCGTAATCCACGGCCTCCTGATCATAGACGACACATTTCCCGGTAAGAATATCACTGATTCCCTGAATATTGAAAGACAGTTCAATAGGGTATATTTTGTTCTCGTGCTCCAGATCCTTTAGAATTTTGTATCTCTCGATCACGTTCCCCCGAGTGCCGATCTCTGCTGCCTCCGTCACAATTTCCCTGTTCGCCCAGGAAATACCCAGATCCCCGGCAGTTACACTAACCTCTGCCTCGGAAGCATACTGCAGCAAAATTTCCGTCCCCTCCAGGGAACTCACATACTCTTCCACTGCAGCTTCCGCCTGGGCCTTCGTCATACCGGACAAATCAATATTACCGGCAAAAATACCGGACTTTATGGTGTCTTCTTCCTCAGCTCGGACCGTTGTACCGAACATCAGGAAAAATGCTGCCATCAGCGTAATACACAGTATGCTCCCTCTAAGGGTTTTCCCGGTATTTTCCATCTTTAACCTTTCCGCCACACCGGCACAGACAATTATTGCCCTTTTCATTGAATTATCAAAAGAAATATGCTAAAGTGGGAATGATCATAGCAAGCACCAGCACCACGATAATTACTACAGATATTTTCCGCCTGGTTTTTTTGTTGTTCATGTTAAACATTTAAAAGCCTCGTTTCCGCCATGTCCCCCGGAATCTGTGCATGGCCTGCTTAATACAAAACTCTGGAAGGATATTATATATGAATTTATTTTTTTTGGCAAGCTTTCTCGTTTTTATCATCATGATTTTCTTTGTGATAAGAGCACAGCAGAGGAAAATTAAGGAACAGGAAGCGGAATTCTGGTCCCGGGAAGCGCGGGCCAATTCCGTGCGGCGCATGCCTTTGGATGATCTGAAATATATTCACATCCCCCTGGAAGCCTTCCCCTCCCACCTGATGAACGATGACCCGGAGGTGCTGGAGTACATTAATACTCTGGAAAGCCTGACTTCCCGTAAAATCGTCAACTTCACCGGCAAGTCCAACACCGACCTGAAGCTGGAATACGGCACTGCAAATCTGGATGTCCTGACGGAATATGACCAGAACTATACCGTCCTGGTGCGCACCCTGCAAAAATGGGCGGATCGCCTGATAGAGGGCGGCCTCCAAAAAGAAGCTGCCGTATTAATGGAATTTGCCGTCAGCACGGGTACGGACATCAGCCGCACCTACTATTGTCTCGCCGAGTATTACGCATCCCTGAAACGGTTTCAGGAAATCGACCGCCTGCGGGAAGCAGCCGGGAACCTGAAATCCGCTAACCGAAAGGTCATTATACGGCGCCTTCAGGAGAGTTATCCCGACGTATTCTGAAATGGGAATGGCCTTGCACCGATTCATTGATTGTTTGTGCCGGCACTTTCACAATCAGTATATGCACCTCCGCAGAGTAATATGACGGACTTCCCCTCCATCCGTCATGACAGTGCCCCGATAAACCTGTCGAATGCCTTCCGGCCTTCCTCCGTCCTTTTGTATACGCCGGCGTCCTCCAGAACCTCCATGAACACCAGCCCTATCTCCTTCTCGATTACGGCATCAATATTTGATCTGTCAATCTTTTCGTATTTGGGCATGAATTCTTCCACCCAGTCGGCATGCTTGGCAAGCTCCTCGTCTTCCCGAAGATCGCTAACCGCAAGCACCGCCTCTTTCAGCCTTGCCATTTCTTCCTTTAAGCGGGCAGGCAGCACCGCCAGTCCCATTACTTCAATCAAGCCGATATTTTCCTTCTTGATATGATGAAGCTTTGCATGAGGATGGTATACTCCCAGAGGGTGTTCCTCTGTGGTAATATTGTTTCGCAGCACCAGGTCCAGCTCAAACTCTTCTCCACGCTTTCTGGCAATGGGCGTAATGGTATTGTGAGGCTCGCCGTCGGTACAGGCATAAATAAACGCATCCTCATCCGTATATTCCCGCCATCTTTCCAGAATCCTGTCCGCCAGGGCAATGATACGATCCGTATCCCTTCCGTTCAGACGAATCACGGACATAGGCCACTTTACCACTCCTGCGGCAACGTCCTCAAAACCCTTGACCTGAAAGCTCCTCTCCACGGGAGCCTTCGCCATGGCAAATTCATAATGTCCCCCCTGGAAATGGTCATGGCTTAGGATAGAGCCGCCTACAATCGGCAGATCCGCGTTGGAACCCACAAAGTAGTGGGGAAACTGCTTTACAAAGTCAAATAGCTTGCAAAAGGCGGCATGGTCAATCTTCATGGGCACATGCTGGTAGTTAAATACAATACAATGCTCGTTGTAATAAACATACGGGGAATACTGAAATCCCCACTTGCTCCCGTTGATGGTCACGGGAATAATGCGGTGATTCTGTCTTGCAGGATGGTTCAGCCTGCCCGCATAACCCTCGTTTTCCCTGCAGAGCAGACATTTCGGATATCCGGACTGCTTTGCGTTCTTTGCTGCCGCAATGGCCTTGGGATCCTTTTCCGGTTTGGAAAGATTGATCGTGATGTCCAGATCACCGTACTTCGTAGGCGCAATCCACTTTATATCCTTACAGACCCGGTATCTCCTGATATAATCGGAGTCCCGGCTGAGCTTATAATAATAGTTCGTAGCCGCCTCCGGAGATTCCTTCTCATACAGTTCCCGAAATCTGCGAATGACCTCGCTGGGCCTGGGCATTAGTATACTCATAATTTTCGTGTCAAACAGGTCCCGGTATGTCACGGTGTTCTCAGCTAACATACCTTTCTCAAAAGCATAGTCGCACATCTGCCCCAGCACCGTCTCCAGCTCCTCCGGTTCCATTGCCGCAGGGCTGCCACATTCTTCCGGCTCATCCATTTCGAACAGCTCCAGAAGCCTGTTTACGGTATATGTGGCATCCTCCTCCGGCACCAGCCCTGTCTGCAGTCCATACGCTACTAACTTCCTGATATTTTCGGTTAATGTGTTCATATTCCCTCCCATGATACAATTGTACAGGATCTTCTTTCCTCTTATACCACCCTGGGCCCGTCCCCGATCTCCACCACATAAAAGTCCGCGGCATAACCGATCTTTTCCTTATAAGCGGTACCCACCTTCTCAATAAAACTGTCGATGGCCTCATCTTTCACAATACTGACGGTACAACCGCCGAAGCCCGCGCCCGTCATACGGGAGCCAATAACGCCCTCCACCTTCCAGGCTTCCTCTACTAAAGTATCCAGCTCAATACCCGTAACCTCATAATCGTCTCTGAGGGACACATGGGAAGCATTCATCAATCTGCCGAACTCTGCCACATCATTGGCCTTCAGGGCCTCTACCGCCCGTACGGTACGCTGATTCTCGTACACTGCATGCTTTGCCCGCTTTCTGCGCACGTCACTCCCTATGGCTCCCTGATGCTTTTCAAAGGTCTCCTCATCCAGCTCGCCCAGGGTTCTGACCTTTACTGCCTGCTGCAGCTCTAACAAAGCGGTCTCACACTCGCTGCGACGCTCATTGTATTTAGAATCCCCGAGTCCCCGCTTCTTATTGCTGCAGGCAATAACAATCTTTGCTCCCTGCAGGGCAATGGGTGCATACTCATAGGAAAGATCCGCCGTATCCAGAAAGATTGCATTGTCCTTCTTGCCCATTGCTATGGCAAACTGATCCATGATGCCGCAGTTTACCTTGTTGAACTGATTCTCGGAGTACTGTCCGATCAGCGCCAGATCCTGATTGCTGACCTCAAAACCAAACAAATCCCTCAGGATAAAGCCCGTCAGCACTTCCACTGACGCAGAGGAGGAAAGCCCGGAGCCATTAGGAATATTGCCGCTCAGCAGCAGGTCCATTCCGCAGGGAACCTTCATACCCTTCTCTCCAAACGCCCAGATCACTCCCTTGGGATAGTTCGTCCAGTCTGCCTCCTTAGAGGGAACAAGATCCTCCAGAGAAGATTCCAGAACCCCCAGCTTTTCAAAATTCATGGAATAAAACAAAAGTCTGTTATCCTCTCTTTTCCTTGCCACACCGTAAGTACCGATGGTCAGCGCGCAGGGAAATACATGCCCTCCGTTGTAGTCGGTATGTTCACCGATCAGATTCACCCGGCCCGGCGCAAAATAGGCCTTTGCCCCTTCCGCATCCCCAAATACCTCTGCGAACTTTTTTAAGATTATATCTTTCATACCCTCTCCAATCCGTATCCTGCGATACTTTGCATGTTAAATTTCTTTCATCTAAATTCTATTATACAAAAAAACAAACGGATTACTACATCCATTTGTTTTTTGATCCTGTCAAAATGTTGTCTGCATAACATCGTGGAAACAGGGCTTTTTCATTGGGGCTTAGTGGGACTTTAACAGCTCCGCAATCAGGCCCTCCACCTCCTGCAGCTGTTCCCTGGAATTCTCCCGATGGCTCTGCTTACGGTATTGGGAAGGCGACATTCCTTTCATGGCGTGGAATGCCCTGGTAAAAACAAGAGCGTCGCTGTAGCCGCAGGAAAGGGCAATGCTCTCAATGGGATAAGAGGTAGAATCCAAAAGCTCCCGGGCCTTTGTAATTCGAAAGGTAGTCAGAAACTGCTGAGGAGACATTCCCAGGTAGTTCTGAAACAAAGTATACAGATAGCTTCTGTTAATGCACACATAATCAGCCACGTCCGTTACTTTAATGGGGTTACAATAATTGCTTTGAATAAAGGAAACCGCCTTCTTTACATACTGATTCCCCCTGTCTTCCTCATCCTTCGCCACCACCCCCGCGCTTTCCGCCAGTACCGACAAAAAAATCCCCAGCTGTCCGTTTCGCCGCAGGTCGTCCGCCATGCCAAAGGTATTATGTTCCATCATATCCCGCACAATCCTGTATAACTCCTGATCCCTGGGGCAGGAAAAAACAGGATGTCTGGCAGAAAGTCCCATAGCAGTCAGATATTCCTCCACACGACTGCCGCCGAATCCCACCCAGAGATAGCTCCAGGGCTCCTCCCCATCCGCTTGATAATAGGCCAGCTCGTTAGGCTGGATAAGAAAACCGTACCCTGCCTCTAAACGGTATTCCTTGTCATGAAAGCGGAAAATTCCTTTCCCGCTCAAAACGTAATGGATCAGATAATGGGGTTTTGAAGCGGGGCCAAAGCTGTGCAGACTTTCCGTCTGAGAACAGCCACAGCAGTTCACATAAAGACTGCCTGTTTTGTCATTTTGAAAATCCAGCTTAAACGCTTTCTCCACAGCCTGGCCTCCCTTCCGTCATCAGGCACTTTCGGACAGGCAGGGCCTGATGCGCGAAAATGCCGCACTTCAGACCCCAATCGTCAGGACAGAATGAACTCTTTCCTGTCCAGATCAGCCTGCACCTTTTCCAGATGATCGCGAATGGAAAGCTTCTGGGGACATACCTTCTCACACTTTCCGCACTTGATACAGTTCTTTGCCTTGTGCTCATCACCCATATGTTTCTCCCATTCACCCTTCACCATGTTGTAGTTGCGATACATATGATAGGTGTTCCAGATGCGGAAATTTCTGGGTATTTCCACTCCTGCGGGACAAGGCATACAGTAGCCGCAGCCGGTACAGCCGTTCTGGACACGACTGTTGATCAGGGCTACCACCTTGTCAATAGTTTCCTTTTCCCTGTCCGAAAGGGGCGTAAACGTTCCGAAGGTCTTAAGATTATCCTCCACCTGCTCCATGGTTGACATACCGCTTAAGATCACCTTCACACCGGGCAGGCTTCCCACCCAGCGCAGAGCAAAACTTGCCATGGAAGCGGACGGATTTAAGCCATGGTACATTTCTGTAATGTCCTCGGGAAACGCTGCCAGGGAACCTCCCTTAACCGGCTCCATGATTACAAGGGGCACCTTCTTTTCCGCCGCCAGCTCATAACCCTTTATCCCTGCCTGCTCTTTCGCATCCATATAGTTCAGCTGGATCTGGCAGAAATCCCAATCCCGGTAATTGAGTATATTCTCAAAGGCTTCATAATTGTCATGGAAGGAAAATCCCAGATGTCTGATCTTTCCCTTTGCCTGCAGCTCCTCCAGCCTTTCAATACAGCCCAGCTCCACCATCTCCCGGAACCGGTCCTTGTTTAGGGCATGCATCAGGTAGAAGTCTATGTAATCCGTCTGCAGCTTATCCAGCTGCTCCTGAAAAAGCCGATCTACATCCTCCAGGGTTTTTACCGCCCAGCAGGGCAGCTTGGTGGCAAGATAAAAGCTGCCTCGGTCATACTTTTTCATCACACGTCCCACCACACGCTCGCTCTCGCCGCCATGATAAGGATACGCCGTATCATAATAATTCACTCCCGCAGCATAGGCTTTGTCCAGCAGACGTTCCGCCTCTGCCTCGTCGATCTTACCGCCTTCTGTCACAGGAAACCTCATACACCCGAACCCTAAAAGGGAAGTTTCCACTCCCAGCTTCTCCATTTTTCTCTTTTCCATTGTTATACCTTTCCTTTCATACATTATAATTTAGATTGTTTTTCCTACATCAGTCGATCTTCAGAATCAGCCCCAGAATCCTCTTAGCGCAGATTTCCATTTCCTCCCGGGTTAAAGCGCCTTTCTCCACGGCTTCCAGCAGCCTCTCCGGAAAACCGACACCCATCTTCATATCGTTGCCTGCCTTAACCTCCTTATAATGCTCTCCGCAGGTCCACCAGTCCGTAGTTACCATACCTTCAAAGCCCCATTCCCCCCGAAGAATGTCTTCCAGCAGATCCCGGTTTTCCGAAGCCCTGCGGCCGTTTATAATATTATAGGAGGACATAATGCTCCAGGGCTTTGCTTCCTTGACAATAATTTCAAAGGCTTTCAGGTATATTTCACGGATCGCCCGCTCAGATGCCCTGGAATCGCTCTCCCGGCGGTTCGTCTCCTTGTTGTTCAAAGCAAAGTGTTTCACGGTAGCCGCTACATGATTACTTTGAATACCCCTTACCATAGCTCCTGCCATCCTGCCGGTCACAAAGGGATCCTCGGAATAATATTCAAAATTCCTGCCGCAGAGAGGGCTTCTGTGGATATTGACCGCCGGTGTCAGCCAAGCCCCGATATTGTTTTCCTTCGCCTCCGCACCTCCTGCCGCGCCTACCCTTTCCACCAGCTCGGGATTCCAGGTACACGCCAGCATAGTGGAACAGGGCCAGGCAGTGGTACAGACGCCGCAGCAGGGCGCGATCCTCACTCCCGCAGGCCCGTCGGCTGTCATAATGTTGGGCACACCATAATCCGGCAGATTACCGTAACCAAACGTATTTGCAACACCGGTATTAGGCTGTCCGCCCAGAAGCTCCGCCAGCTGTTCATCGGAAAGCTTTGCCGCAAATTCATCCAGCGTCATTCTGCCTTCCGCCACATCAATCAGCTTGGGACGAGTGTCCGAATGCCCCCACAAATGATAGCTTTCCCGGCGCCTTACTACCGGAGTAATGCCGTCTGTCTCCTCGGGCGACAGCTTTGCAGGGAAAATGCTGGCATCCGTGTCCACCGGCTCTCCCTGAGGAAGCTCCTCATACTGCCCGTCCGCAAGCAGCCTCCTTTTCAGCTGAGTGGGAACCATTTTCGGGGAAAGCTGCTCCGTGACCACATCCTCCTTAAGCACCATCACGTAATTATCCTCCACAGTATCCCGCACGGAGGTTCCCACATGAAAACGATACTCTCCTTTTTCCAGCACGTAGGCAGATTTTGACACCTTGCCCAGATCATCATAGGACGCCATGTCATTGATCTGGAACCGCAGAATTACCGTCTGGGTCTCACCGGGCTGCAGCAGTCTGGTCTTGCGGAATGCCACCAGCTCCTTGGCGGGTTTGCCCAGCTTCCCCTGAGGTGCGCTGTAATATACCTGGACGACCTCTTTGCCCGGCAATTCCCCGATATTACAAACATCCACCATCACCCGGAGATGATGTCCCCGCTTCTCCACCACCGGCATGGAGAGGGAGAACTTCGTATAAGAAAGTCCGAAGCCAAAGGGATAATTCACCTTCTCCGCAGCGCCCGGAATCGTTTCAAAGTAACGATAACCCACATAGATGTCGTCCGTGTATTCCACGTAATCATCGGACTCATGAAAGTTGCAGCTGGACGGATAATCCTCCAGCCTTTTGGCAAAGGTATCCGTCAGCCTGCCGCTGGGATTCCCCTCCCCGATCAACAGTTCTGCTGCTGCCAGGCCGCCCTCGATACCGCCCTGCCAGGCCAGAAGTACGGACTGTATTTTATCATCCCCGGCAAACCAGTCCGTATCCACCATTCCGCCCACATTCAGAACCACGACGACTCTGTCAAAGCAGCTCTTTACCGCCTCCACCATGGCCTTCTCCCCATGGCTCAGGTAGAAATCTCCGTCCTCAAAAAGCTCTTCCTTCTTCTGCTCCTTCTCTTCCTGTCCGGCAATGGCCAGATTGTTTTCCTTTCCCTTTCTGTCATAGGTACTCTTTCGGTCCCAGCCCTCGCCGGAAAAACGGCAGATACTTATGACAGCCGTGTCAGTATATGCCCTGGCCTTTTGCAGCAGTTCCGCCGGGATCTTCGGCTCTGCTGTCATTCCCGGTTCCTTCCCCGCCGCATACTGCTGCTTCACGTTTTCCTTGTAAAAAGAAGCCAGATCCTCAAACACCTCTACATGACCTGCTTTCTCCTTGAAACCCTGGTACAGATTACGGGTATATGCCACGGTGACGTCCCCGCTTCCCCCGCCGCCCTTTACGTAATCAAAAGTTGCCTTGCCAAACAGGGCTACTCTGCTTCCTCTTGGCAGGGGGAGCACCTGCTTCTCGTTTTTCAAAAGTACCATTCCCTCTTTTGCCGCCTCTTTGGAGAGGGTAATGTGCTCCCTTCCCGCGGTGAGACGGCGTCCTTCCTCTCCCATGGGAAGCACCGGCTGATATTTTGCTCTCGCCCATCTTTCCATACAACAAGCTTTCCTTTCCGAATAAGAATAAGATACTTTAATTATCCTAAATTTACAGACATTTTGCAATCATTTTCTTATACCGGATCCGTCTTTTCCTGTTGCGCTTATCTGCCGGTAACTATATAATCATAATAGGTACATCACATCAGCAGCAGACACAGGAGGTTTACCATATATGAAACATCATTGCGGACCGGCCGCTCTCATCCTGGCGGCAGCGATTCTGTTATCGGGAATCATCTCTTCCACGGCAAAGGCAGCACCTGCCCCTTCCGCCACCGGCAAAGAGATGGATCTTCTTTTTCTGCACGACACCCATTCCCACCTGGAGAGCTTTCTTACCATGGAAAACGGCCAGGCCGTTACAGTAGGCGGCTTCCCTCAGATTAAGACCCTGATTAACGAGGCAAAAGCAGAAAAGCCGGAGACCCTGGTAGTAGACGCCGGAGACTTTTCCATGGGTACTTTGGTGCAGACCATCTTTGCAAGCGAGTCCGCGGAGCTGCGTATGCTGGGGAAACTGGGCTGTGAGGTCACTACCCTGGGCAACCACGAATTTGACTACCGTTCCCGGGGATTGGCGGCAAGTCTGCAGGCAGCGGCAGATAGCGGGGATCCCATCCCTGCTCTGGTACTCTGCAACATCGACTGGGCCGCCATGGAAGCGGAAGGTCTTACTGAAGAACAAAGACTTTTAAAAGACGCTTTTGAAGAATACGGCTTGAGTGACTATACTGTTATCACCAAGGGCGATGTCAAAATTGCAGTCCTGGGTATCTTCGGAGAGGATTCTCTGACCTGCGCCCCCACCTGTGTCCTGAAATTTAAGGATGCCTCCGAGGCCGCCGCAGAGACTGTTGCAAACATCAGGGCCAATGAGAATGTGGATATGATCCTCTGTGTGTCCCACAGCGGCACCAATCCCGATCAACGTAAATCAGAGGACGAAATCCTGGCAAAGAACGTTCCCGAAATTGACCTGATTGTCAGCGGGCATACCCATACTGCCCTGGAAGAACCCATTTGCCACGGGGATACCTATATTGTATCCTGCGGTGAATACGGCAAAAACCTGGGTACCCTCTCCATGCGCCAGCGGGCAGACGGGCGCTGGGAAATGGCTTCCTACAAGCTTATACCCATTACGCCTGCCATTGCGCCGGATGCGCTCACCCAGGCAGGCATAGATGGCTTTATGGAATTCGTAGATTCCGAATATCTCTCCCTGTTCGGCTATACCCGGGATCAGGTTCTCGCCAGAAACAATATTACCTTTTCCACCTCGGATGACCTGTACAACATCCACCTCGATCATAATCTGGGCAATCTGCTGTCCGATGCCTTCCTGTATGTGGTTTCAAAAGAAAATACCGGGGACAGCCATCCTGTGGACGTATCCATTGTCCCTTCCGGCAGTGTCCGGGATACCTTTGTCAAGGGCGACATAACCGTCGCGGATGTTTTCAACGCCTATTCTTTGGGAATAGGACCGGACGGCATACCGGGCTACCCGCTGATCAGCATCTATCTGACCGGGGCAGAACTGAAAACCGGAGTGGAAATCGACGCTTCCCTGACGGATATTATGCCTTCCGCCAGAATGTATTTGTCCGGAATAAACTTTACCTTTAATCCCCACCGCCTGATTCTCAACAGGGTTACGGATCTCTATCTGACAGATGAGTCCGGCAGCCGGATTGAAATCGAAGACGACAAGCTCTATCGGGTGGTCTGCGATCTGTACAGCGGACAGATGCTGGAAACGGTAAACAGCCTTTCTATGGGTATTCTGTCCGTTCAGCCTAAATTTGCGGACGGTACTCCTATTGAAAATATTGAGGATGCCATTCTCACTACCGAGCAGGGAACCGAGATTAAGGCCTGGGCTGCCATTGCAGATTACATTGACAGCTTCGAAGACACGGACGGAGACGGCATTTCCAATGTGCCCGCCGGTTACGGCGTGCTCCACGGCCGCAAAATCGTAGAAGACAGTCGGAATATCATAGACCTGATAAAGAGCCCGAATAAATATGCGGTAATCATCGTGACGGCAGCGGCCCTTGTGCTGACCACTCTGATTCTGATCCTGACACGGATCATAAAATGGATCCGCAGACGCCACGGCGCATCCTCAAAATGTGCCTGATACTGTCGGGAAATCCTACATTTTTCGCAGGATTTCCCGGAAATATCTTTGATTCCTGTCCTGTCTTAGAATTCCGACAGCTCCAGAAATTCCACCCTTTCGGAATTTGCAATACCGGCATATAATTTATCCGTATAGCGGCCGGTTTTAAAAAAATGTTCCATAACATATTTTGCCGTAAAAGGCATTTCCAGCGAGCAGATCTCCTCCAGAGAAAACCACCTGCTGATCCCCTCATTGGAAACCGGATCCTCTCCTGACTGCTCCTTCAAATCCGCAAAAAAGTAATAATTCTGCCTGACTTCGCCCTTTGTTCTTCTCAAGGTAATATAGCGCAGCACCAGATTCTCAATATCCTCCGGCTTTAAACCCAGCTCTTCCTGCAATTCCCGTAATACGCAGGCTTTTGCGTCATTCAGCTCATACTCTTCGAAGTGACCGCCTGCAGAGCCGGTCCACACATTATTTACCACCCGTCCTCCCTGCCTGTACAAAAGTAATACCTTTTCTCCCTGAAACAGGTAGGCGGACGTCATGTTGCGTAGCTTTCCATCCATAGCAGCTTCCTCCTTCCGCAACCATAGTAAATATTATTCTATCATTCCCTGTTCCGAAAATCCACAGGACTTAACGCATACAAAGGATTTGGTTATTGACTTTCTGAACAGTGTTCACTATAATATTTATGAACATCGTTCAGAAAGGATTGTTATGACTGAAAACAAAAAAAGCAAAAACCATATCATTGAAATTACTACGGAATTAATTAGAGAATATAACGGGAATACACAGAAAATCACCTCGCGTTTGATTGCGGAACGGGCAGGTATCGGGTTAGGTTCCATCAATTATTTTTTCGGAAACAAGGATAACCTGATTACAGAATGTATTCAAAGAAGCCTCAATAAAATGTTGGCAGGATTTGCACCGGACATAATGGATTTTACCGAAGATGACGGTTTTTCCGATCAATCCCGGTTAATCTCCTGGGCAAGCCAGACCTTTGATTTTCTTTTCGAAAATCAGGAAATTGCAGGCATTTCCATCCTAAGTGATATGCAAAATTATCTGGCTGACAGCAATTCCGTTTATACGCAAAAGGGATTTTCATTTGCAATCCGAAGCTATCAAAACGAAGCACACAGAAAATTACTTATATTCCTTCTTGTCTCCGCTATGCAGACCGCTTTTCTTGCCAGAAACTGTGCAAAAGAAATTCTGGGATATAATTTATATTCCAAACCTGAGCGTGATCAGTTTATTTCTGACACAGTTCACCTGCTTTTACATGATATAAATGACAAAGAGGACACTACCGATGAAAAATAATAAAAATATATGGCTTATTTTATCCATGCGCTGCCTGTTGTTTATCGCTATGTTTTCTTTCCTCAGTGTCATGACCCACAGGAACCTGACAGAGCTTACCCATTGGTGGTCAGCCATTGCATCTGTGATTAACATTGTTACTATTTGTATTCTATGGATTCTTTGCCGGCGTAACAATACAACATATCGCGAAATGCTACGGTACGAAAAAGGCAGAAAAAGCGTGCTTCGCGGCTTTGTGTTTATTATTTCATGCTCTTGCTGGGTATGGGCGGAATGTATCTGGCCGGATGGCTTTGCTATGGTATGTTTCCTTATTTTGCGCCGATGATGATAGCACCCATCCCTCCATATCTTGCCTTAATCAATATATTCATTCTTCCGCTGACGACGACAATCGCAGAAGACGGACTATATCTGGGATATGGCATAAACGGCTTCCCTTCAAAATGGGCAGCTGTCTTTGTTCCTGCATTTTTCTATGCCCTGCAGCATAGTTTTATTCCTACGATATTTGATGTAAAATTTATGACATACCGGTTTTTGTCTTTTCTTCCTTTAACAATATGGATCTGTTTACAATATCACAAGGGCAGTTCTGTTTCCTATATTATGACGGGCCACTGGATATTGAATATAGCTACCACATTACAAATTGCCGTAACTTCCTTTTATCCGGAATGGTACGGAAGCTTTTAAAATCCTGCAGCACAGCAGGCTGCGGAGGCTTCACCCCCGCAGTCCCGGCAATCTCTCCCAATAATATTTATTCCTTTGCTAAACGTTGTTCCTTAATTTCTATCATATTAACTTTGTTCTTCAGGGTATTGCACAAAACTTCTACTGCGTATTTTCGTGTCTTGCCCTTATAGTCTAATTTTTCCAGGCGTCCTATCAAATCCTTTAACATATCTGCATCATCGCTGTAAAACTCATTTAGATTACTGAATCCATATACGTTTTCAAAACCTTTGGCAATATCATAAATTCCTTTTAGGTCACCTGTTTTAATAACGTAAATCAGTTTGTCGAAATCAATATATTTGACAAAAGATTTTTTCCTATTAAACTTATCCGAATTCTCATAACAACAATTCAAAAAATCATTTCCGCTCGAATAATCCAGCATCTGGTCAATTTCTCTTATGTCCGCTTCCCTGTTTTTCTCCAATATAATAGAGTATAGCGGATCATACAATTTATGAAATAACGCTAAAGAATCTTGATCCGAAAAGTCCTGACCAAAATTTTCTACCTTAATTTCACCTTTCATATCCATTAGTTTATTATTCAAAGCAGTAGTAATATCATTGATAAATTCTTCTTGAACCAATTCCTTTTGTTTCAATATTACCAATAAGGTGATAATATCCTGATACTTCTGCGGCTTAAATTCATCATTTTCTATTTCCGCTTTAAAACATTGCAAACTTTGGTATATTTCTTCATCCTCAAGATAATACCATTTTTCTAGTTTATTATATGCCTGCCTCATTGATGATTCTTCTTTATAATTTTCCACCTCTTGTAATTCACTTATAATGGCTTTTGCCGCATGGCATACCCGCGGTTCCTCAAGGAAAGACTCTTTGAACAGGTCATCTACAAATCTATATCCCTGAAGCTTCTCACAATTGTCATTCTCCAATCTTACAATCCCTATTTCAACATCATCTTCCCAATTTTTAAGGGCTCTATTATTCTCAAGCGCGCAAGCTACTCTGATGGAATAAACGGCAAACCTTTCAAAGATTTCATCAAAGTACCGTTTATTTTGATTATCGGTAAAATGTTTTCTGATAACATTATAAATTCTCTCAAAATGGATCAGCCATATCTTCATGATACGAATATTGCTATTTCTGCACTTATTCATACATTTCAATATTTCTTCTTTTTGCTGTATAAGTTTTTCAGAAAACTCTGAGGGATTTACAGTATCAAATATGATAGACTCATATTCTTCTTTTAAATATGGAGTGTATTTTAAAGTCAGGCCAATAACTTTTTCTTTTATGTCTTTATAAATGTAGTTTTCTGAATATATTTTTTCGTTAAATTTTTTTAAATCTTTAGCTGTAATCTCATTTACATTATTACCTTTTTCCCCCGGAGTCTTTTCCTGCCTGAACTCCAGACTTTTTCCTGTCAACAGTGTGAGATACTTTGCTTCAATATTTGTATTGGCGTACATTTTACCTATATTGTCTTCATCCGCCAATATAATAACCTTACAGTTACAGTGTTCCACCAGATTATTAATCACACCAAATAATTCATTCATCGGAATAACACATCGTTCAAAATCATCCAGGCAGATGATCATATCTTTCAATTTAATGTTATTCTTTAATTCTTTTATACAGTTATCCAAATCTACTGATAAATTTTTAGTAGAAAATGTAAAAGTCTTACTAAAAACGCTTATTAACCTGCTAATTTGTTTGTATAACCTTTTCCTGCTGTTATCTCCTTGCAGCTTTGCCTCCACAAAATAATTCATAAGCAGCTCTTTTGACAATTGTTCTACCGAAGAGATACCATAAAGTGAAATATATACATTAGCTTTTCTATGACCTTTGCCATTTTCTGTTTTTGTTAATTCCGTTATTAAATAATGCCTATAAAGATATGTTTTCCCTGAGCCCCAGACACCGTTAATTAAAACTGCATAGTTTGCTTTTTCGTTATTCACATAATTTCTAATTACTTCTATTATTTGATCTTTTTTCATTAAATTTGTCCTTTTGCTTTTTTAGTATATTTATTTTCTCAAAAGAAGTTTCTATTTCCCGTCGTTATTCGTTAATAATATTATAACATATTATGACTAAATATGAATTTATTTTAGTATTATTATATGTTAAACTTGTTTACACGATTCTTTGTGTCTGTATAGATCATAAAAGATGATAAAAATTCATTTTATACAAATGAAGTTCTCTGTCTGTCCAAGTAAATAGTGCCTGATGTGAATACTCACATCAGGCACTTAGACCGTTTTCTAAAAGTATTCTTTTCTATTCCGCCACTTCCTCTTTGCGTTCCCTCAGCCTCCTGCGAAGCTCCTCCTCCATGGACTGTGTCATCACTATCTTCACATCCTTAAGCTCCATTCCGCTCATTCCGAAGAACAGCCTGATAAAGAACGTATAGTGGAACAAAGGCACGGGAAATTCTATCGACCTTTTCTGCCACGCCTTCTCCGAGCCTGCAATTGTCACCGTACCCGACAACTGCTTATCCTGAAATACGGACAGAGGCAGCTGCGCCAGATCCAGAGCACCTTCGGATGCTCTGCAGGAAAATTCAAGCCGGAAGGTACCTCTTTCCTTCACTGCCACCTGTATGGTAGTGGACTTGCCTTTTGCCGTATTAATCAGCGAAGAATCCACGCTGACCTCATCCTGCACTTCCACCTTTAAAAGTGTACCCATGGCATCGTTCTCCTGTCCGGCACACTTTTGCAGTTTCCTGTCCAGCTCCGTTTCTCTGTGATTCTTTCTCAGATATGCCGGTGTTTCCAGCAGAAAGTGGCAGATATTAGCCGCACTCCGCACATACTCCCCTCTGGTTACGGAACCTTTCTTTAATTCCTCCATAGAATTATCCCCGTTTGAATTGCTCAGGGCGTCTCCCGTCACCATATAAAGATCATTTTGCGCACGTATCATAGCCGCCATATTCTGAATGGAGGCAGGTCTGCCTTCCTCGTTGGCCTTTGCCCACCAGTCGGTCATGACAATACCCTTATATCCCCATTCCTTCCGCAGAACCGTAGTAAGAAGGTCGTAGCTTCCCGCCGTCCAGAGCCCGTTGATGGGCCCATAAGTAGTCATAACGGAGCGGGCATTTCCCTCTGTAACCGCGATTTCAAAACTTCTTAAGTACAGCTCCCGCAGCGCTCTCTCGGATACCACGCTGTCCGCAAAATTGCGGCTGTGCTCCTGATTATTGCAGGCAAAATGCTTGATCGTGCCGGTGACACCGTATTTGTGCATGCCTCGCAGCTGCGCGGCCGCCATTTTGCCTGTCAGCAGGGGATCCTCGGAAAAATACTCAAAGTTTCTGCCGTTTAAAGGGTTCCTGTGAAGATTCATGCCGGGACCCAGCAGGGTGTCCACCTGATTCTTACGGAGTTCCAATCCCTCCCACTCATACAGCTCCTCCGACAGCTTTTCGTTAAAACTGCAGGCCAGGCAGGTCCCGTTTGGCATGGCAAAGGCAATGGTTCCGCAGTCCATGCGGATACCGCTGGGACCGTCGGCACAGCAGCCTGCAGGAATACCGTAATGATCCAGTGCCTCCGTGATACCGCCAAAGGCTCCGGCCGTCCCCGGTGTCACCTTAGGAGAGCACATTCCTTCGCCGCGAACCATACAGCAAAGCTCTTCCTCCGTCAGCTGGGCCAGAAACTCTTCCATGGAAACCATTCCGCTTTCCACATCGGTAAGCTTATATCCCTTGTCTCCTGTAAATTTGCATTCCGGCAGCGTTTTCATTCGTTCCAGCCTCCGCCGGGCCGGATCCGTCGTGCGCAGAGGCGTCTGCTGCCAGGTAACCCCATAAGTACCGTCTTCCCGGGGATTTCCCGGCTTCATACGCTCGAAAACCGTCAGCGGCGCCAGGACTTCCTCCAGCTGTTTCAGCACCACCGTGTCACCACACACGGTATAGGTCCCGCTGCGTCGGGCGTCCCGTACATTTTCGCCCACATAGAAGACATATTCCCCCGGTTCCAGCACCAGACAGGATTTGTGACCCGTAATACCGCTGTCATCATAGGAGGCGATGCAGGTCATGGAAATCTCAATGCTGATCTCCTGGCTTTCTCCGGGTGAAAGCTGCCTGGTCTTGACAAATCCGCAGAGCACCCTGACAGGCTTCCCCAGCATTCCCTGAGGTGCCTGACAATACACCTGAACCACCTCTTTCCCCGCACAGGCACCCATGTTTGACACCATAGCGTGTACGGTGATACCCTCTGACAAAGTACCGCCTACCACGGCCCTTATATCGAAGTCCGTGTAGGACAGCCCAAACCCAAAGGGATACAGTATCTTCTCCGGCGCAAAGGTGGAAAAATAACGGTATCCCACATAAATGTCCTCTGCATAGCAATTTCTCACAGAATCTCCGTAATTTCTCGTGGAAGGGTAATCCGTAATATCACTGGCAATGGTATCGGCCAGCCTTCCCGAAGGACATACGTCGCCGCTAATTATATCCAGCACGCCGCTGCCGCCTTCCTGGCCGCCCTGCCACACATAAAGCACCGCACCCGGCCGGTATTTATCCACCCACTTCATGTCAATGATATTACCCACGTTCAGCAACACCACAGTCCTGCGGAATACGCTGCACACCGTCTCCAGCATTTCCTCCTCTGTTTTCGTCAGCAGATAGCTTCCCTCGCCCGCAAAGTTGTCTTTGTCCTCTCCGGCAGTGCGTCCAACGATAATGACAGCAGTGTCGGAATCCTTTTCCGCCGCCTCGGCCAGCTCCCTTGAAACCGGCATCTCCTTCTGAAACCATGGCTCGCCGGCCCAACCTTCCCCTGCATAAAAAGGGTTGCTCTCCAGCCAGGTCTCATAAGCCTTAGTCAGCTCCCTGTTCAGCTCAAACCGTCCGTCCTTTTGCAGTGCCTCCCGAATACCCGTCACATAGGCCGTGTTCACCATACCCCCTGAGCCGGTTCCGCTCTTGTAGTAATTAAACTGACTTCTGCCAAACAGCGCAATCCTGCTGCCGCCGGGCAGAGGCAGGATGCTGTCCTCGTTCCTCAGCAGCACAACGCCCTCCGCCACTGCCTGTCTGGCCTTTGCCCCATACTTTTCCACCGAAAACACATTCTCACTCATATGCAGTCCTTTCCCTTCTGTGACATTTATTCCATACAAATTTTCCCCCCGATTTTATCAGTTCCAGCACCACCGAATACGCTAATGACACACCTGTCAATACCAGAAAAATCACTGCTGCATAGCGGAAAGAATAAATGAATCCTCTGAAAAGCGACATGTAGAAGAAGGTATGCACGAAAAACATATTCATGGAATACCTCCCCAGGAAAACCAGACCATGGGACAGCACCGGAATGCCCGACACAAATTCCCCCACGAACCAGCATAGGAAGAGAGCAACAGGCGCGTCCAATATCCACAGGAAATAAGTGTGCACCATGAAGTTCTGCCGGATCAGAACCGACACTGCCAGAAGCGCCAGACTTATGACAAGCTTCCAGCCTTTTCTCAGCTTCAGGGCAAAAAGCTTTTCCAGCCACTTCTCTTCGGCCGCCACCGCTCCCAGAAGCATCACCAGGTAATACCTCTCCGTGTTTTCGCCCATCTGCAGCACTGACGGCAGCAACAGGGCAGGCACGATTAAATATCGTCCTGCTTTCTTTACCGTCGGATAGACCAGGGGAATCATGAAAATAATGACAATGGCAATCTCCATATACCACCAGGTCATATTGAGGGTAGGGGTATCAAAAATTTCCGCCAGCCCCAGCATGTCCAGCATTGCAAACATCCCTCCCTGCCAGCCACCGCCGTACAGCTTTACATAATCAAAATGGGAAAACCACAGTATGTTCACGCTTGCGTACATGACTGCGAAGCTCCCCACCAGCTTCAGGCAGCGTATTCCCGCTTTTTTCAAAGTGCGGGCAAAATCATATCCCTCCGCCGCATCCGCCATCAGTCCCTTTGTTATGCCATATGCACTCAGAAAAACGAACAGTGCGACGCAGATATTTCCGTACCCGCTGAGCATTAGAAATGCTTCCTGAGAAAATGGTCTGTGATCCACATGCAGTGTGACTAACAGCTCCTGGGACTCAAACAGGTGATAAAAGAGCATCAGCAGTATCGCCACACCCTTAACTGCCAGCGTATCCCTTTTTTCAAACCTCGTCTTTGGTGTTTCCTTCCCTGATGTTTCATTTCTCTCCGGAAAATCCTTCTTCTTTGTCTGTACTTCCTTCACCGGTAACTCCTCCATTCATGACTCCGTAGAGGAACGGAATCGTAAACATAATCGGAAACGCATATCGCGGATGCAGATAAAAGCAGGGTGCCGCCATACAGATCAGCAAGCTGATAAACAGGGGAGCCAGCAGCACACCCCGCTTTAATTTCCCCCGCAGGGCAACTCCTGCGAGAATCAGCAAAAGCCAGGTGTATACACCCACATTCTCCAGAACAGCCAGAAAAGGAACATATCCTGCAAAACGATATATGAACAGCAGCACCTTGTCCATCCCCGGAATCAGGCCGCCCTGCCGAAACAGATCGGACTCCGCCTCATAGCGGATCGAGTTCACCGCGCCGGGATCAAACCATCCGTAAACATGGGCAAAAAACGCGTCCAGGTACACCATTGGATGTTTCAAAAAGCCTGCTGCCCACACCTTAAAATAGGAAATCAGTTTTTCCGCACCGGAGTCCTTAAGGTATAACGCCTTTACCGGATCGGCAATGTCAGGATTATAGCTTACCGCCACCAGATCCGCATCTGTCAGCACTCCATCTATCGCCTCCCGCTCCTCCGCCGTCAGTTCGTCACCGTAAAGCTGCAGATAACGTGCAGTCTGTTGGAAGGGTATGGAAAGCATTTCTCCCATGCTGCCCTTCTCCGCCGACAGGCCCGCGGACAGCGCCGCATTCCCTCCGAGACAAAGCACCAGGGGCAGCACCGCCGTGTACAGCAGCAAAATTTTTTTTCTATATGCAATCACCAGAATAATACCTGTCAATACCACCATATAAATGCCGTTGTTTCGCAACAGCCCCACCAGCACCTGGGCCAGCACAAGCTTTCCCCAGTAGATGGGCTTCCTGTCGCGGATACCTTCCGCCGCCAGCTCCTCCAGCAGCAGGAGATACCATATGACAGCGCCCATAAAAGGAACATCCTTGATCGCCGTGGACGCAATATTGGAATATACGGGTGCAAGCCCATAGACGCATACTGCCGCCAGTCTCAGGGAATAAGATACACCGCGCTTTGCCAGTCTTTCAGACGTACCTGCCAGTGCCGCCGCCAGCACTACCGCCTGCAGCAGGGTATAAAGAAACAGCCCCGCATCGGCACTGCCGGTGAGCAGCCTTCCAAACCTGATGATGCCGCCGGCGATTAACGTATGCAGGAGGGGATGATGCGTAGAATAGCCCGTCATTCCCAGCCCCTGTTCAACCTGTCCCAGAAAATCATAGCACAGGTTTCCCGGATATCCCAGAACAATAACGGGAATCCAGAGGATCAGCAAAAAAAGGAATACATTGCGAAAGCTCTTTTCCCCCAGAAAGGCTTCCGCCTTCGCCGGATGCCGACCTGAAGCCGCAGCTCTTTGGTACAGATCCAGAAACAGGGCAATACAATAGTGAAACAGGACAGAATAACCCGCAAAGGCCAGAAAAAAGCCCACCGCAGAGAAAACATCCCCAAAACAACTGCTGAAGCTTCCCCCCTGCCGATAGCTTTGTCCTACCAACAGACAAAAAGAAAACAGATATGGCAGCACTCCTCTTTGATACAAATTCTTCCCCAAGTGCTGCCGCATCCAGCCGACAAAAACCAGTGCCAGCAGAAAAATCAACAGTCCGTTTACGCTGTATTCTCCCAGCAGGCCCGTAACCTGTGCATAGAGATAGTGCATTCCCGATTTATAGTCTGCTCTGTTCAGCGACCCACTGTACTGCATCTGTACCGCAAATGCTATGAGAGCCGCCTGGAGAACAGCAGATACTTTTTTCCAAGCTTTCATAATAATATTCCTTTAATATTTCTTTTATTATGCCTTACAAAGTATGAATTTTCAAGACAATAAAAAAAATTTCGGTTAGTTTTAACCGAAATCTTTTTTAGAGCTTCCCCTATTCATAAGAAAATCATACTGTCATAAAACCTGAACCTTACTTACATTTGCGTCCGCAGCTTAGCCCCCAGGGCCATCTTGGACACCGGCGCCTTATACACTGCCAGGGAAATCAGATACTGCAGGAAACCGCAAACCAGAATCACCGCTGCCCCCAGGGCCGCTGTCAGTCCCCATCCTGCCCAGGATCCGTCAAAAAGCATTATATTTTCCAGCAGATTGTTTTGACTAAAACCAAAGACGTAACAAAAGAAAAATACAATTATAAACATAATTGTGGATGTATAAAAGTATTTAAAGCAGGCGCCGTAATACACCATGACGATTCCTGAAAGTATCGCGCCGGCAAACATCTGCATGGCTGCGGTAACTATTGCCGCCGGATGAAACCAGCATGTGATCCCCATAATGACCACGGTGAACAAATATCCCGCCATCATCAGGGTAACGCTCAGAACCGCGGGAACAGAGGTCTGCAGCTTTCTTTTCCGGGGAGAGGTCTGCACCAGATTAGCAGCGCCGGCAGTAGAAAGCAGCTGCAGGAAAAGCAGCGCCACCATTGTCATGAAATAGCCTCCCGGAAGAGGACTGATATTTCCTCTGGTCGTTCCCCCCACAATGCAGGACAGGACGCAAAATAATACGCCAATCACCAGCAGAACCGCGCTGCTGATATAAGAAAGCTTTGCGGCATGCCCGTATTTCATTATCTTAAACCCTAATTTCAGATTATTTATCATAATAACTTCCCTCCACCTTCAGCATTGCTGTCTTTACCGCCAGGACGCTGAGTCCCGCACCCAGAATTCCCAGGACGGCGTCCATCAGAAGCACCGGAAGAAATCCCCCGGCGGCAATCAGGAAAATCACCACTCCGACAATAGCCCCCACATAGGCAGCCAGCAGATTTACCCAAAGATAACTGAAGAACCTGCACAAAAAGATCCCCAGCAACGACAGAGTATATACCAGCAAAGCGACAAGCAGTACCTCCCACAGGCCCGGCTTTGCCCGAACCCCTTCCCCGGCAGTAAAAATGATTGTAAACAGCCAGGATACGCCGGCAATTACCACAAGAAATACTAGGCGTCTCACCAGATCCATAATCAGGGCACTTTTCATAATCTGCCTTCCCCTGGCTGAAGTCTTGAGATAATCTATTTTCTGCGAATTCTTCTCCTGAATGCCTCCCAGATACCAATTGTCCGACATCACCTCCGCCATAATCAGCAGCATGATATACGCCGGCATGGCACTGCCCCGAAAAACCACTGCAGCAATGAAATCCACCGCCAGCAGAAAGATCGGCAGCACGATCAGCATGACAATTTTATATCCTCTGGTGGCAAATACCAGATAACTTCTTACTCTATCCTTCATCCTTCCCATCCTCCTCAGCGACCCAGCTTGAGGCTTGTATTAACTTTCATCACTGCTACGCTGATCTGTGACAAAGTAGGTGTCTCCACGGAAATATCCATACCTGTCAGCCGGTCCAGCTGATCCGCAAGGCAGATCCCCTCGAATCCGTAAGAGCTTTTCGACATGGTAAACAGTATTTTCCCGGCCGCCTCCGCATCCCCGGATTCACCCTTTACCAGCAGGTACTTTTCCTTCAGGTCCTCCACGAACCCTTCCTCCACGATATTACCATGTTCCAGAATAATGGCGTAATCCGTCACGTTTTCCATGTCGGCAATATTATGGGTGGAGAAGAAAACGGAACGCCCGCCGTTCCCCTGCTCCAGGTACTCCCGAATGATGTCGCAGAGCTTGTCACGCATCAGCGGATCCAACGGAGAAGCAGGCTCATCCAAAATCAGCAGCTCCGTGTCTCTGGCAAGCACCGTCGCCAGCATCAGCTTCATTTTATTCCCGTCGGACAGCTCCTTAACGTTTTTCCTCTCCTTCACGGGAATGCTCAGCTCCTCACAAATTGCTTCAAACCTGTCCCGGTGAAAATTGCTGAACAGAAGCTCACTGATTTCCGCCACCTGCCCTGCATTCCAGTGAGGCAGGAAGAAGCTGCTGGGACCGGTGTAGCCAATTCGTTCCTGAACCCCTCCGCCGGAGAGCTTCTCCTTCCCGTCAAAATAGCTGACCTCTCCCTTGAAATCCAGCCGGATTCCCGTCAGGAGGTTCAGCAGGGTAGTCTTGCCCGCCCCGTTCTCACCGATCAGCGCCGTGGCAAATCCCTTTGGTATCTGCAGCTTCGGTATGGAAAGCTCAAAGCCCCTAAATTTCTTTTCCAAATTTACTGCCTCTACTACACTGTTTATCTTCATCATGTCCTCCATTCTCCGTGTCAGGATAGCTTCTGGAGCGCCGTCAGCGTCTCCTGCAGCTCCAGGTCAGTCATTCCCGCAATCTTCGCAGCGCGGATTGCCTCCGTAAGTGCCTCTTCCACCCTGCGCATATGCTGTTCCTTCAGCATTTCGCTGTCTTGGGCATTAACATAAAAGCCCTTGCCCTGCGCCGCGGTCACAAGCCCTTCCGCCTCCAGCTGCTCATACGCCTTCATCGTGGTAATCACACTGATCTTCAGATCCTTCGCCAGTCCCCGGATAGAAGGAAGATAATCTCCTTCTTTCAGCTTCCCCGCAAGAATATCGGTTCGCATCTGCTCCGCGATCTGCTGATAAATCGGTACTCCCGAATTTTGTAATAGTTTCAAGGCGGCCACCCCTTTCTGTTTATATGTTATATATACACCATAATCAGATAGATGTCAATAAGTTTGTCGAAAAATATTTCATACTCCTCGACATTCCTTAATAAATGTAGTATACTGCTAATCGGGTTACACAGGCGACCGTGACGGGCTTCAGCTGTCCCGGCAAACGGAAAGGATACGGTTCTTTATGGAAAAAAGAAAGATTCTGACAATTTTAGCTGCGGCAGTCGCGACCTTTTCCCTTACTGCATGTCAGGGAGTCTCTTCCGGCGGTTCGGACAGCAAGGCCAGTACCGCAAGTGACGGTTCCGACTCCCTATCACTGCCTTCCAATGCTCAGGTATCGGAGGAAGAAGCTGCTCTTTCCATCAATCCGGAGGACGTGCTTGATGACGATACCACATATGAGCTCTATAATACCTACATAGACATCAGTAATGACATCGTGGGACGGCTCAGCGATTCCCTGGACCGCTATTTCACTTATGTGGATTTTGATACCGAGTTTCGGCTTCTGGAGGATGACGGAGATTATTACGACTGCTATTCCGTATCCGGCCCTCAGCGGAATGTATCGGATGCTTATGAGCTGGTCAGCAGCAAGGCAAAAAAGGACGAGCTTGATCAGGCCTTTCTGGATATGTATCCTTCCATCAGCTCTCTGATTCAGGCGCTAACGGACATTTATGAATATACCGACCCGAAAGCTTTCCTGGAGGACAGTTATGCCAAATCCCAGGAACAGCACACCGCTCTCATCAGCGTCCTCGAAGAATACTATAACACCGGGGATGTATTTCGTGATACCCTCATAGAGGTTGCCGACCAACTGCATCGGGAGGATCTGGAGCAGATGAAGGCAAATGGCTATGAGGTGCTTTATTCCCTGAACATGGTAATTGACCTGGCACAGAAGATCCAGATCGAATTATACGAGGAAGAAATATGGGATGAAAATATCCTGGATATGGATCTGACAAAAATACAGCCATTGTATGATGAATTTACCTCCTATGTGGAAGCAGTAACTGCCTATGCCAAAAACGATGAGACTCTAAATGCCGAAGGTTTTTATTCTACCTCACTGACAATGTTTGTCATGCACATGAATGACGCCCACTCCTCTATTTCAAAGGTACTGGAAAAGGTAAAGGAAGGCGAGGCTCTGAGCAAATCAGACCTGATGATCACCATCGGCGGCCAGTGCAATCTCACGGCATTTTCCACAAGTGTATCAAATATGGTTTCTTCCTATAACAGCCTGATTTCATACTGATTTCAACTAAACTAAATACAGGGGCGGCCGCATCCTTGCTGATACGGCCGCCCCTGCTGCTTAGTAACGATATTCCTTTGTCTGATAGAGAAAATTCTGCATCCTGCTGTCCCGTCCGTAAGTAGTCGTCCTGCAGTCCACAACGTCCGCCCTGCTTTCCTGCGTGCTCTCTTCCAGAATGCTGGCAAAAAGGTTTTCCGCGCCTTTCTTTTTCATATCAAAGGACGATTCCCGACGCTCGTCGCGCCTTGTCTTTGAGACACCGGAAACAGCCGCTACTGAAGCCACCATGAAAATACCTGAAAATCCGTTTACTGCTTTAATCCCTCCTTGGATGCGTATTCCAACAGTGTCCGTTTATTTCTACTATATATTTCGTATAAATTGTCAGAAAACTTTAGGGCAAATACAAATAAATGAAAACGTCGTCAGCCATGCCGCCTATAAATGTTTGAGAATGTGTTTACGCATAGTACTGTGCCTGAGCCTGCCAGAGCTCGTAATATCTGCCCCCCTCGTCGGCCAACAGCTCTTCATGGGTACCCATCTGAACAATCCGGCCCCCGTCAAACACCGCGATCCGATCACAGAAGCGGCAGGACGAGAGCCTGTGGCTGATATAAATTGCCGTCCGATCTCCTACGATCTCGTCAAAGCGGGCGTATATTTCCGCCTCGGCAATGGGGTCAAGGGCAGCCGTGGGCTCGTCCAGAATGATAAAGGGAGCATCCCTGTACAGCGCCCGGGCAAGGGCAATCTTCTGAGCTTCTCCCCCGGAAACATTCACGCCGTCCTCGTCAAAATCCTTATAAAGAGGGGTTTCCAGACCTTTTGGCATCTTCTCGTACCGCTCGCCAAAGCCTGCCTGCCTTAACAGCCGCTCTGCCCTCTCCTGATCCCATTGCGCCGCCGATGCCACATTATTTCCCAGAGGCACGGAAAGCAGGTTATAATCCTGAAAAACCACGGAAAATAACTCCAGATATTGTCTGTAATCATACTTGCGGACATTAAAATCATTCAGAATGACCTCTCCCTCCGTTGGATCGTACAGGCGGCACAGCAGCTTGATAAACGTGGTCTTGCCGCTGCCGTTCATGCCTACCACCGCCAGCCGCTCACCCACCCTTAAGCTTAAGTTAATATGTTTCAACGCATCCTCATCACTGCCTGCATATCGGAAGCTGACATTCCGGAACAGAATTTCATACTGTCCGTCACTACGCTTTTCCACTGCCAGGCTGCCCTGATACATATCATTCTTAATATCAAAGTATTCCAGCCAGGTTTCCAGAAAGCGCTCATTGATTTTTAATCCGCCGATCTTTAAAAAAATACCTTTGATACTATTCATCAGCCCTTCCAGATAACCCACATATTTGATGATACTCCCGATAGGAAATGCACCTATAATACAATACAGACAGACAATCAGGCAGGCAAACAGTCCGGACAGCCTGGATAAAACCACATTCGGAACAGAGTATAGAAAACTCTTTTTACAAACCGCAGAAAAAATCCTCAGGTGCTCGTCATTCAGCTGCTTTTCCAGTTTATTCAGCAACAGCTGCTGCCGGTAAATTCGGTTATCCATTCCCTGAAGCTGGGTGCCTGCAGAGAACTGGTTTTCCCACAACATCAGTTCTCCTGACTTATCCCATTGCGCCGAAATCTTCCTGTTCCCCACATTGTCAGAGATAATTGCCAGTGCCGCCGCTCCGAACATCAATGCAAGCAGCAGTAGTCCCAGCCATTGAAAAGATGTCCTCATCATCAGAGATACCATTTCCGCCATTAGGATCAGCGAAAAGACCAGCTTCACCAGATCGGCCATCAGTCCCTCTATCTGCAATCGCATATGGACAACGCCATAACTGTTAATCCAGCTGTTTTCAACGATCTTCCGACGCAGCTGTCGGATCTTCGGATCTTCCAGCTTATCATAGTCCAGGGACAGTGTCTTATTATAAAAAGCCAGCTCCTGGTTGTTTTCCAAAATTTCCAGGCTGTTTTTCGCCGCCCAGCCCATAAAGGCCTCGACAATACGCACAAACAGGTTTACCAGCAGAGTAGCTGCAGCCAGCAGATAAACCTCCTCCTTTGATCTCCCCTGATACAACGCCGTTACGATTTCGGCGGACATCCAAAGATTGAAATACGGTGAAAAATTACTCAACAGAATCGCCAGTCCCTTTATGGGAAAATAGGCCGGATGAAAGCCATGATACATTTTAAGGGCTCTCCATGTGACATTCTTATTCCTCATTGGTCTGCCCTCCTTCCTTATAATATCTGCTCTGTACATCAAACATTTCCGCATACCGCCCGTTCTGTTCCATCAACTCTTCATGGGTACCGCTCTCCAGAATTACGCCGTCCTCCAGCAGGATGATGCGGTCACAAAAACGGGTAGACGCAAAGCGGTGAGAGATATAGACAGACGTCCTGCCGGCCGTCAGCGCTCTGTACAGGAGATACAGGTTATTCTCCGCAATGGGATCCAGTGCCGCCGTAGGCTCATCCAGAATGAAAATGGCACCGTTCTTGTATATAGCCCGGGCCAGAAGCAGCTTCTGCATTTCTCCGCCGGAAAGATCTACACCGTCCTCATAAATCCCTTTCATCAGATGAGTATCCATTCCTTTTGGCAGTGTCCTTATCTTCTCATAAATTTCCGCCGCTTTCATAGCAGCTTCTGCATCCTCCCGGGCTGTCGGCCTGTTCAGGTCACTGCTGGCCACAAACTCAAAGCAGGTGAAAGCGATAACCCTGACCTCCTGAAAGACTGCCGAGATCAAAGTATAGTATTCCTCTATGTTATATTCCCCGATGTCCTTGCCTCCCACCAGAATTTCTCCTTCCGTAGGCCGGTACATCCCGCAGAGCAGCTTGACAAGGGTGGTCTTACCGGCGCCGTTGATACCTACCAGAGCCAGTTTTTCCCCCGCCTTGATCTTAAGATTGATTCCTTTCAGAGTATCTTCCTTAGCCCCGCCATACCGATAACGGATATTCTTTAATTCTATCTCCACAGGCGCCTTCGGCAGCGCTTCACCCGGTCCGTGGCAGAAACAGCTGGGGTAGTCAAAATACTCCCGGAAACAGGCGATCTTATCCGCCCTGGTAGTTAATGTTGCCACATCTCCGATGATACCCTGCAGAAAACCCGCAATACCTCCCACCAGCCCGAAGTAGAACACAAATTCTCCTACTGTGATGCCGCCCCTGACCAGCGCCCCGATCAGCACAAAATAGGCCGCACCGTTCTGTACAAGGGTCATCAGTCCCGACAGCACGGAGGCCCATAAGCCTCTCAGGCTGCAGCGCCTGTTCCAAATAAGAAGATATGTCTGATAGTCCTTCATCATTTTCTCAAGCCACCTGTCCAGGCCATAAAGCTTAATGTCTTTTGCTTTGGAAAAGTCCTCCGAAAGCTTTCTGAAATAATCCTTTTTTCTGGATTCCTTCTCCCAGAGATGCTTATGGCTCTCATAATAGGCCGGCTGCCAGCGGGTGGTAAAATATGCACTGACTGACACCACCGCCGTAACGGCAAACAAAACCGGGTCCAAGACTGCCAGGAGAGACGCATAGGTCACGATGCCGCTGAGATGGATCAGGGCCTGGGACAAATCATTGCCGAAAAATTCCATGGCGCAGTTTCCATGACAGGCATCCTCCCAGGCGTACTGCGAAATTCGCTTGAACTCCTGCTTCTCCGTATTCTCGTAATCCGTCCTGTAATTGGAAAACTCCGACATTTCAGACTGATATACACATGTAGGGTAGTAATGCCAGGCTTGCCTTGCCAGAAAGCCAAGCTTATTCAGCAGCTCCATAACCGTGATGACCGCTATACAAACCGTCGCAAAGGCGGCCAGACGGCCAAGTGACATCCCTGCACCGATATTGTCAATCATCAGCCTGGTAAACAGAGACTCTGCAAGAGGCAGCAGCACCGCCATTGGCACCACCAAAAAGATCGAGAACACGAAACTCCTGTTGAGACCCCAAAGCCGCCTTATGGCCCAGGAAAGACATCCTACCCTGGAATATTTGCGCTTCATCTTTTCCATTTGTCCACATCCTTCTTCTATTATAATTTGTATTACTTCCCGCACTTATGCCGGCGTGCAGCTGTAAAAATAGTACCATACCTGAAAAAAAAAGAGCGCAGTTTGATACCAAATGTCAAAAAATCGGTATCAACTGCACTCAGCCACCCCTGCGCACTGGGGAAGCAGGATTTCCGTGGAAAAGGCGTTGTCCTCGGAGGCCCTGGTCACATAGCCGCCGTTTTTTTTCACCGCCTCGTCCAGACGCCGAAGCCCCAGACCGTGCCCCTCTCCCTTACTGCTGGCGAAGCTCTTCTTTTTCTTCCCGCCGGCGGTATTTGTCAGGGCAAGGTAGAGATAATTTCCCTTGATTTCCATATAAAGCCGGATCAGCCGCTCCGGGGGCGGAAGCTCCATACATGCGTCCATGGCGTTGTCCAGCAGATTTCCCAAAATGATACACAGGTCTACCGCCGAAGTGGTAAGGCTAACCGGCACCTTGGCATCCGCTTTCACCCGGACTCCCCTTTCCACCGCCAGGGTAAGCTTGCTGTTTAGAATCGCATCCAGCATCCGGTTCCCGGTTCTGATCACGGTCTCCACATTGGTCAGGTCTTCGTCCAGCATACTCAGGTAATCCTGTATTTCCTCCAGCCGTCCATCCGCTGCGTACACCTTCATAGCCTGGATGTGATGCCTGTAATCATGCCGCCAGCCCCGCATTTTGGTATACATGCTCTCTACCTCGGCATAATATTTCTGCATGATTTCCTGCTCAAAAGTAGTGACTCTTTTTCTGATCAGCCTGTCAAACAACATTTTGTCCCTCCTATAGGTATCGGATCAGCGCGGCATGCACCTCATTGTACAGTCCCCGGCTTACGGGAATCACATCTCCGTTTGTCATGATGATTTCTGCGCGGGTAATCTTACTGATGTGTTTTAACCCCGCTATATAAGAGCGATGCACCCTGAAAAAGGTATCGTCCAACTGCTCCGCGAATTTGCCGAACGTCATCCGGGTGCGGCGGCTTCCCTGCACCGTATGCACATTGACATATGCCTTTTCCGCTTCCACATACAGTATATCCGCCAGAGGAATTTTAATCTTGCCCTCCTGGGTGGAAACCAACACCGAACGCTGTCTCCCGGCCAGGTTCTGCACCGCCTTTTCCAGCACGGGGCAAAGCTTGTCCCCATCCACAGGCTTGATCAGATAGTGAAGCGCCGACACATCAAAGCCGTCACTGAAATATTCATAATACCCTGTGACAAAAATAATCTGCACGGCCGTGTTTTCTTTTCTTACTGTCTTTGCCAGTTCTGTCCCGCTCATACCAGGCATCTCCACATCCAACAGCAAAATGTCAAAATCCTTCTGTTCCTCATAATCAAAGAAAAACGCCTTCGCGTCCGGGTACTGCCGCAATCTGAGTCCGTGGCAGTTCTCTCTTGCCCAGTCTGATATAATCTCTGAAAGATACCTTCTCTGTTCGTCCTCGTCGTCGCAGACCGCTATTTTCAACTCCATAGATTCCTCCCGGCTTCCTGCTTTTTCAAAAAAGACCACTGCATTTCAGCAATGGTCTTTTATACTTTCATTCTTCTGCGTTTATGCCTGTCCTCCGCTATTTCCACCGGAAGTCTGAGCGCCATCATTGCTGGCCGGATGATGAGGATGTGCTCCGATCACCTCTATGGCAGTAACAACCACCGAAAGAATCTCCGCTTCCACCTGCGCCGAGGATGTATCAAACCGATGAAGGATAACGCCGGTACTGGTGCGGGCGTATTTGGGCTGCAGACGGTTCAGGGCGTATGTTGCCATATCCAGCCTGCAGTCCATACAGGAGCAGATATGCGGCATAGTAGGCAGGATACTGTTAAGCGCCTTCTCCACATTGTCTTCCATTAAATTCTTTAGTCCTTCCATGTCCATTCCCCCGTTGTACACAAGTCTATTTCTTATTTTACAACTTTTTTCAAATGGAATCAATCTCTATTTTGGGGGAATTACCGTTTATTCCGCTAAATACATCTTCAGTCCGTCTTCAATCTTTCCAATCGTTTCCTCCAGGGATTGGGTGTCTTTAAAATATCCGTACAGGCAATCGTTCAATACCTCCTGTATCTTTACATCCTCCCTGATCGGGGTATCCAGAGCTCCGCAAATGTCAAGAAGCCGCCCGGCCGTCTCTTGGGAAAAGGCCTCACTCGTGAAATCTATAAAGCTTCCGTCGTCCGCCTCAAGCATAATAGCTGTCGTCATATTTGAACGATCCTTTTCCGCCTGTTTTTTCAGGGAATGACTGTTTACCGGAAAACCTTCGTTATGGTCTATATCCTGAACCTCCTGGGACAGCGCAAACCGCAGAAAATCCCTGGCAGTATCCTTGTTTTGACTCTTCGAACAGATACCCATCTGACCGGACGGTGCAAAGCTATTTTCAAAGACAGTAAAATCCCCCTTGATATAATTCACAATAGACATAGGGAATATACAATTTGCAAAGCCCGCTGCGCCGTTTACGGCAAACTTCGCCTGCGCGGCAAGCTCCCACATGCCATAACTGACTCCGTTTTCTGGTCGTTGGTCAATAATGCCGCAGTTATCGGCAATAGCTTTCAGATACTCCAGATATTTTCCCAGTGTCTCTTTATCCAGCTGTTTATCACGGACAATCCTGTTACAAAAATAAGGATAAAACAGCTCTACCAGCTCCGCCGTCGTCTTGTCGCCCATATAACTATAATCTGTCTGAGAAAGAAACTTTGCCAGAACTTCCATGGAACTCATACTTTCCACGGGAATATCCCGCCCCATCGCCAGATCAAAGCTAAACTGCAGGGGTACTACATACCGTTTGCCATCCTCCCTCACGTAGCAGCTCATAATATTAGTCAGCAGGTCTCCGCTTTCTTCCAATGGTTTCACCACATCGTCAATATTTTCCAACAGGCCCTTGGAAATATAGGAATCCATATTTAAATGATCCAGCGACAAAATATCCGGCGACTCGTCACCTAAAAGCATAGTATTCAGCTTTTTGTATATGGTATCGTAATCCGGCGTTTCGTAATAATGCAAAGGGTACTCGCTTTCTATCTCGATCATTACTTCGGGATGCGCCTTATGATACATGATTGCCGCCTGATTGAGCAGAGAGCTTTCATAGACCGTATACAGTCTCAGAACCTGTGTTACTTCCGAAACTGCATTGGGATCATACTCGTAAAATTTCAGCTTTTGTCCCGTCTCCGATTGGAATAGCCCATAAATGCCGCCGTTTTCCAGAGCCGCAAAGCCCACACACCAGCAGTCTGACATGGAAAATTCCGTCTCCATACCCGGAATCAGCTCTTTCCACTCTCCTTCCGGCTCACCGCCCGGAAACCGGAAAATACCGTCCTTGCCGGCAGCAATGAGCGTACCGTCCTTTAAAGCATCCAGAAAAAAGCTTCCGCTACCGCCAAAGCTCACTCCACCTTCATCGGCTCCGCCTGCAGGAAATGAAAGCAGCTGTGCACCCTCTTTACTGCCGCCCCTCCGCTTTTCAATCTGAACGTTTTGACCTTCCGAGAAACATAGATAAATATTTTCCCCATCGGTTATCATATCGGAATCATAAAAAGTGTTGTCATTGGACTCGCTTTCCAGCACGGTGCCGTCCTGTCCTGACAATATATCCACAAAATCATAGGAAAGAACCGCCAGATTACCATTGTCCAGCACCGCCAGCCCCTGAATCATCTCATAGCTGCCCCAGGCATCACTACGGACAGTCCATTTTTCCGGAGTGATTTCTTCCGCCCCGTGATCCGTTTCCTTCCACAGATGTCCCCGGATGGAATCATCCTCTGCCGAAATATATGCGATGTAAAGATATTGCATTCCGTCGGCACTCTGGGCCAGCCTGGTCTTAATCCACTGCTCGTCCGGCAGTTCTATGGTCTTCAGCCAGTCTTTGGTTACCTCCGTAAAAGTACCGTCCTCATAGGCCCACTCCCCCAGAAGGGCTTTCCCATCCTCGTCCTTCGCGGCGAACAGGTGCAATGTGTCATCCTTTGCATACATCTGTGTGACATCCCACCCGTCCAGCTCCTCGGGCAACGCTATCGATTTCTCTACATATCTGCCTTTCTCTTTCTCCGTCTGCTCTGACACGCCGCCGCTACCCGAGCCCGGCAGGCTTCCTTCTTTCGTTCCGTCCTTTCCGCAGGCCCCCAGCATACCTGCAAAAAGTCCCAGCGCCAGAAATGCTGCCAGTAGTTTAGCGCATTTTTTCTTTTTCATCTCCTGTTGCTCCTTTACTCAAATCTATCGTTATGTCCATAGGATAACAGGGAAATGTCAAGCCCTTGTGTCCGACATGTGCCTAAGTTGTAAAATAATTCACCAGTACAGCCATTCTATGCGCAAAGGCAGCCGCGGCGGCGGTAAGCGCCCGCAGGAGCGTGACTATGCAAATGGCGTTGCCAAACGGATCCGGCGGCTAATGAATGGCATGGCTGAAGCGTATTGACTAATTTTGGTTTGTGCTATATTGTTTTAAATAACCTGAAAAAAGAGGGAGGCGAAAACTTTGTCAAATATTCTGATCGTGGAGGACGATGGGGCCATAGCGGATCTAATCTGCATGAATCTGGAATCGGATGGCTATCACTGTACTTGTGCCCGGGACGGCCTGGAGGGTATGCACTCGCTGGAACAGGGAGGCTTTGATTTGATCCTGCTGGATATTATGCTGCCGGAACTTGACGGTTATACTTTACTGGATTATATCAAGCCTACGGGGACGCCGGTGATTTTTCTCACCGCCATGGGCGCCGTGGAGGATCGGATCAGAGGACTAAAGGCCGGTGCCGACGATTACCTTACTAAACCTTTCCAGGTCGGGGAGCTGCTGGCCAGGGTGGAGGCTGTGTTGAGGAGGCGAAAGCCTGACAGCGAACAGCTCCGGCTGGGAGACGTCACCCTCCGTCTGGATTCCAGGCAAGTGGAAAAAAACGGATGCCCCGTTTCACTTACCGCCAAGGAATTCGACCTTTTGGCGGAGCTTATACAAAACAAAAACGTGGCTCTTCACCGGGATCGCCTTTACGAAAAGGTATGGAAGGAGCCCTTTGTAGGGGAAACACGGACCCTGGATTCTCATATTCAGCGGCTGCGCAAAAAGCTGGGCTGGGAAGATCGAATTAAAACCATCTTTCGCATAGGCTACCGCCTGGAGGGATAACATGAAACTTTTCACGAAAATTTTTCTATTGGGCACGCTGGTATTCGGCCTCGCTTTTTCTGCCGCAGGATACTTTCTGCTTCACTATTCTTTGGAAAGCAGCCTGGCCAGGGAGTCCGAATTTGCCTTAAAACAGTATCAATATGATAAATTTACCGTCCTATCCGCTATGCTGACAGCTACTTCCATCACGTTTACTCTGGAGCAAAATAATGAATTAATGTCGACAAATTATATGGCCTATACCATACAGAATTCTGCTTTGCAGGAATTTATCATACAGGATAAGCATCCGGAAGCAGGATTGTTTGAAACTCTGGCTTCGGAGCTCAGCGTTCCCGCAGCTTTTTACGGAGAAAACGGATCTCTCCTGTACTCCGCTTTTCCGGAACCGGGTTCCGACTTTGTGGACACCCTCACAGAGAACGCCCATACCTGGCAGTTTTGCACCAATGGGGACGGCGGCTCTATCCTGGTCGGCAGCGCCCTGCGCCTGGAAAATATATCCGAAGCCAAAGACGACGGGCAGCTTCTATACTTTATTACCCAATGGGACATCAGCAAAACCCTTGCACAGCAGAATATACTACGGCAATATTTTTTGCGCTGTTATCTGGTTGCCATGACGGCAGGGATGGTAATTTTAATACTTTTGTCAGCCTTCCTCACCCGCCCACTGAACAAAATGTCCGGCGTTGCCTGCAGAATGGCAGAAGGCGATTATCGGGAAAGGCTTTCCCGGAAAGGAAGGGACGAAATCGGCATTCTGGCAGAAAGCTTTAATCGGATGGCAGATGCCGTGGAGGAAAAGATTGACCAGCTTGCAAAAGGCGCTCGGGAAAAAGAGGACTTTGTAGCAAATTTTGCCCATGAGTTAAAGACTCCCCTCACTTCCATCATTGGCTATGCGGATACAATATACCAGAAGGAACTGTCCCGGGAAGAGACCCGCAAGGCCTCCTGGCATATCTGGAACGAAGGTCTGCGTCTGGAAGCCCTCTCTCTGAAACTGATGGAGCTCACTGTACTGGGAAGTCAGGATTTCCCTCTCACGGAACTGCCTGCTGACGAGCTGCTGCAGGATGCGGCGGAAGGCCTGGCCCCTCTTTTTACGGAGAAAAAAATCGACTTTCAGCTTCAGGCGGAACATTCTTATGTATTGGCGGACTATGATCTCTTAAAAACGCTGCTGATCAATCTGGCAGATAACTCCATAAAGGCAGGCGCCACCCGCATAGACCTGTCTGGTCAGACAGACGAAGCAGGAAAGCGTTATCTTATCCGGGTCAGGGATAACGGCTGCGGTATGGAGCCGGAGGAGCTTTCCCGAATCACAGAGGCCTTTTACATGGTGGACAAGGCCCGCTCCAGAAAGCAGCACGGCGCCGGGCTTGGACTTGCCCTTGCCGACAAGGTTGCAGCGCTGCACGGAGACAGGCTTTATTTTGAAAGCCGGGTGGGGGACGGTACCACAGTGAGCTTTTCTCTTGACATTCCGCCTGAGAATCCGAAGGCTTCGGGCAGTACGGCTGCTGACGGTGGCCCTGCGGAAGAGGAAATGATAGTTTAACAACATACGGAGGTACCTTTGTGAAATTGCAGAAAATACAACAAACTTCAACAAAAAGGTCCGGCGGATATTTCGTCAATTTTCTGGGAATTTTGGCCGCTCTGGCTATTGCCTTTGGCGGGCTTTTTCTGGTACAGGGCGGACTGGCCCGGGAGGAGGAAAAGCTTATGGCTGCCGGCGGTATGTTGGAACTGCCCCCCCCAATAACGGAAATAGAAATAACGGACACCGGGGATACCATCATTAATACTCTGCTGACAGAAGAAGAGCTATTGCAGGTTGCCGCAAGTCTGACACCACCGGTGGACGTCCGTCTCCATGAACCTCTTCAAGGACAGCTTTCCATGTCTCAGGCTGTGGAATGCGCTCAGACCTGGCTGGAGGATTTTATGATGCCTCTTCTGGGAATATCCGGCCCTTCCATCGCACAATACAGGACAAACTGCTACCTCTGGACACCGGAAACGGGGAAATCGGATCAGGAGGCCCAGCCCTGGCTCAGTTACTGGTCCGTGAGCCTGAGCAATCAGGAAATAGAGGCTTCTTTCCTTCTGAATGCGGTAAGCGGTCAGGTGCTGGATGTTTTGGTAGGCTGTACCGCTCCTGTGGAGCATCAGGATCAAGAGGATCTGATCGAACTTTTTGACGCGTACACTTCTTATTTTGGTGAGTATGGTAATCATTCGATTATTTTCAATGGCGAGAGCGATTTCGGAGCTAAAAAGCTGCCCTGGTATCAGCCTATCGGCGACAATGGGCTCTATACCGTCATGATGGCAAGCAGCACCATATCGATGAGCCGGGGTGCCGATTCGAATACCCTGGTGTCTCAGGAGCTCTTTTCCATACATCTGTATCTGAGCCTGGACTCGAAAGAAGAATAAGCGGCTGATTGAAACCTGCGCTTGAAAAGCTTCTTTCAAAATGTTAGGATGAACTTACGTCTAAAAAAAGGAGTAAATTGGTAATATGAGCTATATTCAGCATAAATCAGAGGAATCTCTGGAAGATTACCTGGAAGCAATACTTGTCTTGAGCAGGCGGCTTTCAGACGTTCGTTCTATCGATGTGGCAGGCCAACTGGGCTTCTCAAAGCCCAGCGTAAGCGTTGCCATGAAAAATCTGCGGAATCGCGGATATATTACTGTCTCGGAGGACGGTTATCTGCTTCTGACAGACCAGGGAAAAAAACTGGCGGAAAATATTTATGAACGCCACACCTTGCTGACGGACTGGCTGATTCATCTGGGTGTTGACCCTGAAATTGCATCCCGTGATGCCTGCAAAATGGAGCATGACATTACTCCGGAAAGCTATGAAGCTATGAAAAGGTATATTTTACCGCTTTTAAAGAAGGATTAATCCGCCAGTACCTATTTATTCTTTTCATGACAGGATGCCCCCATGGGACAGTCAGCACATCCACACCCACAGGAAGACCTCCCTTTCTTTTTGTTGCGGATCATGCTGACAATAATTACGGTCACCACCACAACCAGGATCGCGCTGACGATAATAGTTGCCATATTTTCCATAAACCATCCCCACATGCAAAACACCTCCTGTTGTCGTTTCCAATTTCCTTCATGCTGCCCTGGATCCGGACATCCCGGATACCCCTGCAGTCAGCCTGGCAGTTTCCCTGCAGGGCCTGCACAGCATATAAATGAATCCCGCCAGTACTGCAATGGCCGCTATCAGACCAATCATATCAGGATTACCGGTAACAGCCGAACCAATCTGATAGACCATCAAAGATACCGCATAAGCCAGCCCACACTGATAGCCAATGGCGAACCAGGTCCATTTCGCATTGTTCATTTCCCTCCTGATTGCACCGATAGCTGCAAAACAAGGTGCACACAAAAGGTTAAAGGTCAGGAAGGAGTAACCGGCGATCCTGCTAAAGTTGCCGGCGATCTCAGGCCAACCGCCGGGATACAGGACACCCATAGTGCCCACAATATTTTCTTTTGCCACCAGCCCGGTTATAGAGGCCACTACGGCCTGCCAGTTTCCCCAGCCCAGCGGAGAAAAGATCCAGGCAATTGCGTCCCCTACAGCCGCCAGAATTGACTGATCCATCTCTTCCTCTCCCAGCATTCGAAGGCCTTGCGCGGAAAAACCAAAATATGTAGCAAACCAAATCAAAATAGTAGAAAGCAGGATAATTGTACCGGCCTTCCGGATAAAGGACCAGCCCCGTTCCCACATGGACCGCAGAACGCTGCCCACAGCAGGCATATGATAAGCGGGAAGCTCCATGACAAAGGGCAGCGGTTCACCGGAGAACATCTTCGTCTTCTTCAGTATGATGCCGGAGATAATGACAGCCAACATTCCCACAAAATATGCAGAAGTAGCTACCCATGCAGAACCGCCGAAAACAGCTCCCGCCACCATGGAGATAAACGGAACCTTTGCACCACAGGGAATAAAGGTAGTGGTCATAATTGTCATTCTGCGGTCGCGCTCGTTTTCAATAGTCCTGGAAGCCATGATTCCGGGAATGCTGCAGCCTGTGCCGATCAGCATCGGAATAAATGACTTACCGGAAAGACCGAATTTGCGGAAAATACGATCCAGCACAAAGGCAATACGTGCCATGTAGCCGCAGGCCTCCAAAATGGCCAGAAGCAGGAACAACACCAATATCTGCGGCACAAAACCCAGGACTGCACCCACACCGGCAACGATACCGTCATTTATGAGTCCTGCCAGCCAATCCGCGGCGCCCGCCGCTTTCAACCCCGCTCCCACAAGCACCGGAATACCGGGAACCCAGACACCAGCCGCCGCTTCTCCGTTTGCCGCGGTACCAATGCCAAACAGATACCAGCCGTCGCCAAACAACCCCTCATTGGCCCAGTCCGTAGCAGCGGCGCCCACTGTTACCATGGAAATATAATACACTAAAAACATAACCGCCGCAAATATGGGCAGGCCCAGAAAACGATTGGTAACGATTCTGTCAATCTTATCAGAGGTAGAAAACTTTCCGACAGACTTCCTGTACAGACATTTCCTGATCATCTCTCCGATATAAATATATCTTTCATTAGTGATGACGGATTCTGCATCATCGTCCATCTCTTTCTCCACTGCCGCAATATCTCCTTCGATACGGGAGCATACAGCCGGATCCAGGCCCATCTGCTCCAGCACTTTGTCGTCTCTCTCAAACAGCTTGATCGCATACCATCTCCGCTGCTCTTCCGGCATATTATGCACTGCTGCTTCCTCAATATACGCAAGAGCGTGCTCTACCGGGCCGGAAAAGGTGTGCATGGGAACGGTTCTGCCGCTCTTCGCCGCATCCACGGCAGCCTCCGCCGCTTCCGTCACGCCGGTGCCTTTCAGCGCGGAAATCTCCACTACCCTACAACCAAGCGCCTTTGACAGCCCTGCCGTATTGATCTTATCACCGTTTTTCTGCACTACATCCATCATATTGACAGCCACCACCATGGGAATCCCCAGCTCCGCCAACTGTGTGGTCAGATACAGGTTCCTCTCCAGGTTTGTGCCGTCAATTATATTCAAAACCACATCAGGACGCTCTTGAATCAGATAATTTCTCGCCACCACTTCCTCCGGTGTGTAAGGAGACAGGGAATAGATTCCGGGAAGATCGGTAATCGTAATACCCTCATGCTTTTTCAGCTTTCCTTCTTTCTTTTCCACCGTAACCCCAGGCCAGTTGCCCACAAACTGGTTGGATCCGGTCATGACATTGAACAGCGTCGTCTTACCACAATTCGGGTTACCTGCAAGGGCAATTCGCAAACTCATGTACTTTTCCTCTCTTTCCTGTTATATTTCGACTTCAATCATTTCTGCGTCGGCTTTTCGGAGGGAAAGCTCATAGCCGCGGACCGTTATCTCTATGGGATCTCCCAGAGGTGCAATCTTACGGACCTGTACATCCACACCCTTTGTCAGTCCCATGTCCATGATACGGCGTTTGACAGCTCCTTTTCCGTGAAGCTTCACGACACGTACCTTGTCGCCCACCTTCGTCTGTTTCAATGTTTTCATTTTTTCTTTTTCCCCCTGTCTTATAAATTTTGCCGCCTGATGCAGCTCAAACCATAATCTTCTGCGCCATCTCCCTGCTGACCGCGATACGGGATTCTTTCACATTTACAATGATATTGCCGCCAATGATACTTACCACCGTGACCACCCCTCCCACGACGAAGCCCAGAACCTGAAGATATGCTTTAACCTCCTGCCTGCCTCCGATCCTTTTAATAGTGTTTACTTCTCCTACTTCTGCTAATGTAAGTGGCATCATTATTAGTTTTCCCTAACTCCTTCACAATCTTCTAGTTAGTGTTAGCTAACTCTTGTATTATATTATGACACGGGCATATCTTTGTCAATACTCCTCGAGTCAATTTCGGCAAATTCGTCAAGCCTATCAATTGGTTAGTATATACTAACCTTAGATTTGTGCATATTTCCTAAAATTTACAAATTGTTACTTATAACCCGTTGCTATATATACAACAAATACATAAAGTTTAAATACAAACATTAGATGGGAGGTGTCTGCCATAACTATTCAGATTGCATTTGGCCAGAAAATACAGGCACTACGCAGGGAACGCGGATTAAGCCAGGAAAAATTTGCTCTTTTGATCGGAATGGATCGGACTTATTATGCCTCTGTGGAATCGGGAAAAAGAAATATATCCATTTGCAATATTCAGAAAATAGCAAACAGTCTTGAAATCACTCTGGAAGAATTATTTCAAAACATTGGATAAGGAAAAAATGTACGATTTTTTAATAAAAGAATTTTATCAACAGATGAAAAAGGTAGATCTGAATACATTTGGAATTATTGATACAAATAATAAAATTCATACTTTGGGAACCGATTCAAAGATTATCGGATGAATTTTTGAAATGTTTGCTCAGCCAATCTTGGAAAATATAGCCAAATCCCATGAAATGCTGTTAGAAACACCGGAATCCCAAACAGTTTACCCGGACTTTATTATGATGCCCAATCAATCGTCTCATGAAAAGGCAGCCATAGATATTAAAACCACCTATATAGACAGTAACCAGTCAACAATCAAATTTGCCCTTGGCTCTTATGGCTCTTACATGAGGAATAATACCAAAAATATACAATACTCCTATACCGACTATGTAAAACACTATGTTATCGGCTTTGTATACAAAAGAAACGGCGCCGCACAAGAAAGCAAGGTTTACGACTACACGGACAGGAAAGAAATTATTTTTCCTTACTGTGATGTCCGTTTTTTCATTCAGGAAAAATACAAAATCGCCGGTGACAAAACCGGCTCCGGAAACACAGAAAATATCGGTTCCTTTCCAACCAGAAATATCGACGATCTCAAAGACGGTAAGGGACCGTTCAGCGAACTGGGCGCAGACGCATATGATATATATTGGAAATATTATCCCCGATACCGCAGTCCTGAAAAAGCGTACTCTTCATTGGAGGAATTTCTTGAATGGCTTCCCCGGCAGGATAACAATATACAGCTTTTTCATCCTTACGATCACGATGCACTTCTCCGGCAGGCTGAACTCTATCGGGAAAAGCATAGCGCCAAATAAGGAATAATTTTATGCTCCCCGCTTGACTGCCAGTATTTCAATCATCGGATGCCTGTTCGCCTCTTTTGCCCCTATGTGATAAAAGTGTTCCTGCTCATACCATGTAAAATCATTCCAGTACTGAAATAAGTGTTCATTTCTCCGGAATTCATTTTCCTTCCACATAGAGAGACAGACATTTGCAGGTGTCCGATGAGAGTATTCTGCAAGCGCTATCGCATCCGATTCTGTCCATTCGCCTACATATGACGTGTCCCTCCCTATATAAGGGGGATCCAGATAAATATAATCGTTTTCGGAAACACCGCAAAACGCTTCCTGCCATGGATTGCAGGCAAATATCCATTCTTTCCCCCGCATTACCTGGCCGATACCCGCCACCTGATTGCAGATTTTTGTTATGTATGCTTTTGAAAAACGATTTGGCTTCTGACAAAAGGGAACATTGAATTTGCCCTGGCGGTTAAATCGGATCATCCCATTAAAATCCGCCCTGTTCAAAAATAAAAAGTACAGGGAATCGCCGTTTTTGTTAAAAGTGTCCCGCATTTCCTTATAGTACTCTCCGCCGCGGTTTTTGGGACACAAATCCCTAATATCTAATCTTCCTGCCTTAATAATTGTGTCATCTTTTCAACCATTTCATTAATAACACCGGCCTGTGTTGCAATTTCCGTTGTATCACTTGCATTATTTTCCGCCATAGAATTAATCGAATTAAACTGTTCATTCTCATTTCTAATGCTTTCAGCAATATCCTGATTTATAGAAATGGTTTTCTTAATTACTTCCGACTGATTTCCATGCGCTTCGCCCATAGTATTTATTGTTTCTACCGATGTATTTAACAGGTTTGTCATATCCTGCATACTCTTGAATACATTTTGGAAATATTCATTCTGTGTTCCCAGTTTCACAGCGTTTTCATTTACCTGGGCGGTAATATCCTTCACATTTTGCTGCACTCTTTCTATAACTGTCTGGACAACCTGTAACGATTGCTGTGTGCTGTTAGCCAGATTTCCAACTTCTGTTGCAACAACTGCAAATCCTTTACCGGCTTCGCCGGCTCTTGCCGCTTCAATAGAGGCATTCAATGCCAATAAATTGGTAGAGCTTGAAATATCACTTATAAGACTAAGTGTTACACCGATTTCCTGCACTGCCTCTGACAGACGCTGGGTTATCTCCGTTGTTGTCTTCATTGACTCAGATACTTCGTTGTTGATTGTATGTAAATCACCGAGAAGTTTTTCGTTTTCTACGGATTTATCCAATAAATCTTTTGAAACCTGTTCCACCTTTTCAACATTATCTGCAACTACACTTTCCCATTCGCTTAATTCATCAAGATTTGCCATACTTTCATCCGTCTTGGAACTAAGCAGATTACTTCTTTCAACCAACAGCTCACTTGTAGCCGCCAATTCTTCAGCCGAAGCACTTTCATTCTCCGATATTTGTGAAAGTGATAAACCTGCTGCCTGCAGGCTCTCAGATAATGTCTGTATTGCCGCAAGGACACTTGTAACATGTTCATTGTTCTTTTCCAATTCATCTTTCTTTGCATTCATATTCCCCGACAAACTTTAATACAATCAAAACGGATACGAAAAAAGCGAGTACCACATCAAAAGGTGTGCATACCCGCTTCTCATTCCCATATTCTCAAACAATTTTCCCTAAAATGAACACCCCTCCAAGGCCGCCCATTCACAGATTCGGATACCACCGCAGCAGATCCCCATCCCCATGCTCAATCAGATAATTCACCGCATAATACAGCCACTCCTCCGGCGTGGGGATATCCCCCTCATGGGGTATCGCTTCCCACTGCGCCCGCTTCTCTGGGTCAGGGTCATTCATCCCCCGCCTGATCCGTGCCGAGATAATCTCCCGCATCTCCTCCACCGTGATACCCCGCTCACGGGCAAGCCTCTCAAATAAATGTTCTCCCATGCAAAAAACGCCTCCTAACTTCCTATGATAGCATATCCATTTATCCACCATACTATGATTATGTTCCTTCTGGGTTGTATGTGCTTTACTGATTATGACTATTATATCACCCATTTGGAAACTAAAATAGATACAAATGGAAATGGGTGGTGACGGTGATGGAAATGGATATCATAAAACACATAAAAGACCTTATGGATGAACGCGGCTGGACAAACTACCGGCTCGGAAAAGAAGCCGGCCTTTCCCAGTCCACCATCACAAACCTTTTCAACCGCAACAATGCCCCGACCATACCGACCCTGGAGGCCGTATGCCGGGCATTCGGTATTACTTTATCGCAATTTTTCTCCGAGGGAAATACCCCCGCCGAACTGACCGAGGAGCAGCGTACCTTATTCGCCGCATGGAGCACCCTGAATGACGGGCAGAAAGAAGCCCTGCTCCTTCTCATGAAACGCATATAAACCAGAAAAATCCCGCAGGCTCTGCTATCCCAAGAACCTGCGGGATTCGTTTTTTCTCCGCTATGCCGCCTTCCACCTATCCGCCGGAACCTCCACCTGCGTATGATCCCGGAAAGTAAATACCATGCGCTTATCCTCGTATACCGCCACATGATCCACCG
>CANPOY010000008.1 GCA_947575805.1 uncultured Lachnospiraceae bacterium
AAGGCCCCGGTCTGCAACACCGTTATCCGCCGGTTCAAATCCGGCTCGCACCTCTGAAACCCCCAGAAGCAGTTTGCTCTTGGGGGTTTGTGTTTTGCAGACAGGCGAAAGTGATGCCGGTATTATATCTGAGAGAATACCTCTCCGATCGGAGCCTGGATCAGCAGATCCGCATGGCTGTCCCTGGGGGTGGAAGCCTTGTTGATAACCACCAGCTTATCGCCCCTGAAATAATCGATCAGTCCCGCGGCGGGATATACTGCCAGGGATGTACCGCCTATGACCAGTACCTGTGCCTCCCGGATGTAGTGTATGGCTTCACTGATCGTCTTCTGATCCAGTCCTTCTTCATAGAGAACCACGTCCGGTTTGACGGGGCCGCCGCACGTTTCGCACTTGGGAACACCCTCAGAGCGGAGAACATATTGCATATCGTGGAATTGCCCGCAGTGTTCGCAGTAATTTCTGAGCACGGAGCCGTGCAGCTCCAGAACCACCTTGCTTCCGGCAGCCTGATGGAGGCCGTCGATATTCTGGGTGATCACTGCCCTTACCTTCCCCTGCTGTTCCAGTTCGGCCAGCCTGATATGCGCCGCGTTTGGGAGGGCATTCGTAAAAAGCATTTTATTCCGGTAAAAACGATAGAATTCTGCCGGTTTCTGCCGATAGAAGGTATGGCTCAGGATAGTTTCCGGCGGATAATCATATTGCTGGTTGTAAAGCCCGTCCACACTTCTGAAATCCGGTATGCCGCTTTCGGTGGAAACGCCGGCTCCTCCAAAAAAGACGATATTGTCATATTTTTGCACGATGCTTTTCAGCTCATTAACTGCATCCTGATAATTCTGCATAATATAAATACCTCCTTTATACTGCAAATGTCTTCTGCGGAGCTAATTACTTTTCCATACATCAGATACATTGTACCACATTTTCACATGATTGTTAGGAAAAAATCAGAAAATCTTAAGAAAACACGGTGCAGCAGCTATTGAGGGACAGGCGGGATTTATGGTAAAATGAGCTTATGAAAAAGACAAAAGAAAGCTTAATTCCTTTTGAAAAGAGCAAAAGGGTTATTTATCTGAATGAGAGAGGGAAGGCGAGAAGGTCTATCTCAATGGGAGCCGTTATTTTCGGAGTATTGGGAATACTCTGTATATTGTATTGTATTGCAATCGGGCTGAACGGGTTCGGAACTAAATTTTTTCTGATCTGGGGTGTCATGGGGGCGTTATTTTTGCTGCTGGGCTTCCTGCTGACACGCAGAAGGTTCGTCAAGGCCCTGCCGGGATGGCTGAAGGTCACGGCGACGGTGGCTTTCTGTGTGGGGCTGATCGTGTTTGTGGTGGTGGAAGGCCTGATTCTTTCACGGTTTCACGGAAACGCCCGTCCGGGAGCGGATTATCTGCTGGTGCTGGGAGCCCAGTGGAAGGCCTCCGGCCCCAGCAATGTACTGCGGAAGCGGCTTGACAGGGCGCTGGAGTATCTGGGGGAGAATCCCGATACCATCGTGATCGTTTCCGGCGGCCAGGGACCGGATGAAATCATATCCGAGGCGGAAGGAATGCGGCAGTACCTGATAGACGCAGGCGTCGGGGAAGAAAGGATTCTGATGGAAGACCGGTCTACGAGCACCCGCGAGAACCTTGCTTTCAGCGCGGAACTCTTTGACAGCAAGAACGGCAGGACAGTGATCGTGACCAATAATTTCCACGTGTTCCGGGCGCTGGGAATCGCAGAAAAGCAGGGCTACCGGGCGGAAGGGCTGGCAGCCGGCTCTGTGGCATGGATGGTGCCGAATAATTTGTTGAGGGAGTTTTTCGGAGTGGTAAAGGATTTTCTGGTTGGAAATCTATAGTCAGGGAATGAGAGGAATTATGGAAATCAATATCGGAGACATATTAAAATTAAAAAAACAGCATCCCTGTGGCAGCAGGGAGTGGGAAGTGCTTCGGGCGGGAGCGGACTTCAGGATCAAATGCAGGGGCTGCGGGCACCAGGTCATGATAGCCAGAAGGCTGCTGGAAAAAAGCATTAAGGAAATTATATGAGTTTGGGCTAAAGTATTTTTCTCCTTTGCCGATAATCATTATAGAAATCAGCAAAAGGAGGTAACCCCGATGCGTATTGAAGCATATAATCAGGTACAGCAGGTGTACCAGAGCAAGAAAGTAAATCAGACACAGAAGGCCGGTACGGCATCCCATTCGGATCAGGTGCAGATCAGCAGCTTCGGCAAAGATATTCAGACTGCTAAGGCGGCGCTGGCAGGATGCCCTGATGTCAGAGAAGAGAGAATAGCTTCTATCAGGGAACAGATCCGAAACGGATCATATCGTGTGGATAATGCGTCTTTCGCAGAGAAACTGATCAGCAAGAAGTATGAGGAAATGAGGTAGGAAGTCCCGTGGCCAGTTTGATGGAGAACCTGATAGAGGTACTAGAACAGGAAAGCAAGGAATACGAGGGACTTCTGAGTCTGTCTCAGAGAAAAACGCCGATTATCGTAAGCGGTAATCTGGAAGAATTAAAGAAAATCACGGATGATGAACAGGAATCGGTAAGCAGGATCAGCCACCTGGAAAAGCAGAGGACTGAGATTACTGCAGATATCGCCAATGTGCTCAACAAGGATGTTGCAAGTTTAAAGCTCGCGAATCTGATCGAAATGATGGCTGTCAGGCCTGCGGAACAGCAGAAGCTGGAGGAATCTCACGACAGGTTGCGGAGCGCGGTGCGCGAATTGCGACGGATCAATGAACAAAACAAAGAACTGCTGGCAGGTGCGCTGGAAATGGTGGAGTTTGAGGTGAGCCTGTTACAGGCCTCCAATGCGGTGCCGACTACGGCGAATTACACCAGGGATGCGTATAACGCAGGAAATACCATGGGTGTTGCCAATGGAAGGTTCGATGCCAAGCAGTAGCAGAGGTGATACTTATGCCATTAATGGGAAACCTGTATATCGGAGCATCCGGATTACAGAACAGTCAAAATGCGCTGAACACAACAGCGCATAATCTTTCTAATATAGATACTGTCGGCTATACAAGGCAGCAGGTGCAGCTGGGCACCAGGAATTATGTTACGCTGGCGGTGAACCCAAAGGCTGTGAATAACAAGCAGACCGGTCTGGGTGTCGAATATTCCCGAGTAAAACATATCAGAGATTACTTTTTGGATAAAACATACCGCAGAGAATCAGGACGCAGTATGTTTTATGAGGTGAACACAGAAGTCTTGGAGGAGGTGGAAAGTCAGCTGGGTGAAATGAACGGCGAGGCATTCCAGACTACGATCGAAGACTTCTGGACATCTATTCAGGAGCTGGCGAAGGATCCTGCAAGCTCTGTGACCCAGGGGCTGCTGGTGCAGAAGGCTTCCGAGCTGGTGAAGAGGGCTTCTGTGGTCTATGAAGGGCTTTCTTCCTATCAGGACAATCTCAATGTCCAGATTGGGAAGCAGGTGGAGAAGATCAATAAATACGGAAGGCAGATTCTGGATCTGAACGACAGGATCAAGGCGATAGAAGCAGGCGGCATCGAGCAGGCCAACGATCTGCGGGACGCAAGGGATCAGCTTTTAGACGAACTTGCCGGAATGTGCAATATGTCTTTTAAAGAGGATATGTACGGAGCTGTTTCCGTTCAAATAGAGGGCGTTGATTTTATAAAGGACGGGACCTGTTATCCCATGGAGCTGGATATAGATCCGGGAACAGGGTTTTACACGCCGTTTTGGCCGTATAATGCGTCATACCGCATTTTGGAAGACGGCACCAGAGAATATAATATTGACGGCGCAGAGGTTTTTGATTTAGACAGAGAGATCTCATCGGATCTGAACACGGATATAGGAGGCCTGAAGGCCATGCTTCTTGCCAGAGGCGACCATCGGGCTAATTATACAGACGTTGATGTGAATTCCTGCAATCTGAATAAGCTGAATACACTGAAGCTGGAGGATGTGGAGGAGTATCTTAAGAATCCTGATAAGTACGGGACGAAATACTACAACAGCGATATATCCCAGTCGGTGCTGATGAATGTGCAGGCGGAGTTTGATCAGCTGATCCATAGCATCGTGACGAAGATAAACGGAATACTGGCGGATGCGGCAGGCGTGAAGACGGGCGACATTACCTATACGGATGAAAACGGTAACGCCGTTACTTTAACGGGGGCCAGATATGCGGATGTAAACTCCGAAGGTTACATGAGAGGAAAGGACGGCAGTCCCATACAGCTTTTCGAAAAGATTACCACCGATGGTTATCGCAAGGTAAGCGGAACGGTCAGCTATACCGACGAAGCAGGCATTACTCAGACAGTTACCGGTGATTTCTGGGTCTATGAGGAAGAAAACGGAATGGGGGCGGAAAGCCTTTACTCAATTAACAATCTGCAGATTAACCAGGAGCTGATGCAGGAGCCGGCTATGCTGGGCTTCCGGCTGAAGGACGGGTCAGAGGATACTAAGACTGCCGAGGCGCTGAAGGAAGCGTTTACGGAAGAGGTATACCATCTGAATCCCAACGTGAAAAAGACTACCACTTTTATAGATTATTATACGGATCTGGTCAACCAGGTAGGCAATACCGGAAAGGTCAACCGCAGTATCTACCTGAATCAGGAGTCCACGGTAGAGGGCATTGAGAGCGCAAGGCAGCAGGTCGTGGGGGTGTCCTCGGACGAGGAGCTGTCCAATATGATCAAGTTTCAGAATGCTTACAACGCTGCCAGCCGCTATATCAATGTGGTCAGTGAGATGCTGGAGCATATTATTAATACATTGGGAATGTAGTATGAGTTCAAAAGGAGAGTAACGATGCCTTCACAGTTTTTCGGATTAAATATTGCATATACGGGTCTGCTGGCAAGCAACGCGGCGATGAATACTACCGCTAATAATATTGCCAATGTGCAGACAGAGGGCTACAGCAGGCAGAGGGTGCTTCAGCAGGCGTCAAATGCCCTGAGAGTGTTCCAGACATACGGTTGTGCAGGCGCAGGCGTGGAGACCTTGGCGATCGAGCGTGTCAGGGATGAATTTTATGACGGAAGATATTGGGACAACAATGCGCGGGTGGGCGAATACGGCCAGAAGCAGTATTATATGCAGCAGATAGAGACCTATCTTGATGATAACGGCAAAAATGCAGGATTTAAGACGGTTTTTGACCAGTTTATGATCACGGGAATACAGGAGCTGCTGAAGAATCCCAATGATCCTACCACCAAGACACAGTTCATGGGCTATGCGTCGGCGCTGACCGAGTACTTTAACGGTGTAGCCGGGAATATGGAAAAGCTGCAGAAGGATGTGAACCAGGAAATTAAGCTGAAGGTGGATGAGATCAATTCCCTGGCGGGAGAGATCGCCAACCTGAATAAGCAGATCAATACCATTGAGCTTTCCGGAAGCAGAGCTAATGAGCTGCGTGACAGAAGGACGCTGCTGTTGGATCAGCTTTCTGAGATCGTAGATGTGGATGTTCAGGAAATTCCCATAAAGGACAGCAATAATCCGGAGCGGGAAACGGGAGCGTTTCGTTGTATCGTCAGGATTGCCGGAGGGCAGACACTGGTGGACGGCAACGAGTATAACGGTCTGGAATGTGTTGCCAGGGAAAAGTATGAAAAGGTAAATCAGACGGACATCGACGGACTGTATGATGTTTACTGGAAGGACGGCCAGAAATTCAACCTTTACAATGCTGCTATGGGCGGGGCTCTGAAAGGCCTTGTGGAGATGCGGGACGGTAATAACGGCGAGAATTTCACGGGTACCGTGACCAATACGGGAACTGACAAGGACGGCAAGGATACCGTAACCATCGAAGTAGGCCGGGCATATCTGCAGGATCTGAATAAGTGTAATCTGTCGAACTCCGGCGGCATTATCAATCTGGGGAATCAGGAATTCTATTATGATTCCTGGAGCTACCATGTGGAGCTGAACGATCAGGGGGAGGAGGTATACAGTTATACCTTTACTCTCTCCGACGATCATGAGAAGAATCCCAAGAGGGTAACCAACGACAGAGAGGGAAAGGTGGCCAGTATCGGCACCAGCCTGAACTATCAGGGTATTCCCTACTATATGAGCCAGATGAATGAATGGGTGAGGACTTTTGCCCAGAAATTCAATGATATAGTGACCTCCGGTTATGACTCTTACGGCGAGCAGGGCATTAAGATGTTTACCGGCAACATGGCCACCGACGATGCCCAGTATGATTTCCCGGAGGGGACCAGGTATGACTTGTTTGTACAGGGGCAGAAGCTCCTGCAGCAGGCGTATGCTCAGGCGCCGGAGACCATGGTGCTTGAGACGGCGGCGAAGTCGATCTATGAAGCCGCTATAGCGGATCCGGCATTTCAGGCTGCCGTGGATGCTGCTAAGGCTGCAAAGGTTACGACAAAGACGTCGGCAAAAATTTCCGAGAAGATAGCCCGGGAAATGGCAAAGCCGGATATTCAAAAGGAAATAGCTGACAGAACGGCGGCGTATAAAAAGGCTAATCCTGACGTAAGCCAGGAATTTGCCGAGCGGACTGTCAAGGCAGAAATCGAAGAGGAATTCAAAAACGGCACGGGTGGAAAGACGGCAGTCACCCTGGACGCAGCTGAAACGGCAGACATAGAGGCGGCAGCGGATAAGGAAGCCCGGGCCGAGGTGGAGAGCAAGTATAAGGCGGATGCCCTTGCTCAGGCAGAAAAGGATCTCAAGGATCAGGGCAAATGGGATGCTGCCATTGCGGACGCCAAGAAAGCAATACTGGACGGGACGCCTGAAGGAAAAGCTGCCCTGGAACAGGCCAAGGCAGAGATTGCAAAGAAGAACGGACTTCCCGTGTCGGCGTTAAATATGGTAGATAAGCTGGTGCAGGAGAGAAGGGCGGAGATAAAAGCCGAAAATCCTGCGGCCACTGACGAATATATTCTGGAAGAAGCTCTCAAAACCGTGAAGCTTACCGTAAATGTAGCGGATGACAGCTACTATCAGCTCACGGCTATGAATTTCAGTATTGTGGCGGCTATGGAGCGGGATCCCGGCCGTCTGGCCAACAGATATGATAAGGCAGACGGTGTGGAGCAGAGTGACCTGCTGAATGATCTGAAGGACCTTGCCACCGACAAGGAAAAAATGAGCTTCAGGGGATGTTCTGCATCCGAGTTTTTGCAGTGTGTGCTTTCGGATGTGGCATTGAACGCCCAGCGGGCCAACACTTTCAGTCAGAACTTCCGGGACATTGCGGGGACAATCGATATGCAGAGAATCTCCATTTCCGGTGTGGACGAAGATGAGGAGGCAGTTAACCTTGTAAGATATCAGAATGGATATAATCTTGCATCCAAGATGATTCAGACCCTGACGGAAATGTATGACAGACTGATTCTGGAGACAGGGGTTTAAGCAAAAAGGGAGAGTTATATGAGAATTACAAATAAAATCATGCAGAATAATAATCTGTCAAATATCAATACCAACAAGATTTATCAGGATAAGCTGAGCACCCAGATGTCTACCCAGAAGAAGATCAACAGGCCTTCTGACGACCCGGTAATTGCAATTCGTGCTCTGCGTCTGCGCAGCAGTGTTACGGAAGTGACTCAGTATTACAGCAAGAACATTCCCGATGCGGAGAGCTGGCTTGACGTTACGGAGGGGGCACTGAAAACCCTGTCTGATATTGTGACAAGAATGATTACTTTGTGCAATAAGGGGGCTAACGGTACCTGGACCACGGAAGACCGGCAGATCACTCTGGATGAGCTGAAAGCCCTCGGAGAGCAGGTGTATGCTACCGGCGATGCGGATTATGCCGGCAGATATGTTTTTACGGGCTACCGCACGGATACTTCCCTGAGCTTCCAGGCGGAGGAGACGAAACCTTATGAAATTACGGAACAGCTGAAAAACAGCGTGATCGACAGTGTGACCAAGGTCAATACGGGAAAGCTGCCGGATTTGAATTCTGCCAATTTCAAGGATCCCGACATGAAAGACATCATTGAGGATGATATTTCTGCCGTGGAGGTGCACCGTATCAGGCTGTCTTATGACGACCTGACTGCAGGAGGAAACGTGCAGATAAGCTTCCCGGTGAAGAAGCAGGCCGAAAATCCGGACGGGACACTGAAATTCGAGACGAATGCAGATGGCAGCCAGAAGCTGGACGAAAACGGGCAGCCTATCCCTGTGTATGAAGTAGGTGCCGACGGCAAGATCGTTTATGAGATGAAGACGTGGTCCGGCGCAGCAGGCGATATAGAGACCATGCACTCCTATGACAAGAAGACGGTGACCCGTGATGACGGCACGACGGTAGAGCTTGATGCCTATAATTATGTGGCGGAAAAAGGGAATGAAGATAAGATCGTATTCGTGCCGGAGACCGGTGAACTTCTGTTGGGCGAAAATCGTTATCAGGAGCTGATGTCACTGAAGGACGACGAAACAACCCTGGCAGATGAATCCCAGATACAGGTTACTTACGAGAAGAATCATTGGCAGAAGGGAGACCTGCGTCCGGAGCACTACTTCTACTGCAAGTCAAATCCGGGAGATGCGGAGAAGGAGATTGTTTATAACGAGACTTATCTGTCTGTAGATGCGGAACGTCAGGATATTGAATATGATGTGGGATATAATCAGACCATCCGTGTTAATTCCACGGCAGATCAGTGCTTTAAGCACGGAATCGGCAGGGAAGTAGACGATCTGGTAAATACCATTCAGGACGTGCTGAATCTGGAGGCGCTTCACACCAGCCTGAGTAAGATGTTGGACGGGATGGCGGACGGTGCGGAAGGGAAGGACACTCTGCAGAAGCAGGTGGATGCCGTAAAGAAGGCCCTGACGCTGGCAAAGGACAAGGAGCAGAAGATGCTGGAGGGAGGAATCAGCGCTTTCCAGGGACATCTGGATGATACGACGCTCTGCCTTACCGAGTGCGGTACCAGAAGCAGCAAGCTGGAACTGATCAAGAACCGGAGTCAGAACCAGAAGACTACCTTCGAGACCTTAAAAAGTGAAAATGAAGACATTGATATAACGGAAGTCGCGATATATCTGACCAGCGCGGAGCTGACCTATGAAGCTGCGCTGATGGCGACAGGCAAGGTCAGCCAGACTACATTGCTGAACTTTATTTGATAATAAGTATTGCTAGGAAAGGTACAGGTGCCACAATGAACGTGACAACAAAAATATTCGGTGAGATCGAGATTGCCGACGATAAGATTATTGTCTTTGAAAACGGAATCATCGGGTTTCCCGAATTGAAGAGATTTGCGCTTCTTCACGACGGGGAAAGGGGGACAAATGCGGGGATTCGTTTTCTGCAGTCCCTGGATGAGCCTGCGTTTGCCATGCCGGTAATGGATCCGCTGCTGGTCAAGCCGGATTATGATCCGGAGGTAAACGATGAACTGCTTGCCGCGGCAGGGGATGTGAACGCAAACAACATCCTTGTGTTGGTGACGGTTACGATTCCCAAGGACCTGACCCAGATGAGTGTCAATCTCCAGGGGCCTTTCGTTATCAATGTGGAGGAGCATAAAGCCTGCCAGGTGATTGTGGAGAATGGAGATTATCCTGTTAAATTCCCGGTTTATGAGATTTTGCAGGCAAGAAAGGCAGGTGAATAAGATGTTGGCGTTATCCAGAAAGAAAAATGAGGCACTGATTATCAACAACAACATCGAGATCACGATTCTTGAGGTCAAGGGCGATCAGGTTAAAATAGGTATTTCTGCACCCAAGGAGGTTCCCATTTACCGCAAGGAGGTATATATACAGATACAGGATGCAAATAAGGATGCAGTCAGCCTGGAGGGCATGGAGGCTCTGAAGGATCTGCTGGGTTAGGAAGGCTTTTCGGAAAAGTTTTCAATTTGTTACTGTTAATTTTTTGGTCGCTTTTTCCGATAAAAGAATTAGATATACATTCTGAAGAAACAAATTCACACGGAGGTGGGTAAAATGGGAATTGAACCGATTTCAAGCATGATGACAGTACAGGCACAGGGAAGTGTAGTACAGAGAACGCAGGCACCTGTGCAGACGGAAAGACCGGACAATGGGGACAGCAGTGTGCAGATGGCAGAGCAGATAGACCTGACTACGAGCGTGGTTGAGAATGCCCGGGAAAAGGGTCAGACGGACGGCGGCGAACAAGGTAAGGATCAGCAGCCTCCTTTTGAGCAGATTCGGAAGGCTGTAGAGCAACTGAATAAAAAGATCGGAAATTCCGAGGCTATTTTCGGTATTCATGAGGCAACCAATCGTGTCACGATCAAGCTTGTAGATAAGGACACGAAGGAAGTCATTAAGGAGCTTCCTCCCGAGAAGACACTGGACATGATAGCAAAAGTATGGGATATGGCAGGCATCTTGTTAGACGAGAAGCGGTAAAAGGAGATAAAAAGTTATGGCGATGAGAATGAGCGGACTGATGTCCGGTATGGACACGGAGAGTATTGTACAGCAGATGGTGGAAGCCAAAAGTAAGAAAGTGACCAAGGTGAAGAACAGCCAGACCAGGCTGTCGTGGAAACAGGACATCTGGAAGGGACTGAATTCCAAACTGAAGACTTTGCAGTCCAAGTTGAACGATCTGCGGTTCAGCAGCGGCTATGCGAAGAAGGTCACCAAGTGTTCCAACGAAGGTATTGCAAGCGTACTTACCAGTGACAGTGCAGTAAACGGTGTGCATACCCTGGAAGTCAACAGATTGGCGAAGACTGCTTATCTTACCAGCGGCAAGGTGGTCAGAAAAGACGGGCGGGAGATTGACGACATCACCAAGACCCAGATGAGTGACCTGATCAATTTTGCGCCGGATGAGAAAAAGAACCTGACCCTCCACAAGGACGATGGCAGCGAGGTAACGATTGACCTGGTGGGAACGTCTACCGTTTCCGATGTGCTGACTAAGCTCAAAGAAGCAGGATTAAATGCTAATTTTGACACAAAGCAGCAGAGATTTTATATCAGCGCCAAGGAATCCGGCAGCGAGGGTAACTTTATGTTTACCGGCGACAGGGCTGTGCTGGGAAGCCTGGGATTTGATGTAAATCAGACAGCTGCAAACAGTCCTCAGTGGCTTGGCGGCGTCGATAAGGGGACAGTCAGGGGATCTACCAGGCTGGATGAGTTAATTGATTTTTCGAAGAGTGTTGATACGACCCCTGATGGCGCGGCATGCAGATCCCTGAAGATTACCACGGCAAGCGGTGAAAGCTTTAATATTATGATAGAATCTTTTACCAGGGATGAGAACGGTGTCAGACATTATAATACGGTTGACGATTTTGTGAATAGGTTAAAGAAAGCAGGTGTGGATGCCGCTTTTGATCCGGTTCAGCAGAAATTTACCATACAGAACGGTGCCAAGATTGAAAGTGTGGATGAGTCTCTTGCCCAGGACGGATCGGCAATGTCGGATGATGTCCTGACGGCACTGGGACTTGATAAAATGACTCCGCCCAGCGCTCAGGCTACCTTTATCCGGGGCCAGGATGCGATGATTACCCTCAACGGAGCTATGTATACCAGCACCAACAATACCTTTGAGGTAAACGGCCTGACCATTACTGCCCAGAATACCACGGAAGCGGGGAAGAGCGTGACCCTTAACACCCAGCAGGATACCGACGGCATTTATGATATGGTCAAGGATTTCCTGAAGACCTATAACGAGATTATCAACGAGATAGATAAACTGTATAATGGGGAGTCTGCCAAGGGTTACGAGCCCTTAAGCGATGCTGAGAAGGACTCCATGTCCGAGAAGGAAGTGGAGAAGTATGAGCAGAAGATCAAGGATTCCCTGCTGCGCAGAGACAGCAACCTGGGTTCTATCGGTACTACTTTGAAGAAGATCATGCTGTCCAATTTCTCAGTCAACGGTAAGACATTGAATCTGACCAACTTTGGGATCGGGACATTGAACTATTTCGCCGCTCCGGACAATGAGAGAAATGCTTACCACATTGACGGCGACAAGGATGATGTAAGCACTTCGGGAAATCAGGATAAGCTGAAAAGTATGATCGCATCGGATCCGGAGACGGTAATTTCCTTCTTCACACAGTTGTCTCAGAGTCTTTATACCGAGATGAATGATATGTCTGCGTCCGTGGAGGGCTACAGGAGTTTTGGCAGCTTCTACGACGACAAGAAGATGAAGACGGATTATGACGACTATAAGTCCAAGATTAAAACGGAAGAGAAAAAGCTTGCGGAGTATGAGGACAAATGGTATGCCAAATTTGCGGCGATGGAGACTGCCATGGCCAAAATGCAGCAAAACGCCAGTGCAGTGACCGGGCTGCTGGGCGGCTGATGATATGAGTAAAATGCAGGTGTATCAGAGATTACATTTACAGAAAGGCAGGGTGTGGCTATGGCATTACCCAGTGTGTATGCACAATATAATAACAGCAAGATCCTGACTGCTTCTCCCGCAGAGCTTACGCTGATGCTTTACGAGGGAGCCATCAAATTCTGCAATATTGCCATTGTCTCGGTGGAGCAGAAGGATATTGAGAAGGCCCACAACAATATTGTCAAGACAGAGCGCATTATTGATTATTTCCGCCAGACCCTGGATATGAATTATGAGGTCGCTCAGGATTTTGAGAGGGTGTATTCTTACCTTGGACAGAGGTTGACACAGGCCAATATCAAGAAGGATAAGGAGATCCTGGAGGAGGTCAATCAGCATCTTCGTGCCATGCGTGACACCTGGAAGCAGGTCATGGAAGCGAATAAGCAGTAAAGGCGGCGGACATATGACGGACAATTATCTGAATGTTTTGGAGGAAAGCCTGCAAAGCAAGCTGCAGATCATGGCAAAGATTCAGGAATATAACCTGTACCAGCAGGAGATATTTCAGGCGCAGGATGTGGATCTGCAGGAATATGATAAATATGTGGATAAAAAAGGCGCTCTGATCGATGAGCTTATGGCTTTGGATAACGGCTTTGAGACCTTGTACCGGAATGTGGAGCAGGAGCTGCAAGGCAATCGTCAGAAATATGCGCAGCAGATCAGGCGTCTGCAGGAGCTTGTCACCAGGGTGACGGAGGAAAGCGTTACGATTCAGGCGCAGGAAGCGCGAAATAAGCAGATGGTGGAGGTATACTTCCGCAAGGAGCGGTCCAACATTGCGCAGAACCGCAAGAATTCGAAAGCAGCCTACGATTACTACAAGAGCATGAGCAACACTCATGTGAATTCGTCGCAGTTTCTGGACAGTAAGCAATAACGGTCAAACAGTATTGATATGCAAAAACAGCGGAAAATCGATGGATTCGCGGTCAAATCTTTGGCGGCGGAACGTCGGTTTTTCTTTTTTTCAATAAATATCCATATTTTTTGCTTTCGGGGCTAAAGTAATTGGATTTTATGACGATATACTTACCAGACAGGCAGTCAGGAAGAACTGCAAGTGGATTCAACGGATTGAACCGAAAAAATAGAGGATGATAGCAGCAGGGACGCTGGTAAATTCAAGGAGGAAAATAAAATGGTAGTACAGCATAATTTATTGGCGATGAACTCTAACAGGATGCTTGGAATCACATCAAAGAAGCAGGCAAAGTCCACTGAAAAGTTATCATCCGGATACAAGATTAACCGTGCAGCAGATGATGCGGCGGGTCTGGCAATTTCTGAAAAAATGAGAAAGCAGATCAGAGGCCTGGCACAGGCGTCTGCCAATGCACAGGACGGTATCTCCGCAGTGCAGACAGCAGAAGGCGCGCTTACCGAAGTGCATGACATGCTGCAGAGAATGAACGAGCTGGCGGTTAAGGCAGCCAACGGAACCAATTCCGAATCTGACCGCACGGCTATCCAGCAGGAAATTGATCAGCTGACCACTGAGATTGACCGTGTTGCCGAGACTACCAAATTCAATGAGACCTATCTGCTGAAGGGTGATACAAGTGTAGCCAGAGGGACGTCTTATTCTTATAAGAACTATGATAAGTCTTCCATGGGAAGCGCAACTTTTACAGCAGACATCGTGACAGGTACAAAGATTACTTTTGCCGCGGCTAACGTAAACGGCGAGAACATGGCAGATCAGAATGCACTGCTCAAGGCTTTGAGGGATTCCGGTATCAGCATTACTGCCAACAGCATATGGGATACCACGCTGGCAACGCCTGCGAAGGGAACTACCACTTATGCGGCAAGCCTGAATGGCGAAGCAGGGGCACGCTTTGATATTACTCAGACTTCCTTGACTGCTACCAGCGCAACATTTACTATTTACAATAAAACAGGTGTTACTGTCGGAACCATCACTGTTGGAGGTTACAAAAAGTCTGCAACCGCTAACACCGATTACACTGATACGATCGTATTTAATGCTACCAATGTCAAGGCCAGCGAGAGCCAGTCGGTATCTGCGGCATACTATGATGCGCATGGCAACAAGATTGCTGCCAACGACCTGGATAACTATTTCACTACCTCCTATGCGGGTAAGTCCGGTACAATCGGTACAGTGTGGTCTAAAGCGGATGCTCCCAAGGTGTATGACGCGGTAGGCAATGTGACCAAGCTGGATCCTGCAGAGATAAATGCAATGAGAGATAAGGTGGGCGCTATGGATATTTCTCTCCATGTAGGCGCTGACGCTTCCAGCAACAATCAGATTACTCTGAATCTTCAGTCTATGAATGCAAAGGGCCTGGGTATCAACGGCTTGCGTATGGACGGAAATAATGACAGCAATGCACTGGATGCCATCGAGAAGATTAAGGCTGCCATTACAAAGGTTTCCGCACAGCGTTCGGAGCTGGGAGCTATTCAGAACAGACTGGAGCATACCATCAGCAATCTGGACAATATTGTCGAGAATACTACCAGTGCTGAATCTCAGATTCGTGACACGGATATGGCCTCTGAGATGGTTGCTTACTCCAACAATAACATCCTTGCTCAGGCAGGTCAGTCCATGCTGGCTCAGGCAAATCAGGCAAACCAGGGTGTACTCTCCCTTCTTCAGTAAGAACCGAGTTTTCAAAGCGGTGCAGCAAAGCTGCACCGCTTTTTTATGCCGGAAATGACAGGATTATGTTCTCATGAAACATAGAGATTAGAAAAAGTTAAAAAAATTTTATTACAAGACTAAAGTTATAAAAAAACAGTCCGATATACTTATCAAGAAAAGCGCATAACAAGCTTTCTTACTCCTCGAACCGAACGGTATCGCACAACTGGACGGGGAGAGGACGGGGCAGTGAATGTAATGGGAAGTGCGAGCCCGGCACGGACATTGCCGTTGCAAATAATGACCGCAAGGATGCGGTAAATATATTCAAGGAGGAATATAGAATGGTAGTACAACACAATTTAACTGCAATGAACTCTAACAGAATGCTTGGCTTGACTTCTGCAGCCCAGGCAAAATCCACCGAGAAGCTCTCATCCGGATACAAGATCAACCGTGCGGCTGACGATGCAGCAGGTCTGGCAATTTCCGAGAAGATGAGAAAGCAGATCAGAGGTCTGACACAGGCTTCCGCAAATGCTCAGGACGGTATTTCCGCAGTGCAGACAGCAGAAGGTGCACTTACAGAAGTGCATGACATGCTTCAGAGAATGAACGAGCTGGCAGTTAAGGCAGCTAACGGCACCAACTCTGAGTCTGACCGTACAGCCATCCAGCAGGAAATCGATCAGCTGACCACTGAAATCGACCGTGTTGCAGAGACCACCAAGTTCAACGAGACCTATCTGTTGAAGGGTGACTCCAGTGTTGCAAAGGGAACGTCTTTCTCCTACAAGAACTTTGATAAGTCCTCTGCAGGTACCGCTACCTTTACGGCTGACAGTGTGACAGGCGTGAAGCTTACCTTTGCTGCATCCGCAGTAAACGGCGAGAACATGGCAGATCAGAACGCACTGCTCAAGGCTCTGAGAGATTCCGGTATCAGCATCACCGCTAACAGCGTATGGGATACCACCAAGGCAACACCGGCGGCAGGAACCACTACTTATGCTGCAAGCCTGAATGGTGAGGCAGGAGCGAAGTATGACATTACCCAGACTTCCCTGACCGGTACCAACGCAACATTTACCGTATTTAACAAGGCAGGTGTTACCCTCGGTACCGTTACAGTATCTGGCTACAACAAGACTGCTACTGCTAACACTGATTACTCTAACACAGTTGTATTTAATGCTACCAAGGTTACGGCTAGCGAGAGCAAGTCTGTATCCGCAGCATATTACGACAAGGACGGCAACAAGATTGCTGCCAATGATCTGGATAACTACTTTACCGTAGCTTACGCTGGAAAGTCCGCTACGCAGGGTAATGTGTTCTCACTTGCAAACGCACCTAAGGTGTACGATGCAGTAGGAAACGCAACCACGCTGGATAAGAATGAAATCGCACATGCTCGTGACAAGGTAGGAGATCTTACCGTTGGCCTGCATGTAGGTGCTGACGCTACCAGCAACAACCAGATCAGCCTGAACCTGAAGTCCATGAGCGCTAAGGGTCTTGGCGTAAACGGCCTGAAGATGGATGGAACCAATGATGAAAACGCATTGGATGCTATCGAGAAGATCAAGGCTGCTATCACCAAGGTTTCTGCACAGCGTTCCGAGCTGGGTGCGGTTCAGAACAGACTTGAGCACACCATCAACAACCTGGATAACGTTGTTGAGAACACCACCAGCGCTGAGTCCCAGATTCGTGACACAGACATGGCTTCTGAGATGGTTAAGTACTCCAACAACAATATTCTGTCTCAGGCAGGCCAGGCAATGCTGGCACAGGCAAATCAGTCCAACCAGGGCGTTCTGTCCTTACTTGGCTAATACTTTTAACTTACAGAGTGTAATTGCCCAGATCCCCGGCTATTTAGCCGGGGATTTTGGTTCTTATCTCTGATCGAAAGGGTTTTCCTATTATGAAGAATGATACATCCATTTTATTGTCCATTTCCATGCTGATTTCCGGAAAAGAAGATATGCTTAAAAGTCTGGAATCTCTGCTTTACTTCAAAAATGCTATTTCTACTGAAGTCATCCTGGTAGATACCGGCTGTAGTCCTGAACAGCGGGCATTGGCGGAGAAGTATGCGGATAAGATCGTAGACTTTACATGGTGTAATGACTTTGCCGCCGCCAGAAATGCGGGTCTGAAGGAGGCGAAAGGCCTGTGGTTTATGTATCTGGACGATGATGAATGGTTTGAGAACCCCCAGGAGATTATTTCTTTCTTCCAGACCGGGGAATATAAAGAGTATCACTGTGCTTCTTATGTGGTAAGAAATTACAGAGACCGGCAGGGGAAGATGTACGACGATTCCTACCCTTCCCGTATGGTGGAGCTTATGCCGGGTACTGTCTTTGTGGGCAAGATTCATGAGTACCTGGAGCCCTTCAGGCTGCCCAAAAAGACTTTTTCCGATTTTGTTCATCACTATGGTTATGCCTATCGGGATGAGGAACACCGAAAACAGCATACCAAGCGGAATGTGGAGCCTTTGCTGGAGATGATCAAAGAACAGCCGGGTGACCCCAGATGGTCCTGCCAGCTGGCCCAGGAATATTTCGGTGACGAAGAATATGAGATGACTATAAAGGTCAGTAAAGAGGGAATTGAAGACTGGAAGCGTCATGCGAAGGAAAAAATCACATACGCACCTTCACATGTGGGAGCTCTTTATGCTTATATTCTGATTTCTCTGGAGATGGAGAAGAAGTATGAGGAAGAAAAGATCTGGGTGGAGAAAGCGCTGAAGGAGACACCTTATCTGGAGGCAGAGGTGATGGCGCCAACACGTGCTTTTTACTACCTTGTGGCAGCCAGGCTTTATAGTTATCTGAAGGACTATGAGAAAACGCGGGAGTACTTTGAAAGGTACATGGATTATCTAGAAAAGTACGGTGGCAATCGGAATCTGGTGGAGGCCGGAAGCGCTGCGGTGGTGGAGGGAGTATTTCAGGAACAGCTCCTGTACGGAACCATTTTGATGTGTACGGAGGCAGCTATCCGCCTGGAGGACCATGCTTTGGCAGAAAGGGCATTTTTCCGACTGGACTGGATGAATGACCCCAGGCTTTTGCGGCAGAACCAGTGGGAGAAGGGTATGGTGGAGGGCTGCTGCAGTGTACCCTACCATCCTCTGTGGGTGAAGATCCTGCAGACTCTGGTGTCCCGCAAGGAAGGCATGAAGGAGATGCAGGTGGTGTTCCTGGAGGCGGAAATAGAGCTGAAACAGCAGGGAGAACTGGAAAAGCTGTTTCGTCTGAACCGCCTTGTAGCGGAGCTGGATTTTGAGCACAGCTATATTTTAACGAAGAAAATTGTATGGACGGAAAAGGATCCTTCCATTCCCACATTGGCAGAGCGCCGTGAGAAGGCGGGGGAATTGCTGGGGAAGCTGTTTGAGAAATATCCGGAGGATATATTCGATATTCGGCCTGAGGTATGGGAAGCGGCAGGGCGGATGGAAATTTCCTGCGAACCTTATATACTTCAGATTGATTATAACTGTTTTCGCAGGACGCTGGAAGCATGGTGCCGGCAAGTTCCTCCTGATGTCATCCGTCAGTGGGATGAAAGAATCGGGAAATGGAAAACCAGGAGAAACATGAGATATGACCTGTTTACGGTAAAATGTATGGAGGGGTATCTGCATCATTTTGAGGAGGTATGCCCGGGTCTGCAGCAGATGGAACCGATGCTCTGGAGATATGCAGACATTGCACTGGATCTGTATGAACCTTTCTATAAGGAATTTGTCTTTGAGGAAGTGCCGGAAATGCTGCCGGAGGAAGCACAGCTGGCTTTAAAGCTGAAGAAGGTGAAATGGTATCGGGAGCAGCGGGATGATCTCAAGGCACTGGAAGCAGTAAGGAAGTGTTTAGGAGTCTGCTCTGCCCTGGGAGATGTGGTGGATGCCTATGCCAGGATGTACCGTGACGAGGTACAGAATCAGAGTCAGAATACCGATGAGGAGCAGGTAGAGCTTCGTTATCTTATTTCCACCCTCAAGAAAAAGGCAAAGCAGCAGATAGAACAAGGTGAGTATCAGACAGCCCGGGAAATTCTTCTTCAGGTACGGCAATGTGCACCGGGGGATGAAGAAGTGAAGGAGCTTTTGGGGAAACTGCAATGAAGATTCAGTTTTTAAACGGCGGCCTGGCCAACCAGGCTTTCCAGTATATTTTTGCCAGACATTACGAATTGTCCCATCCGGGGGAAAGCATGTATCTGGATGACACCTACTTTGCATTAAATACGGTGCATAACGGGTACGAGCTGGAGAAGGTCTTCGGCATTCAGGCCCATATGCTCAGCCAGTGCTTTGATGACGAGGTCTGGAGCTTTATACTGGAAGAGCGCAGAGAGGGGAAAAGCGTTCCCAGGATTCTGTGTGAAAACGGGATTGAGACCTATATGATTTCCGATGTGGGAGATTCCTGTCAGAGCTTTAATCCCTTTACCGGCAAGATTGTCTGTGTTCCCGGTGACAAGTTCATTCCCGAGGTTTACGACGCGGAAGGAGATGTCTATTATCACGGGTATTGGATTTCCAAGGGATGGTTTGAAAAATACAAAGAAGTATTTTTAAAGGAATTTACCCTTCCGGAGATTGAGGACGAGGCGAACCGAGCCCATCTGCAGAGGATTTATGAGGTTCCGTCCGTGTCCATCCATATCAGGAGGGGCGATTTCGTCCAGCTGGGCTGGGCCTATCCGGCAGATATTTACAGGCGGATGATAAGATCCTTTGTCAGTGCGTGCGGGAACGAATGGGAGCTGTTTGTATTTTCCGACGATATTCCCTGGTGCAGGGAAAATCAGGAGGATATGGGATTTCAGAAGTTCCGCAGGGTACATTTTGTGGAGGGAAACGTGGAAGGCCGCAATTATATTGACCTGCAGCTGATGAGCCAGTGCGAAGCCATGATTATGTCCAACAGTTCATTTTGCTATCTGGCTGCCCTGCTGAACACCCGGAAGAAGTTCTATGTGAATCCTTCGAAGCGGGAGGTATAGGGTACAGGGTGGTATACATAATCCGTATGTTGATACAAATCGTGGGTTTATATATGGTCCGTACAGGGGAAAAGGAAGGAGAGCCGGTATGAAAGCGATTTTGCTGGCCGCAGGAAGAGGCACTAGAATTGCCAGAAACGTGGAGATGATTCCGAAATCAACCTTGCCGGTGGACGGAAAGCCACTGATCCGCCGTTCCGTGGAGCTTCTACAGGCAGAAGGAATGGAATGTGTGGTTTGTACCGGATATAAGGAGGAAAGGATCCGGGAAGCGCTGGCAGGGCTGGGGCCTGTAAAGTACTATTTTAATCCTTTTTGGAATATTACAAACAGTATTGCAAGCTTTTGGTTTGCCCGGCAGGAAATGAATGATGACATTCTGGTGCTGAATGCGGATGTGTTTTTTTCAAAGGAGATACTGGAGCAGATCATGGCAGATGAAAGAGACCCAGTGATGGCAATTGATAAGTCCCGCACTGTGGAGGGGGACTATTTCTTCTATACCGGTCTGGACGGCCGGATTGAGAAATACGGCAAGGGACTTCCTGTGGAGCAGCGCAGCTGTGAATATGTGGGCATGGCAAAAATAGGACAGGCATTTTTGCCAAAATTTGTCAGCCGGCTGGAGGAGCTGATAGCAAATCAGCAGCATGGAGCCTGGTGGGAAAATATATTGTATTCATTTACGGACAAGCAAGAGGAAGTGATTTATACGGCAGATGTGGGCGGACGTTTCTGGGCGGAGATAGATTACTTTGATGATTATGAGAGAATCATAGATTATGTTTCCAGAAGCGGAGGAGGAGTATGAGGAAGCATATCAAGGCCCAGGTGCAGGAGGCATTAAACGACCTGGCGAACAACCTGGGAGGCTTTGCGCAGTTGATAAGGATTCGCAGCAGGGAAGAAATTCTTGCTATTCTTGCTCAGATGCAGGAACTGATTATTTCGGTGGGCAATACGGTGGAGAGCTGGGAAGGAGCGGAAAACGAAATTACGCCAAAGCTGGAGGAAGCCTGTGAACTGCTCTATCAGGTCAGCTGTTCACTGGAGGATGAAGCATGGCGGAGAAAGCTTCAAGGCCTGGTGCTGCTGATAGAGGATATTCAGAAAGATGTGGAAGAGAAGATTCCGGTTAAGCTGGAAGTAGTATTTTTGCCATATCATGTATCTATGTGGGACTCCCTGGAAAGCGTGTGGATGGCTGTCAATGAAGATAAAGGGGTGGACTGCTATGTGGTTCCGATCCCCTATTATGATGTGAAGCCCAACGGCATGCCGGGAGAGAAGCATTACCATGGTAACCGTTATCCGGATTATGTACCTGTAGTGCCATACTGGAAATATTCCGTGGAAGACAGGAAACCTGACATTATTTTCTTCCATAATCCATATGATGAAAATAATCTGGTGACCAGGGTACCGGAAGAATACTATGCCAGAAACCTGAAACAATATACCGATATGCTTGTCTATATCCCATACTTTGTCGCTGAAGAAGACGGACCTGCGGATCATCAATGCTATACGCCGGGAGTGTTGTATGCAGACAGAGTAGTGGTCCAGCCGGGCCGTATCTATGAAAAATATTGCAGGGTCTATACAGATGTATTGCGGCGTAACGGAGTGGAAAAGGGATATGTGCCGGCAGAGAAGAAATTTCTGCCTTTAGGATCGCCAAAATTTGACAAGATCTGGAATACTTCCTGTGAGATGAAGGATTTGCCTGAGAGCTGGCGAAGAAGCATTTTAAGGCCGGACGGCAGCAGAAAGAAGATCATTTTCTACAATCTTTCCATAGGAGCCTTTCTGCAAAATCCGGAGCAAATGCTGAAAAAGGTAGACAGGGCGCTGGAGTTTTTTCGAGAGAGGCAAAATGATGCGGTTCTGCTATGGAGACCCCATCCTCTGCTGATGGACACGATTGACTCCATGACGCCTCTGTTGCGGCAGGAGTTTTTGCAGAGAATCAGCAATTTCAAAGAGGAAGGCTGGGGGATCTATGACGAGACACCGGATCCCAACCTGGCCATGGCATTGTCGGACGGATATTACGGAGATTCCAGCAGCCTGCTGACAATATACCGGGAAACAGGGAAACCGATCCTGCTGCAGGATGTGGATATTTTGGATTAGAGGGCAGAGCATGAAGAAACTGAAACTGATGACGATCGCAGGTACAAGGCCTGAGCTGATACGTCTGTCGGAGATTATAAAAAAAGCGGATGATTATTTTGAACATGTTTTTGTGCATACCGGGCAGAATTATGATGCCCGGCTGAATGATATTTTTTATGAGGATCTGGGAATGCGCAGGCCGAACTATTACCTTGAAGCCGTGGGAGCAAATCTGGGCGAGACCATAGGCAAGATCATAGCAAAGGCCTATACCTTGATGCAGGAGATCCGTCCGGATGCGCTGCTGATCCTGGGGGATACCAATTCCGCACTGACTGCCATATCGGCAAAGCGGCTGAAAATACCTATTTTTCATATGGAGGCGGGAAACCGGTGCTTTGACGAGAATCTGCCGGAGGAGACCAACCGGAGGATTGTGGATCACATATCGGATGTAAATCTGCCGTATACGGAACATGCAAGACGCTATCTGATTGCAGAAGGAATCAGGAAGGAGCATATTTATGTGACGGGATCGCCTATGCGGGAAGTAATTCTGGCACATCAGGAAGAAATCGATCGCAGTACCGTACTGGAGCAGTTAGGATTGCAGAAGGAGCAATATATTGTACTCTCTTCCCACAGGGAGGAAAACATTGACAATGAGGAGCATTTTAACAGTCTGATGAATGCGGTAAACGCTATGGCGGAGACTTATCGAATGCCGGTGATTTATTCCCTTCATCCAAGAAGTGCAAAGTTTGTGGCGGAGAGGGGATTTGCCTTTCATACTCTGGTGCGGAAGATGCCGCCCTTTAACTTTACGGATTACAGCGCTTTGATGAAGCATGCTTACTGCGTTGTTTCTGACAGCGGCACCATGCCGGAAGAGGCAGCGGTAAGCCATTTCCCGGCGGTATGTATCAGAACCTCCACGGAGCGCCCGGAGGCACTGGACAGAGGATGTTTTGTCATCGGGGGAATTACGGAGGAATCCCTGTTACAGTCGGTGGAAATGGCTGTGAAATTTTGCCGGCGGGGAGACTTTGGCAGCACAGTGCCGGATTATGAGCCGGAAAATGTGTCCTCCGTCGTAATACGGCTGATTCAAAGCTATACAAGAATTATAGATGATAAAGTATGGAGAAAGTAGACAGGGAGACCAGCTATGGGGATTTTTACCAACAAGACACTGATGATTACCGGCGGAACCGGTTCTTTTGGAAATGCGGTATTGAACCGATTCCTGAATACGGAAATTGGGGAGATCCGTATTTTCTCCAGAGATGAAAAGAAGCAGGACGACATGCGCAGGCATTATAACAACTCCAAGATCAAGTTCTACATTGGAGATGTCCGGAACAAGGGCAGCGTGCAGGATGCCATGCGGGGTGTGGATTATGTATTCAGCGCTGCGGCCTTGAAGCAGGTGCCTTCCTGTGAATTCTTTCCCATGGAAGCGGTGCAGACGAATATTATCGGAACAGACAATGTGCTGACGGCAGCGATTCAGGAGGGTGTGGAGAAGGTAATCTGCCTGTCTACGGATAAGGCGGCATATCCGATCAATGCCATGGGAATCAGTAAGGCCATGATGGAGCGGGTATTTGTGGCTAAGTCCAGAACCACGGACAGAACCCTGATCTGCGGAACCCGGTATGGGAATGTGATGTGTTCCCGGGGGTCTGTGATTCCGCTTTTTATTGATCAGATTAAGGCAGGAAAGCAGATTACCGTCACTGATCCGGAAATGACGCGTTTCCTGATGAGCCTGGATGAGGCGGTGGATCTGGTGATGTTTGCTTTCGAGAACGGACAGACAGGTGACATTATGGTACAGAAGGCACCGGCCTGCACCATCGGTACCCTGGCACAGGCAGTACGGGAACTGTTTCATGATAAAAATGATATACATTACATTGGCATTCGTCACGGGGAGAAGAAGTACGAGACGCTTTTAACCAAAGAAGAATGTCTGCATGCTTTTGACTGCGGGAATTTTTATCGGGTTCCGGCGGATAACAGGGATCTGAATTATGAACAGTATTTCGAAAAGGGGCACACGGAGAAAGCGGTGCTGGAAGAGTTTAATTCGGACAATGCCCGGCGGCTGAATGTGGAGCAGGTTAAGGAAAAACTGTTGAGTTTACAGTATGTACAGGATGAACTGAAAACGATGTGAAATATTGGAAGGACAGCAAAGCGGTGCAGTGGGCAGGGAAAACCCTGTGACCGGCGATCGAGGCGAAGGAGCACATAATATGTTGCGGGATCAACTGACAGGGCGGCGTGAAAATAAGGCACAGAAACAGGCGCATGATCTGGTAAGGCAAATGCTGGAAGATAAAAAGAGCTTTGCCGTGTGGGGGGCAGGAGCCACAGGGAAGAGTACGCTGGACTTTTTAAAGCAGGCTTCTGACGGCGTACTGGTTCCGCAGTGCATTGTAGATAACAACCAGGCTCTGTGGGGGCAGAACCATATCGTAAGCCCTGAGGACTTTATGAAAGCGGAACCTCTTCCAAAGAGAATGATTGTCAGCGTATACGTGGCGGATCAGGTGATAGCCCAACTGAAGGAGATGGGGTATACGGGAGAAATCATAGACCTGAATGTGCATCTTGCAGATGACCTGTGGGACTTTTATGAAGGCCATATGGAAGAGCTGGAGGAACTTTACCTGTTACTGGCGGATTCGCAATCCCGGGAGACGTTGTCGGGCTTTTTAAATGGTGTCAGGCAGAATGATGCAGAATATTTCCGCAGGATTAACGGGAACAGTAAAGAAAAGCTGCTTGATCCGAAAATTATGAAATATACGGATGAAGAGTTTTTTGTGGATGTAGGAGCTTTTACGGGGGATACAATCCGGGAATTTCTTGAACTGACGGGAAACAAATTTCAAAAAATTGTGGGGATAGAGCCGGATCGGAAGAATTACGATGTCCTGCAGGCCAATATTGGGAAATGGAAATTGGGAAATATCAGTTCGAAAAATGTGGCAGTGGGGGAAACCGACGGCATTACACATTTTATGACGGATATGTCGGAAAGCAGCCGCAGGGCCAATGCAGGCGGGCAGGAAATTCAGATGAGACGATTGGATACCATGGAAGAACTTCAGGATCTTACGGTTCTGAAGGTATCGACGAACGGCTGTGATCTGCAGGCACTGCAGGGGGCGAGGAACCTGATTTTAAGAAACAAGCCGAAGATTTCTACATATGCCAGCGGGATGCTGCTGTGGGAAATTCCTGAATACCTGCACAAGCTGGTGCCGGAATACAAGATTTACTGCCGTCATTACGGCACGGGGATACAGGCGATGATTTGCTACGCAGTCTGTTGACGTGGCAGCCTGCAGCATATAAGTAAAGGTGGGCATTATGCGATATTTAATATTTGGCGTGAACGGCATGGCGGGTCATGTAATTGCACAGTATTTAAAAGAAAAGGGTCATGAGATGACCGGTTTTGCCAGGCAGCAGAGCCCTGTGTGTAAGACGATTCTGGGAGATGCCAGGAACAGGGCAGATGTGGAAAAAGCCTTGGAAGCCGGCGAGTATGACGTGGTGGTCAATTGTATCGGTGTGCTGAATAAGCGCGTGGATTCCAGTCTTGCAGACGGTATTTATTTAAACAGTGCCTGGCCTCATCTGCTGGCCGAAAAGCTGGCGGGCAGGAAGACAAAGCTGATCCATATTAGCTCGGATTGTGTATTTGAAGGGACGAGGGGGCATTATACGGAGGCGGATCGCCCGGATGCGGTCTCTTATTATGGCAGGAGTAAGGCATTAGGCGAGGTCCTGGATTGTGATAACCTCACCCTGCGGACATCTATTGTGGGTCCGGAGCTGAAAGCGGACGGGACCGGGTTATTCCACTGGTTTATGAGGCAGACAGGCAGTGTGTCAGGATATAAAAGAGTGATCTGGACTGGGGTGACAACATTGCAGCTGGCTAAGAGCATTGAGGAGGATATTTCGAAGCAGAAGACAGGGTTGTGCCATCTGGTCAATAATGAGAGTATCTGCAAGCATGATTTGCTGCAGCTGTTCAATGCTGCGTTTCGGAGAAATCCTGTTGAGATAACGGAGAATGATACGGTAGTCAGTGACAGATCACTGGTCTGTACATCGGAGGGGCAAAGGTTTTCTGTGCCGGGCTATAAACAAATGATCGGGGAAATGGCGGAATGGATGGAGACGCATAAAGATCTGTACCGGCAGTATGGGGAGTTTGAAAGGCATTGAGTGAGGGCTGGGGATGATTCAGGCAATGATTCTGGCAGGGGGTAAAGGGGTTCGGATGAACCAGGAAATACCCAAGCAGTTTCTGAATATTAATGATATTCCGATAATAATTTATACCTTAAAAGCATTTCAGCAGCATCCGGAGATTGATCAGATTCTGGTGGTATGTATTGAAGGATGGCAGGAGATTCTGTGGGCGTATGCCAGACAATTTGGCATTACCAAGCTGAAGTGGGTAATTACCGGCGGCGAAACGGGCCATGAGTCCATTCGAAACGGAGTGTACGAGTTGGGAAAACATTGTAAGGAAGATGACATCGTATTGATTCATGATGCAATTCGACCCAATGTGTCTCAGGAGATTATTTCCGGCTGCATTGCACAGTGTCGGCTGATGGGATCCGCCATTACGGTAATCCCCTGCGTGGAGGCGATGCTTCTGCGCCGGGAAGGGGGAGACAGTTCGGGCCAGATGATTGACCGGGACAGCCTTGCGCGAACGCAGACTCCGCAGGCATTTCCGCTGAAGAAGCTGCTTTGGGCGCATGAGGAAGCACGGAAAAAGGGAATTACGAATGCTACGGCTACCTGCACACTGATGATCGAGCTGGGAGAAGAAGTTTATTTTACAGCAGGATCGGAGAAAAACGTGAAGCTTACTACCGTTGAGGATATAGAGATATTTAAGGCATTACTGTATTTGCAAAACAGGAGACTGGAAGGCTGAACCAAAACATGAGGTATCAAAATGTATTATAAAAACAGCAGTTACCGGAAAGATCTGGAAGAGGCAATTCAGGGAACAATTGATTTTGAGGCCCTGTATGGGAAAATCCTTTTTATTACAGGAGCTTCCGGGCTGATTGGATCTTTTCTGGTGGATATGCTTTTTTATGCAAATGAAACCAGGAGTGCAGGAATACAGGTTTATGCGCTTGTCCGCGACAGAGAGTATGCGGAGCGGCGTTACCGATCCTTTTTGGATCATCCGGATTTTCATTTGATCGTGCAGGATGTGTGCGAACCGCTTTTGCTGAAGGAGAGGGCAGATTATGTCATTCATGCGGCGGGAGACGGTTATCCCAAAGCTTTCCGGGAACGGCCGGTGGAGACTATGCTGCCGGCGCTTACAGGAACCTGGAGATTGCTGGAATATGTGAAGAAGGAAAGGAATTCCCGCTTCCTTTATGTGTCTTCCGGGGAGATTTACGGTGAAGCGGTCGGTAAAGAAGGTGCAGTGGGAGAAGAGATGCGTGGATTTACAGAGACGGACAGCGGTTATGTGGATACCATGCGAAGCCGTTCCTGCTATCCCTCCGCCAAACGGGCGGCAGAAACCCTGTGTGCGGCTTATCACTCTGAGTATGGGGTGGATGCGGTGGTAATTAGGCTGAGCCATGTATATGGTCCCAATGTCTCGCAGCGGGACAACCGGGCGTCTGCGCAGTTTTTCGGGAATGTCCTGGAGGGACGGGATGTGATTTTGAAGAGCCGTGGAGAACAAATTCGAAGTTATACCTATGTGGCAGATTGTGTGTCTGCTATGCTGACGGTATTGATCCGGGGAAAAGCAGGGGAAGCTTACAATGTATCTAATCCTGACGCAAGATCGTCAATTGCCGGGTTCGCACGGATGATAGCAGAATGCGGCGGCAGGAAATGTCTTTTTGCAGTTCCCAATGAGGAGGAGAGACAAGAGAATACGCCAATTCCATGTGCAGTGTTGAATCCTGAAAAGCTGCAGCAATTGGGTTGGCAGGGTGCGTATGATGTGTCCAGAGGGATTCGGCATACCCTACGGGTTATGACATCTTGAACAGAAAAGCGCGAGGCTTCTGATAATAATAGTAATGGGCAGAACAGGATGGTAAATATGCTTTGCCCATGGTATAATAGTCAAGGATACCGGAAGTTTTGCCAACCGATAGAAAGAATGGGCAGGGAAATGGGACAGGCATATGAAATATCCAACTCTGAATTGAAGCAGCTACAGAAAATTGAATTGGAGATGCTGACAGAATTTGACAGAATATGCAGAAAGCATCAGATCAAATATTCCCTGGATGGCGGAACGCTTCTGGGAGCAGTAAGGCATCAGGGCTTTATCCCGTGGGATGACGATATAGACGTAATCATGCGGCGGGAAGAATATTTTAAATTCAGAAAAGCATGTAAGAGAGAACTGGACCGCGCCAGATTTTTCCTGCAGGATTATTTGTCGGATCCCGGTTATCGCTGGGGGTATGCAAAGCTCAGGAGGAATGGAACAGAATTTATCCGCATGGGGCAGGAGCATCTGGAGCAGCATTCAGGAATATTTATGGACATTTTTGTGGCAGATAACGTACCTGACGCATACATCAGCCGGAGAGTACATCACTTTTTTTGTTTTCTGATTCGGAAAGCTTTGTATTCAGAAGTGGGAAAGTATAATGAAGGAAATCCTTTTGTCCGGCGGGTATACCGGGTTTTAAGCAAAATTCCCCGGAACAGTCTGTTTCACTTACGAAACGGGCTGGCAGCGCGGGCAAACCGAAGACCATCGGAACTTATCAGCCATTATACGCTGGAGTATCCGAAACATTGCCGGTACGGCCTGCCGGGAAAGTGCTTTGATGAGTTGGAGGAGCTGGAGTTTGAGGGAAAAAGGTTTTATGGCTTCAGGGATTATCATTTATATCTTTCTACCTATTATGGCGACTATATGACCCTGCCGCCCAAGGAGAAGCAGAAACCACATTTGACGGTTTCCCGGCTGAAGCTGATTGAACCGGAGAGATAAAAAAGAAGATTTAGGAAGAGGGAAGCATGCAGAACAGGGAAATATGTGCGGACATTCCGAAAGTTTCCATTATTATACCGGTGTTTAACGGCAGCAATTACCTGAGAGAGGCAATTGACAGTGCGTTAGCCCAGACCTATTCCAATGTTGAGGTACTGGTGGTAAATGACGGTTCTGATGACGGCGGTAAGACGGAAAAAATTGCACTGTCATATGGCGACAGGATTCGTTATTTTAAAAAGGAGAACGGTGGTGTCGCCAGCGCGCTGAATACAGGCATCAGAAATATGGACGGTGAATACTTTTCCTGGCTGTCTCATGATGATGTCTATTATCCTCACAAAATTGAGAGGGAAGTGGAAGCGGTTCTGCAGTGCGGCGATCCGGCCAGGATTGTACAGTGCGAGTATGATTTTTATGAGGAAAGCTCTAAAACTTATACGCCAACAGACTTTTACAAATACTATACGATAGAACAACTAACAAACTCTGTATTTACGGTGCTGCAATTACAGATTCACGCCTGCGGTGCTTTGATCTCAAAGAAGCATTTTGAGCGTGTCGGATTATTTGATGAGAGCCGGAGGTATACACAGGATGTGGAGATGTGGTTTCGACTGCTGAATGGCCAAAAATCCATATGGGTTTCGGAGAAGCTGTATATGGTCAGGGTACATTCGGAATCAGATTCAAAGCATTATTATAATGCCTGGAATCAGGAAAATGTTTTATTGTATTTGGAAATCATGCAAAAGATGTCAAATCAGGAATTGGCATCCATATATGGAACAGCGGAGACGGCATTGTGTCGCATTATAGGATTAATTCGCAGCAGGGACGGACTTGAGGAAGCCGGAATTCTTGAAAAGCGATTATATGAATGCTACCGGCGTAGTGACCACCAGGAAGATATAGATTGTTTTAAAGGATATTTAAGAGGGCTTAGCGGAGGCCAGGACAAAAAGATTATTATTTTCGGTGCCGGCCAATATGGCCTGCGGCTGCTTTATGAATTAAGGCAGCGCCAGATAGCGGTAGACTGCTTTATAGATAATGATCCCGGGAAAAGCGGGAAAATCATCGGAGGGATTATTTGCAGGGCGGTGGAGGATCTGACGGATCGAAAAGAAGAGGTGCTGATCGTTATTGCCCAGCGGGTATGTACGGAGGCAATCCGCCAGATGCAGGTATCAGGGTTTCCGCATATTATCACAAGGCAGGAATTGGATGGGGTGCTGATTCAATATGCGCCGCAGCAGTAGGGAGGAAGCAGATACATGAAATGGAAAAACAAGGGACATGAATTCGACGGTGTTTATGATAAACTGAAAAGGAAGAACAGATTTTATCTGTTTGGTGCCGGAATGTATGGAAAGGCAATGTATGAAGAGCTGAGCAGTCTGGGGGTTGGCATACTTGGCTTTATTGACAATGATGAGACAAGGCTGCATTCGGAGTACATGACGAAAGAGATATTTGCGTTAAATGAGATTACCCTGCAGGAAGATGAGGCAATTATAATCTGTGTCACACCTTTTTCCCGTGGTCCGATTATGCAGCAGATACAGATAAAGGGATACATATATAATGAAGATGTATATACAATGGAAACGTATATGTCTTTAAAATATGTATATGAATTGAAGAAAATGTATATATCATCAGTTTCTTTTCTACCCAGCACATGCTGCAACCTGAACTGCGAAGCCTGCCTGAACTTTACACCCTACATAAAGCATCAGATGGTAAGATCGCTGCAACAGGTAAAAGAGGATGTTGATATATTTTTTCATGCAGTTGACTATATTATGCTCTTCCATATCAGTGGAGGCGAACCGTTCCTGTATCCGCACCTTAAGGAACTGGTAACTTATATTGGCGAGAAGTACCGTGATAAAATTCATTTTCTGCAGACCGTGACTAACGGAACGGTGGAGCTGAAGGACGATATACTGGAAATTCTTGCCAGGTATCAGGTGGGAGTAACGGTGGATGATTATAGACTGGCAGTGCCTGAAAAGGCAGATGTTTTTACAAATGTGATCAGGAAACTGGAGCAGTATCATATACGTTATGATATAAATAAAGTGGATCGATGGATTGATCTTGCACCTATGTCAACGGATCACAGCAGTTGGGATGAATATCGTCTTACCAAGCATTTTGAGGCCTGTCACGAGCCCTGGCAGGAGCTGCGTGGAGGCCGGCTGTACAGTTGCAATTACGCAAGCTATGCCGCCGTTGCGGGGTTGACGGAAGAATCCGAGGATGAAGTATATAATCTTAAGGAATTCCAGAAAGATCAGATGAAAGAACTGATGGAATTCCGTATGGGCTACAATGAAAAGGGGTATGTAAATTTCTGTAAAAGGTGTGCCGGTTTTGTAGACATTAACCCCAATATTGTGGAGCCGGCAAAACAGAAAGAGAGATAGATATGCAGTGGTCAAATCCAGGACATGAATTTGATGAGATATATGCGGAAATATCAGCGGAATATCAAGGGAAATCTATAGTAATCTATGGAGCAGGTATGATGGGAGGACGTATATATGATGCGATTTCCCGGCTTTCCTGCTTAACGGTCAGTGCCTTTTTCGACAGGGACGAGGGAAAGACAGAGTATAAGTCGCTGCCTGTGTATCATAAAGATTTTTACAGGCAGTATCTGGAGGAAAAGGGGAATGTTATTCTGGTCATAGGATTACCGGATGAGACCGGAGAGATAGTTAAGAAAGAGTTTGCATCTGCTTACGGGCTGGATACAGGCTGCTGTAAGCTTTACAGTGAATTTGTGATGCACGATTTCCCGATAATGGCATTATACCAAAGCAACAGGGTGTTCCTGGATTCCATATCAATGATTATTACGGAGCAATGTACCTTAAAGTGTGAGAAATGTGCGATTATGCTTCCGTACTTTAAGAAAGCAGAACAGTATCCTCTTGAAAGGCTGAAACAAGATGCGGATGAATTATTTTCAAAGGTTGACCTTATAGGAAATTATACACTGACCGGGGGAGAACCCCTGTTAAGCAGAGACCTTGCTGAAATGATAAGGTATTTGGGGGAAAATTACAGGACGCAGATTGGCAGCTTCAAGATTATAACAAATGGAACGGTGCTCCCCTCACAGGAGCTGTTGGATTTAATGCAGCAATATGAGATGGCGGTAGATATAAGTGACTACACGGCAGGAGTTCCGGCAATAAAGCCCAGGGTAGACGAGGTTCGGGAAATGTTTGAGCGTGCCGGAATTCCAACCTATTTTCTTTCTTCTGCGCAATGGGTTGACTTTGGGTTTGAGTCAGTGGATCACCATTATAGTTGTTCACAGCTGCAGGCTTTTTTTAACTACTGTCATACCAGGTGCAGAGGGTATGCAGGCGGGAAAATAAGATACTGCATTAACGCATATTTTGCGGAAAGAACACTAAACGGCAGGGAAGATGTAAATAACACGTTTGATATTTTTATGATGGGCAATTCAGAGGAAGAACGAAAAAGACTGGTGGAATTTGACCTGGGGTACAATGGAAGCGGATTCCTGGGAATGTGCCAACATTGTAACGGAACATGTGAAATTAACACACATTTTATCGAGGTGGGAAAACAGTGCAGCAGCCATTAGTATCCGTTATTATTCCTGTTTATAATGGAGCGAATTACTTACGGGAAGCGATAGACAGCGTGTTAACGCAGACTTATTCCAATATTGAGATTCTTGTTGTAAACGATGGGTCTGCAGACAATGGGCAGACAGAGCAGATAGCCTTTTCTTATGGAAATAAAATTCGATATGTTTACAAAGAGAACGGTGGGGTAGCAACCGCATTAAATGCAGGAATAAGCCGGATGAACGGTGAATATTTTTCCTGGCTGTCACATGATGATGTTTTCTATCCCGATAAGATCAGGCATCAGGTTGAGCTTTTAGAAGGCGGGGCAGAGAGAGTAACTGCCTGTGCCTATCACATTTTTTATGATTCCGGCAGGAAGGTTCCGGTTCCCTTTGTGGAATTTTACGGTACAGAGGCTATACATAACGGAGTGTTCAGCGTTCTGCATGCACTGATTCAGTTTGGCGGAGTGCTGTTCCACAGGGATATTTTTTTAGAGTATGGTGGTTTTAGGGAGGATTTGAAGACCACCCAGGATTATGAGTTTCTTTTCCGGGTGCTGCAAAAAGAAAAATGTATATATAGTAACGAAATTTTATATGGCATACGCTATCATGATGCACAGGGAAGCAATACAATCAGCAGTGTGAATGCGGAGCGGGATGAGATGTATCAAATGTTTATAAATAAATTATCCCGCAATGAAAAGGAAATTTTATATGGCAGTGTGTATAACTTCTATTATCAGATGTTGCTGCGTGTGTGGCCCATGCCGGAGATGTGCAGATCCATAGAATTATGTCTGACCGGCCTGGCAGACGAAGACGGGGACAGAGACCAGGAGAACATTACCATACAACAGCCGGTTTTAATTTATGGAGCGGGAGTATACGGAAGAAGAATTCTGTTTGACCTAAGATGCCGGGAGATTGCAGTGGTGGGGTTTCTCGATGGGAACCGGAACTTATGGGGGAAGGAAATTGACGGGATGTGCTGTTATTCCCTGCAAGACGTTGCGGGGGGAGCAGTAAAGGGGACCATTATTGTTGCATCCATATTTCGGGAAGAAATTGCACAGGTTTTGAAGGATAAAGGAATAACATCCTTCTGGTTTAAAGAGGATTATGAGCGAATTGCTATGAAATCTGCGCCGGGACGGGGAAAAATCTTAGAGGTAATTGCCGCTTATGAAGAATAAAATCATCTGTATCTATTGCATGGGGGATTACGGGCTTGAGACATACTTTAAGCTGTTGGAAAAAGGAGTAAAGGCAGATTTTTTTGCAGACCGGGATTCCGGGAAGCATGGATATGCGTTGGATGGGCTGTTTTGTAAAAGCTATGAAGAATTGCTTCAGGAGGATCGGGAACAGGTGATCCTGATCGTTGCTATTAAAAAGCCGGAAACCTTGATTTCCCATTTCAGACAGAAAGGTTTTCCTGATGTTTACGACAAGGAAACAGCTGTTGAACTGCTGGCCGGTGATAAGCCGCCGATGAAAAAGGAACCGTTAAGGAAGATAGCGCAGATAGAGCAGATGAAACTGGAGATACAGGAGCTGCTGTATAAGAACGGGAAAGCAATGCCGGGGGAAATGCAGGAAATATTGCAGGATTATGAGATCCGGCATGCTGCAATAAAAAGATAAGGATTATTACATGAATATAGTAGAAGTAAATTTTGCCGATCTGGTAGGTCACGTTTTTAACGGATATGACCTTCATATGGCGTTGAGGCAAAGAGGATACAATGCCGGACAGATCGTAATGGATAAGCGCAGCAACAGCGACAGCGTAAAATGCCTATCCAGAGATTTGATTTTGCACCATCAGATTCGTGAATTTGAAAAGGTTAATTCCATTAGCAATTACCTGTATCCCTATGGAGAAGAAATATTACACTGTGAAGAGTTCTTAAAGGCAGATATAGTTCATTACCACATTTTGCACAATGGAATGATCTCATTGCTGGACTATCCGCGCCTGATGAATGCGAAAAGAGCTGTATGGACAGTCCACGATCCATGGATTGTTACCGGAAATTGCGTACATCCTCTTGGATGCGATAAGTGGGAAGACGGCTGCGGGGAGTGCGGCAGGATTAAAGAGTCTGATTTCGAATTAGATGATGATAATACGGCTTTTATGTGGGAACAAAAGAAACTAATTCTGGCACAGGTGGATCCCCATATTGTTGTAGCCAGCGCGTTTATGAAGAATTACATAGAGAAAAGCCCCATAACCGGACATTTTTCCAATATTCATGTGATACCTTTTGGAGTAAAAACAAAAGAATATGTCCTTGCAAAAGGAAAGAGAGAAGAGGGAAAATTCCGGCAGGGGAAGGACAAGATTGTAATCGGCTTTCGGGCGGATAATGCGGAGATTAAAGGATGCAGGTATTTATATGAAGCCCTGCGGAAACTGGACGTGAATGCAGGCATCCGGCTCATCTGCGTTGGGAGTGGCATCGTACCTGCTGACATCAAGGGCAGGTATCAGACAACAGAGCTGGGCTGGGTAGACAAGGAAGCAGAAATGATGGATTTTTATCAGTCCTGTGATATTTTCCTGATGCCTTCCCTGGCAGAAAGCTTTGGGATGATGGCGGTGGAGGCAATGGCTTCGAAATGTGTAGTAATATGTTTTCGGGGGACGGTTCTGGAGGAGGTAACAAATGCGCCGGACTGCGGCATTGCGGTGGAATATCTGTCTGCCGGCGGGATTGCCTCTGAAATAACGCGGCTTATAAAGCATCCGGAGGAAATACGCCGGCGAGGTGAGAAGGGTTTTGAACGTGTAAAACAGAACTATGAGTTTGACGCTTACGTAAATAAACATATTGAGTTATATGAAGAGATATGGAAACAAGAACGGCGGGCGCAATGAGAAAATGGAGGTGCTGTTATGCAGCCAAAAGTTTCAATTGTTATTCCTGTTTATAATGGCGCAGATTATATGAGGGAAGCCATAGAAAGTGCGCTGAATCAGACATATGAGAATTGCGAGGTTATTGTGGTGAATGACGGATCCACAGACGAGACGGAGCGGATTGCACTGTCCTATGGGGATAAGATCCGCTATTTTGCCAAAGAGAATGGTGGGGTTTCCACAGCTCTGAATGTGGGGATAGAGAAGATGGAGGGAGAATATTTTCAGTATCTTCCGCATGATGATCTTTTACATCCACAAAAAATTGAAAAGAATATAAGGGCAATCTTAGAAAGCGGAGATGAGATGTCGATCGTATGGTCTGGCTGGAATTATAACTATACTGACGGACGAGGGGTGAAAAAATTTAATATGCCGTATGAGTATTCTGACAAGCTTACATACAGTGTATTCCCTTTACTATTCAGTGTTTTAAATACAGTAACTGTTTTGCTTAACAAAAGATATTTTGAAAAAGTAGGAAGATTTAAAGAAGAATTATACACGTCTCAGGACTATGATATGTGGTTTCGTACTTTTATTGATCAGAAAACGATATACCTGGATGAAGAACTGGTTGATTACAGGAGCCACGAAAAGCAGGGCACTCAGGCAGATCCGGAATTTGTCCAAAACTGCATTGCATTGTCTGAGCACATGATTTCTAATTTAACTGAAACACAGATTGTGGGTATATTTGGCAGTAGGTATAGATGTAATTATTATCTGCTTGATTATTATGAGAAATTTGGATGGAAGAATTGTTACGAGAAAACGTTGAATGAGCTTAAAAAATTTGAAGAACCTACGGTTGGAAAAGTTGAGCGGTTTGAGCTTACGCAATATTTAAAATCATTAGGAAGTGAAAAAACGGAAGGAATTGTTTTATATTGCGCAGGAAATAATGCCAAAAATCTGTTGAGACAACTTTGGCGAAGGAATGTAAAAGTCAAAGCTTTGTGTGATCAGGATAAGAGAAAGGTGGGGACAGCGATAGATGGAGTCGGCTGCATTGCCTTGGATGAAATTGATAAAGCAAATGATCTGGTAATTGTAACAAAGGATGATCCGGAAGAAGTAGTGTTTGAACTAAGAAAAAAAGGAATAATATATGTAACAAGTTTTAAAGAAATTGGTGCGGAAATATATAGTACATTGCCTGTTAAACAAAAAATATTGGAGCAATTCAAATAAAGTACTCTGGGGAGGCATAATTATGGAATACAGTGGAACATGGAAAGAAATTTGGACTCAAAAAGGGGCTATGGAGGGGACCAAGGAAGACATACGAATATATGACGGATGGGAAAAATCAACAGCAGATATGGAAGAAACTGCTGCCAAAATAATTAAGCTGTTAGATATAAAATCGACGGATAGGGTGCTTGAAGTTGGCTGTGGGGCGGGAGGGCTGGCACAGTATATGAAATGCCAATATGTTGGCATAGATTTTTCTGAAACGTTAGTTAAGCGCTGTATGGAGTTTTTCCAGAAATCGGCAGTGTTATCAGAGGCGAATGATATTCCATTTAAGGATCAATATTTTGATAAGTGCTTTTCTTGGGGATGCTTTTTATATTTTCCTGATTGGGAGTATACAACACAGGTTATCCGTGAAATAAAACGTGTGACGAAACAGGGTATTTTTATTGGAGAACTGCCCAAGGAATCACATGACAGTAAGCATCAGCTCTATAGAGAAGAACAGTTTCAGGATCTGGAATTTAAGACGGAGAAGGGATGGTCAGAGCCCTATTGCGATATAAGGTTTAATGCCATTATGTTAAATAAGTGAAGGAACACGGGAGAAAAAGCAGATGGAAAACATATTATTGGTTGGGGCGCATTATGATGATATTGAACTTGGTTGTGGTGGAACGGCAGCCAGACTGGTTGCGGAAGGAAAGAAAGTATACAAATTGATCTTGACTGATAATTTTGTAAGAGAATCAACATTCAATAAGTATACGGCCCCTGAAACGAGTGTACAGGACAGCAAGAAAGCTTGCGAAATATTAGGTATACAGGAGGTTACAGAGTTTACCAAAGTTCCAAATTGTACTTTGATGTATAGTACGGAATTGATGCAGCGTGTAGAGAGCGTTGTCTTAAAATATAATATTGATACGGTATTTATGCATTCTGAGAATGACATGAACCATGATCATGTAGAAGCGGCAAAGATATGCAAGGTTGCGTCGAGACATGTAGCAAATCTTTATACTTACAGAAGTAATATCTATATAACGGAAGTGCAGTTTGTACCTAAAGTTTTTTGGGATATTTCGGAGTTTTATCAGAAAAAGGAGGAGGCACTTGCAGCATACGGAATTGAGCATCAAAGAAGCATGGCAGATGGGAAAAACAAATTGTTTGAAGATATACTATATCAGAACAAGATATGGGGTTATGCAATTGACACAATGTATGCGGAAGGGTTTGAAGTGATTAAAGAGGTGCATTGAAAAAGGAACAGGGTACATGAAAAAAAATTTACAGGCACAATTTGCAGAAATAACCGTATATCAGGATCAGACAGAACATGAAGTTATAAGTTCAGGGCGAGCGTTACATGCCCTGACAGGAGAATGTATTGGAGACGAAATGTATCTGTTTGCATCGGATTGTAATAGTATCGTTAGTGTAAACCGCATAACTGGTACAGTGAAGACACAGTATGGGGATGAAAGGCAGCCATATAGCAGGGAGTATCTGTATACGGATTCCTTGGTATATGAAGGAATGATCTATTTTGTTTCTAATAAGCTTCCATATGTTTTGAAATTTGATCCTGTTTCCGGGCTAAAGAAATATATTGCACACAATGGGTTGTTGATCAATTATCTTCCTTGCCGATATGGGAAAAGACTTTTTTTGCTTCCGGTAGAATATTCAGATCGAATTATTTGTGTGGATTTGTCACATGACGCCGTGAGCTACATACCTTGTATATATCCGTCTGACCTTATGCAGGCAGCCCAAAGAGTAAACGAGGTTCTTCTCTTTGGGCTGGGTATTCAGGTGGGGCGTTATGTTTATCAGGGGAGCCGGGTAAATTCTTCCCTTCGACAGTTCGACTTAGAAACGGGAAAAGAGAAATATTTGACAGTTGAGGGGTTCCAGCGACCAATCAGACAAATGGCTTTTGATGGGACGCATTTATGGTTGTTAAGTCTGGATGGGTTATTGGCACAGTGGGATTATCGAAAAAATAAAATTATTTTTTCTCTTAATTTATCGAAAGAAATTGGTCAGCAGAATGTATTATATGTAGCATGTTTCTGCCAAAAGGATGCAGTTTACATTTTGGAGAATAGAGGTTCCTGTATTTTGAAGTTTAACATTCAGGAAAAAGTGCTATCCCAGTATGATTGCAGTGCTATTCCGGGATTTCAGCTTAAGAGACCTGAAGGATTGGCATTCAGCGAGGGCATTCGTGTAAATGATAAAGGAGCAATATGCTTTTTTCCCTATTTGGCAAATGGTATCTTTTGTTGGAATACAGAAGATAAGGTGCAGTTCTATTTGACTGTAAGTGCCAAAGCCCTGGGGAGGGCTGTTACACAGCAGTTACAGACAGAAAGTACCTGTGGATTGGCAGATTTTTGCGACAGATTAACACAAAGTGATAAGATAGAAAAGAAATTTTTTTCTGTGGGTAAAACGATCATAGAACATTTCCTAGGGAAAGGATAATAATATGAAGTGGATAAATAAAGGACATGAATTTGATGAAGTGGGGAAAAGATTTGAGAACTTAAAAAGAATCTATTTATATGGGGCAGGACTGTATGGAAAGCAGGCAGCAGATATGTTGAGAGGGGTAGGGGCTGAGTTTGTTTTTGTTGATCGAGCAGAGTCCTTGCAAGGTACAATAGAAGGTATTAAGGTGATTTTGCCAGAAGAACTGAAGATTATACAAGGGCAGGAAATCATTGTACTGACAATGGGGGCTGAGAATGCCGGTATTGTGCTTAAACAATTGGAAATGGAAGGGCTGAAATATGGTAGTGATATATATGACGTTCATAGCTTTCTACAATTTTATATCTACATTATTGCATTGTACAGATATGGAAAATGTATCATGACAGATTGTACTGTCATGGGTACCTACCAATGTTCATTAAAATGCAAATATTGTATGGCAGCTATTCCTTATTTACAAGAATCCAAACAGGTTGAGTATGCAGATTTTAAACGGGATGTTGACATTCTATTTGAAAATGTAGATTTTGTATTGGAGTTTGGAATAGGTGGTGGCGAAATGTTTTTGTGTAAAAACTTGGAACAGTATATCGAATATGTTATGAAGAATTATTCTTCTCATATTTGGAATTGTTCTATTTTGACAAATGGCACAATTTTGCCCAATGAAAAGGTTATTGAAACATTAAAAAAATATAAATTGAATGTGGTGGTTAGCCGCTATTCTGGTGTGCCGAATTGGCATGAAAAGTATAAAAAATTGGAGACATTACTACAGGAGCATCACATTCCAGTGAGCACAATTGATTATGAAAACTGGGTTGACATGGGATGGACACAAAAACAATATAAAAAGAATGTTGGCGGGCTTTTTGATATGTGTGGGATGCAGTGTAGAATTGTGAAAAACGGAAAGCTAAATTATTGCCTTCATGGAATGATTGCCAATGAGGCATTGTATCATTTAGATCTATCGGAGGATGAATTTGACCTATGTGTGCAACAGGACAGAAAAAAGTTTAAATTAGTGGAGTATCATCTGGGATTTTTAAACAAGGGATGCTTGGAAATGTGCCATTACTGCAATGGGTATGTTAATATCAATCAGAATACGATCCCTGTGGCACAGCAGATGACAGCAGAGGAATATGTACAATTTCATCGAAAAGGCAGATAATCGGGACAGCATATGTGCTGAGGAGGTGAGAGGATGGAGAAAGTTGTATTATTTGGTTCAGGACAAAATGGAAGAGAGGCACTGGGGATTTATGGTGCAGATAGAGTTCTGTGTTTCTGTGACAATAACCCAGGACTGATTGGGACAAGTATAGACGGAAAAGCAGTGATTTCCTATGATGAGATGAAACAGAAATATCAAGAAGACCATTGTAAGGTTGTAGTCACACCAACAAATAATTATGAAATAATTATGCGTTTGGAAGCAGACCATATTGAAAATTATGAAGAATATATTTCCATAAAGGAACGATATGTAAAAAATAAGCAGTCTCTTTGTGGTACCGAGGCTCAGCAGCATGATGCACAGTTGGATGATTATGTAGAACGGGCAAGAAAAATTGATTTTCTGGAGGGCGCAGAGGAATTCCGTGTGCTGGTTAATGAAGTGTTGGATAAATATAAAAAGGAAAATTTTATATTAGCACATTATAAATATGGTGAATCAGGCTTTTATGGTAATATTCATGCGCTTATGGATTTTGCGGGCATTGATCAGAAGGACATGGAATTGGCATATTTTCCGATTGTAAGCCATCATGATACGATTATGGAGTTTCCGCATGTGAAATACTTATATAATACAGCAACAATATTTCCAGGATGCAATTACAGGAATTCGATTCATGAAAGAAAACCGTGGGCCCCGATTTTTGCGGTGGGTCCATATATTTCATATGCAAAAAGTCTTTATTCGGAACAGCAAATCATAGAATTAAAAAGGAAATATGGAAGAATTGCATCCGTATATTTATTGCATACTTGTGAAGGAGAAAATAATAAGGGATTACAAAGGGTGTTGCTAGATCAGATATATGAAGATTATAAGAAACAGTATGATACCCTATTCTTAAGTGTATACTGGTCGGAAATGGATGCAGAACTATATACCCATGCTAAAAAAATGGGATTTCATATTGTCAGCGCAGGATTCCGGTTTGACAGTGATTTTGCCCGGAGATTGCGAACCATCTTTGAATTGTCAGACTTGATTATTACCGATTCTTATGCTACTCCTCTTACCTGTGCAATAGCTATGAATAAGCCTATTGATTTTACTACGGATAAGACAGAGATGGATCAGTTTGATGTTACAACACAAAGTTCCATGAGAAAATTGATATATACTGAAGAATATTTTCAGCAAGAACATTTTTGTAATTCTATGTTTAGTAATTCATCTAGAGATTCCTTGAAGCATTTGGACAAGCTGGAATGTTATTTGGGTCTTAGGCAGGTAAAAAGAGCAGATGAGATAAGGGCGATTTTTGAAATATCCAATCAGATTTGGGAGGCTGCGGATGGGGATTTATTGAGGTATGATCATGGTGTCCAAAAGACTTTAAAAGTGTTAGAGGAAAAAAATGATATAATGCGGCTGAGGCTTCTCAGGGAAGCATTGGGATATGGGAACAATCTATAAGGAATCACGTTTTAAATAAAAATTGATAAAGTATAGGATCTAGGACGGATAAGCATATTGGATTAGAATCATGGAAATGGAGAAAAGCAATGAAGACAGTAGCGCTGATACCGATTAAACTGGAAAGCAAGAGGCTGCCCGGGAAAAATATTAAACCGTTTTTTGATGGTACACCATTGATACATTTTATCCAGAAGGCATGTCTTGGAACAAAAAATATTGATGAAGTATATATATATTGCTCAAGCGATGCTGTTAAAGACTATATTCTCCCGGGAGGCAAATTTTTAAGAAGACCGGAATATCTTGACGGGGATAATATCAATGCAAATGACATCATCAGGGAGTTTATGAATGAGATTGAAGCTGATATTTATGTGAATGCACATACAACATCTCCCTTTGCCCGCTCGAAAACCATTGAAGAGTGTATTGAAAAGGTTGCAAGTGGAAGTTATGATTCCGCTTTTTGTGCGGAAGCAATAAGAACTTTTATGTGGGAAAATGGTAAACCGATTAATTTTGATCCAGATCACTTCCCGCGTACCCAGGATCTTCCGGTGATATATGGAGAGACTTCAATTGCTTATGTGTTTACAAAGGAGTCATTCTTGAAACATAACAGACGTGTAGGATCTCATCCGTATGTGAAAGAGGTTGATCGAATAGAAGCCATGGATATTGATTATCCAGAGGATTTTGAAGTTTGTAATGCCATTTATAAGGAGATACTGAAAAAATGAGTGTACAAATAACAGATTGCACAATTAGAGATGGGGGATACCTTTTTAACAAAAATTCTAATCCTGAATTTGTGAAAGGCATTATGGAAGGACTTGCCGAGGCTGGCATTGATTTCGTAGAAACCGGTTTTTTGCAGACGAATGTAACCGGTGATACGCTGGTGTATAAAAATTCCGTTGAAGCCAGAATATATCTTCCGGAGGATAGAAAGACCACTCAGTTTCTTGGATTTTGTGACAACAGCAGATATTCCCTGGACAACCTTGACGCCTGTGATGGAAATTCGTTTAAGTGGTTAAGAATATCATTTGCAAAGCATGAAATTGACGAATCTTTAGAGTTCTGCGCCGGTGCAATGAGGAAGGGATACCTGGTTCAATTTAATCCGATGGATACCATTAGCTATACTGATGATGAAAGAGCTCTGTTAATTAACAAGGTAAACAAAGTGAGACCGGCCTCTTTTTCGATAGTAGATACATTTGGCGCCATGGACATGCTGGACCTTGTTCATATTTTCGTGCAGGTAGATGGATTACTCGATAAAGGTATAAAGATTGGCCTTCATTCCCATGATAATCTGGGGTTGTCCTGCGCACTGGCAGAAAGAATGATAGAATTAGCGGAAAATACCCAAAGAGATATTATTGTAGATGGTTCGCTTTTTGGAATGGGAAGAGGGGCCGGAAATGCGAAAACAGAACTGCTTGCCGATTACTTGAATAAACACTGCGGGAAAAAATACTGCATAGCAAAGCTGCTTGAAATCATAGACAAATATATTACACAATTACCGCGAAGTATTCAATGGGGGTATGATTTGCCGATGTATGTTTGTGGGACGAGGCATGCCCATGTTGATAATGTATATCATTTGGAAAAAAGCTATGGCTGCACTGCAAACGAAATGTACGATGTGCTGGGCCTGCTACAGCCAGCACAGAGAACCAGATATGGAACAGGATATTCAAAAACCGACTTTTCGGTTCTTGATTCTGTATATGATAAGTACAAAAAGGATGGAAAATAATATGTCTAAGAAATTTAAGTGTATTTTGTGCGGTCATTTGGGGGGCAATATCACATCGCATAAACCAAGAGATCGCAAGGAATTAAGCATAGTCGATTGCCCTGAGTGTGGGCACAGACAATTGTTTCCGCTTCTTTCAGCTGAAGAATTAATTGAGGAATATAACGAAGACAGGACTGTAAGATCGACAACAGTTCAAATTGCTCCAGGTTCAGATTTTGAGTCTATGAGAAAAAAGTTTGCAGAGTGGACACAAATTCATGCAGATATGTATTGGGATAAGCTTCAAAAATGTAAGAATGTGCTTAACTTGGGAAGTGGCTATGGATTTCTTGAGGAAGAGTTTAATAACCGCTCCGGTAAAAAGTTTAATATAGAGGGAGATGATATAGGCCAATTTCGAATTGAACATTTTGTTGGAGGAATTTGCCATAACATCAATTTTATGACTGACAATATTCCTGATGAGATGCTTGGAAAATATGATTTGGTCATGGCACTTCATTTGCTGGAACATATTAATTCACCGGTAGAATATCTGAGAAGGTTAAAACCGCTTTTAACCGAGAATGGAAGTATACTTATTGAGGTACCAAACCTTGAAGCTTTTTTGTGTGAAATTTCTCCTGAGTATAAAGAGTTTTTTTATCTGTATGAGCATGTATCTTATTTTACATCAAAAACTTTGGCTAAAGTATTAGAGAAGGCGGGATACAATATAAAAAAGATTTATACAAAGGAGCTGTATTCCATTGAAAATCATATTAACTGGGTAAGAACAGGAAGGCCGTTTATCCAATATAATCAGATGTTTCTTCCAGATGGCAGATTAGAATTCATTAACGAAGAGTATAAAAAAACTATTGGTGAAATGGGGAAGGGGTATGCACTGATTGCAGAAGCGGTCATTTAGGAATTTGTTGTTCGTCCTGTTACACGGATAAAGAAAATGAGGTATTTTATGAATTGTTCAGAATATTTAGTGGACTATTTGATCGGCAAAGGAATAACGGATGTTTTTGGGTATTCAGGTGGTTACATAGTTCCGTTCATTGATGCTTTGTATGCAAGAAAAGACAGAATAAAGGTTCATGTCTGCTATAATGAGCAGGGGTGTGCATATGCTGCAAGCGGGTTTGCCAGAGCCAGCGGGAAACTTGGCGTATATTTTACCACATCCGGGCCGGGAGCTGTCAACGCATTTGGCGGATTAGCGGATTGCTGGTTCGATGGAATTCCTCTTATGGGAATCTGTGGAAATGTTCCGACAAACGAACAAAGAGGCTATTCAGGTGTCAGGCAGAACGGGTTTCAGGAGATGGAAATTGTATCAATGACGAAACATATTACGAAGTATTCTGTTTCAATAAATAATGCCGAAGCGATTCAGGATATTGTTTCTTGTGCTTACAATTTGGCAACTACAGGAAGAAAAGGAGGTGTTTTGATTGATTTTCCATATGACATCCAGAAAGCCAGTGTTGGTAATCGGTAATGGAGCTCGTGCCGCGGAAGCATCCGATCTGATATATGAATTTATGAATAAAACAAATATCCCTGTTCTAACTACAATGAATACAGTAGATATGGTACAGGATAAGTACAGGATTGGTTTCATTGGTACCTATGGAAACAGAATATCCAATATGATACTTAATGAATGTGATCTGGTGATTTCTGTGGGAGCTCGATTGGGGTTAAGGCAGATAGGACATATAAAAGAGCTGTTTGCTCCAAAAGCAAAACTCATACGTTGCGATGTGGATCAGTATGAACTTGGACGTCAGATCAAGGAGGATGAAGAAAAATATAACTTTGACGCCAGGTACTTTATGGAGCTTCTTTTAGATGAAGCCATTCCAAATTACAAAGAGTGGTGGGACGCTTGTCATGCAGCAAAAAAGCTGCTGGAAGAATATGATGATACAGAGGGAAACAAGCTGGTTAAAAAAATTGCACAGATGCTTCCTGAGAACCCTATGGTTACTGTTGATATAGGGCAGACGGTATGCTGGGTTGCACAGTCATTGTGGCTGAAAGGAACCAAGGGCAGGATTATTATAGGTGGCAGTTACGGTGCTATGGGGGTCGGACTGCCATATGCAATCGGTGCTTCTATCAGCCAAGGTGGTATCACTACTTATTGCATTACCGGTGATGGTGGATTGCAAATGAATATTCAGGAACTGGAAACTGTAAGGCGGGAGAATCTTCCAATAAAAATTCTTGTGGTCAATAATAAAGAGCTTGGAAAAATAAGTGAAATTCAACATGCTTCTTATAATGACAGATTTTGCGCGACTACAGCAGAGAGTGGGTACACAGTACCAGATTTCGAAAAAATTGCGTCTGCTTATGGAATTAGAGCTTCGACGCTTGAAGCATATGAAGAATTAGATAATTATAAAGAATGGTTTGAAAATAAAGAACCTTTCTTGCTAAATATTATGCTTCCTTCGTTAACAATGCTGATTCCCAAAATTAAGTGGGAAACCTGTAAAATCAAGCCAGATCTTGACAAGGATATGCTTGCAAAGGTAAATGCCTTTTTAGGCAGATAAAAGGGGAAATATCAACTGCTATCAGGAATTGATGGTATTTGGTGCGGCACTGATTATTCACTCTCGTAGGTGTACTTGGGAAATGGATTTTGAATTGGCTTACATAGGAGGAAGAGGTGCTGAACAGGAAAGCAGGAGTGGAAATATGGATAAAGAAAAGCATTTTCAAGACATCCGTTTTTTAATAATGGATGTGGATGGGACACTTACGGACGGAAAAATATATATGGCGGATTCAGGAGAATTATTTAAGGTGTTTGACATCAAAGATGGATGCGGAATTAAGGAGTTGCTGATTCCTGCAGGCATTCTTCCGGTTATCATCACAGCCAGGAGCAGCAGAATTTTGGAAAACCGATGTAAGGAATTAAATATAACGGAGATATATCAAGGTTGCAGCAACAAACTGAAGAAACTGGATCAACTGTTAGAAATATATTCTGCGCGAAATGCTGAGACATATTCTTATGTTAACTGCGCATATATAGGAGATGATATTCTGGATCTGCAGTGTATGAAACCAATTAAGGCGGCGGGGGGATTGGCAGGCTGCCCTGCCGATGCAGCAGAAGAAGTAAAAGCTATAGCGGATTTTGTGTCAAGTAAGGGTGGAGGCCAAGGCGCAGTGAGAGAGTTTATTGAATGGATGCTTGAGAGGTGAGGGAGCGAGAAAATTGAGGTGAAGTGTGCAGTCGGCGCCAGAGCAGATTTAGGAAGACCTAAAACTTCACCGAAAGAGAACAGGGACATTTTTATGGAGTATCTGCGGGATTGACGGGAGTGCATATAAAAAGCCCTGCGCTGCCGCACGTTAAAATTTTTATATTTTATATCAGAATATCCCTGTCAGGCCGGCCGACTTTTGCTATTGTAATAAAAAGAAATACAATATCTTTTGACAAATTTCCAAATCGAAATTATAATAAGTCTATAGGATCAGGCAGTGCGAGGGTGCACTGCCGATTAATCTGACATAATTATCGTACAAGTCCTCCCGATTTCTGGGGAGGGAGCAGGGATAACCTGCATCTTTGGCATATTGCCAGCGTTTCACAGGATAACAATTGAATGTTGGCAGTACCGAAGATCATGTTGCGGAGAAAATGGGTTTTGCATGGCGGAACGAAGATATTGGGTTTCCATTGCGGCTGCCGACCACACACTACGATGAGTAGAGAAAGAGAGGCAACACAATGGGAAGATCAACACCGTATGATGATTCGTTTCGCACCTTGCTGACTGATTGCCCGAAGCTTGTCATTCCGCTGGTGAATGAGATGTTCTCGGAAACATATGATACGAAAGATGCCGTGACTCTGTATCAGAATGAGCATTTTCTGCCGGATGAGGAAGAGCGTATATCGGATTCAAATTTCAGCATTGGGGCGGACAAGGGCAAGAGGTACAATATCGAGTGCCAGAGCAACAGGGATGGGAGCATCGTAATCCGTTTGTTTGAATACGGGGCACAGGTAGCACAGGAAAATGCGGAGATTGACGACGGGCGAACCACGTTTCGGTTTCCGATGGAGCAGAGTAAAGAGGAGCTGGAGGAAATGATTAAAGCGTATCATGATATTTTTGCCAGGCTGGGCGAATTGGTCCGGAGGGGAGAGCTGACGGAATATGAGCGTCAGTCGATCCGGTCAATGTGCAAGCGAGTGGCGCTGGCACTTGCAGGCAGGTATGAGAAGGTGAGGAAAGGGGTGGAAGCTGTAATGGGCGGCAAGGTGTTGGAGTATGAGGCAAAGGATATTCTGAGAGAGGGCATCAAAACCGGCGAAGAGAGAGGAAAGAAGATAGGAGAAGAGATAGGGAAAGAGGAGGGAACCCTCATGACTCTGGTGCGCGGAGTGCGCAGGAAACTGGAGAAGAACAAGACCCCGGAGACAGCTGCGGAAGAGTTGGAGCAGGAGATTTCCTGTGTTTTGTTGGTCATGGGGATGATCCGTGAACATCCGGAAGAGAGCGACGATGCGATTGTGCGGCGCCTTATGGAAGACGGGAAATAACGGTTTTGGTGAGGCCGGAGAGATTGTGAAAGGAAGAAGGGCTGGAATATGTATTATGTCAATGAGAATATCAAAGATTTGTACCGTGTGAAATTTCACGATGAAAGAGCGGGAGTTCTGCGTCTGGATATGAATGAAAATCCGGAAGGCCTGCCCAGGCAGTTTTTTGATTCGGTAATGGCAAAGATTACCCCGGAGTACATAGCGACTTATCCGGAAAAGGACAGGCTTGTGAAGCTATTGGCGGAGCACAACGATACGGCATGTGAAAATATTTCGATCACCGCGGGCTCGGACGAGGCCATGAGATTGGTTTTTCAGTGCTTTGGGGAGCAGGGAAAGAAGCTGCTTACAGTCACACCTACCTTTGAAATGTATGATGTCTATGCAAAAATGTTTGGTATGAAACATGCAGCCATAGAGTACAAGGACGATTTTTCCGTTGATATTGAGGACATTCTGCAGGCGGTGGATGCGGAGACAGGAATCGTGATCCTGCTGAATCCGAACAGCCCGATTGGCAGCACCTACGATGAAGCGGCTGTGCGTAAGGTGGTGGAACGTGCGGCTTTGGTCGGGGCGGTTGTTGTGATTGATGAAGCGTATCACTACTTTTATCAACCCACTTACATGCCGCTGATTCAGGAATATGACAATTTGCTTATTTTTCGTACATTTTCGAAGGTATTTTCCATGGCGGGTTTAAGAATCGGGTATGTATCCGGTGATGCAGCGCTGATCGGATATATAGAGAAAGCAGAGTCCACGTTTAATGTAAACAATATAGCAATTTTATTTGCGGAGGAAATAATCAGGAACAAGGAACTTGCAGATGATTTGATAGAAACAGAACGGGAAGGACGCCAGTGGCTGGCGGCGAGGCTGCGGGAGGCAGGCTATAAGACACTGGCGAAGGAAGGGAATTTTGTGTTATTTTTTCCCAAAAAAGATTCTCAGGCGGTGGTTAAGGAATTAAAGGAGAAAAATGTCTGGGTCAGAGATTACGGCAGGGGAATTCTCAAAGGCTGGATCAGGGTGTCTACGGGAGCCAAAAGCTGTATGGAGCGCTTCTGGGAGGCACTGCAGGAGGTGGAGGGACATGTTCCATATTCTAATGCAGGAGAAGAATTTTATTTTTAAAACGGAAAAAGATTTGTTTGCATTAAGGGAGTATAGGTTCCTTTTTCAGTATGACGGAGTGAAAAGTTTTTTTGCGAGATGTATTAAAGGAGTTGATACGGTTTCTTTTGATTCTGTGCGTCTTTTTAAGTGCAAAAGCCGCTGCTCAGGTTATGGACATGAAAATATTCAGGAATGTTTCTCGAAAATCCCTTGAATTCCCAGCCTGTTTATGGTAACATAATAACTCGTGATGAATCATTTCCTTGCTCGTGCATGCGGCATGGGCCAGAGACCAAAAGGAGGTAACAGGATGAACAAGTATGAATTAGCCGTAGTAGTGTCCGCTAATATCGAGGATGAGGCGAGAGCAGCAGTTGTTGACAAATGCAAGGCTCTGATCGAGAGATTCGGCGGTGTCATTACGGAAGTGGACGATTGGGGCAAGAAGAGGCTTGCCTACGAAGTTCAGAAGATGAAGGAAGGTTTTTACTACTTTGTCAAGTTTGACGCTGAGAGTACTGCGCCCGCTGAAATCGAGAGCCGTGTCCGCATTATGGACAATGTCGTCAGATACTTGATTGTACGGCAGGATGAGGCTTAATTAGAAAGCGAGAAAAGTAAAGTATGAACAAAGTAATTCTTATGGGGCGTTTAACAAGAGATCCTGAGGTGAGATATTCCCAGGGGGCCAGCCAGACCGTAGTTGGGCGTTTTTCCGTGGCAGTAGACAGAAGGTTTAAGCGTGACGGCGAGCCGGATGCCGACTTCTTTAATTGCACCTGCTTTGGCAAACAGGCAGAGTTTGTTGAAAAGTATCTGCATAAAGGCACGAAGGTAGTGCTCAGCGGCAGAGTACAGAATGACAACTATACCAATAAGGACGGGCAGATGGTCTACAGTGTCCGTATCATGGTAGAAGAGATCGAATTTGCCGAGAGTAAGAATGCGTCAGGCGGAAATGGCGACAACGGTTATAATAGCAGCTATAATAATGGCGGCTATGCAGGAGGCGGAAATGCGCCGGCAGCCTCCGGAGCAGGAGACGGCTTTATGAACATCCCGGATGGTATTGACGAGGAGTTACCGTTTAACTAAGTTTGAGTAAGATAGGAGGCATACAAAATGGCTTATAATAAAGCAGACAAATCCGATGCGCCGATGAGAAAAAAGGGCGGAATGCACAGAAGAAAAAAGGTATGCGTATTCTGCGGCAAGGATAATGTAATTGATTACAAGGATACCAATAAGCTGAAGAGATATGTGTCGGAGAGAGGCAAGATTCTTCCCCGCCGTATTACCGGCAACTGTGCAAAGCATCAGAGAGCTCTGACTGTAGCAATCAAGAGAGCACGTCACATTGCACTGATGCCTTACGTGCAGGACTAAATGTATTTTTGGCCATATTGCAGGTTTGTGCATGAAAAGGACCGATCGCCCATGCGGGTGGTCGGTCTGTTGTATTTCTGTGGGCAGGGCACCGCGCTTTCCTCAGGATTCCCTTGCGGTTCCGGCGTTGATTCCAAGGATGGCAGTGGGAATGTTGTCCAGGGTCAGCAGCTTTTCGGTCTGGCTGTAGCAGGTTTCATAATCGCATCCGCCAAAAGTTTCATAATATTGGGGGCGACAGGAGATTCCGTCCAGCTTGCCGGTGAGGATGACCAGGATGGAATTGCAGACCTGATTCACTTTTGCTACAAAAATCTTCCTTCGTGTGAAATTACGGGGATACCTATTATACAAACTATTTTAATCCCGAGGGAGCCTATATGAGTACGCTCCTGTCCTCAACCTTTACCTCGGCCAACAAGGAATACATTCAGAATGCCCTGCGGACCTGGTATAAAATACCGCTGGTGACGGATATAGCCTTTGATGCCGTGAAGCAGGCGGCAGTGCTGATCTTCCTGATCCGGTTGGCAGTGGTGTACCTGGTCGGCCAGAGAAAGCTGGCGGAAAATATGGAGAATTCCGGATTGGTCGGCTGGAGGAAAGGCATGAGATGAAAAAGCGAATAATGATTTTGGCCGCGCTGGGGCTGACTCTCATGCTGGCCGGCTGCGGCGGGGAGACGTCTCCGGGCGAAGCGGAGGAAAATGCCCAGGAGGATGAAGTTTCCGGCCGGGGGACAGTCAGGAGAGTGACCAAATGGAAGAGACGAATTACAATAAAATGATGGTGGATGAGAACCTCATCTGCCAGACCAGGGAGGACATTGCCGCATTGCTCTTTGACAGGGAAAAGGGCATCGGCCTGACCTGCTACCGGTATAACCTGGGAGCAGGCTCGGCGGAGAGTAAAAACGGCACATCCGGACCAGTGAGTGGTGCGAGATGGTGAACGGCAGCGATTTTACCATGGATTCCGCCATCCACATTGCCCAGGAAATTGCCGAGGATTTAAGGATTCTGGACGATCCTTCAAAGCCGATAACCATTACCGGAGGAAGCGTCACCACGATAGTATTGACAAAATGAAGAAAGCAGTCTGGCATAATGTAAGGATTACTCCGGAGGTATGCAAGTACTGTGACACAAATTATGTAAGGAAAGACAGGATATGAGTACATTTGAAATTAAAGAGACCTTTTATTTGGACGGAAAGCCTTTTCAGATAATTTCCGGAAGCATTCATTATTTCCGTATTGTGCCGGAATACTGGCGCGACAGGCTGGAGAAGCTGAAAAGCCTGGGAATGAACACGGTGGAGACTTACATCCCCTGGAATATGCACGAGCCTGAGAAGGGGAAATTTGTCTTTGACGGTATGTGTAATGTGGTAGAATTTGTGAAGATTGCCGAGGAGCTGGGTTTATATGTGATCTTAAGGCCTTCGCCGTATATCTGTGCGGAATGGGAGTTTGGCGGACTGCCGGGGTGGCTGCTGTCCGGGGAAGGGATGCGTCTGCGGGTGAGCGATCCCGCTTTCTTAGGGCATGTGCAGGACTATTACAATGTGCTCCTGCCCATTCTGAAGCCTTTACAGATTACAGAGGGCGGAAATGTCATTCTCATGCAGATAGAGAATGAGTACGGCTATTTCGGAAACGACAGGCGCTACATGGAGCAGCTGCGGGATATGCTGCGGGCGGGCGGAATTACCGTGCCGCTGATAACCTCTGACGAGCCGAAGGACGAGAGCATGGAAGGAGGCAGTGTGGAAGGGGCCCTGCCCACTGGAAATTTCGGCTCCAATACCAGAGAACGCTTTGAGATTATGAAGAAGCATGTAAAGGGCGGGCCTCTGATGGGGGCTGAATTCTGGGTGGGCTGGTTTGACCACTGGGGCAACGGCGGCCATATGACGGGCAATCTGGAACAAAGTGCTGCGGATCTGGATGAAATGCTGAAGACAGGACATGTGAATGTCTATATGTTCATCGGCGGTACAAACTTCGGCTTTATGAACGGCTCAAACTATTATGACGCCTTGACGCCGGATGTAACCTCCTACGATTACGACGCGATCCTGACGGAGGCCGGGGATCTTACCCGGAAATATGAGGTTTACAGGGAAATTATCGGAAAATATACTCAGCTTCCCCGGGTGGAGTTCAGTACGCCTATTGCAAAGAAAGCTTACGGAAGGGTACGGGAAGGCGGGCGTGTGGGACTGTTTCAAGCACTGGGGGATATTGCAAAGCCGGTGGAAAGTGTCTGTACCCGGTCCATGGAGCGGCTGGGGCAGTACTACGGTTATATTCTCTATGTGTCCGGGATTCGGAATGAGAGGAAACTGGAAAAAATCCGTCTGCGCAAGGCAAACGACAGGGCTAATATTTTCTTAGGGGACCGGCGGCTGCTGACGTTGTATGACCGGGAACTGCTGGAGGAGCATAAAGTGGATGTCCCGGCCCGGCCCGGCGATGAGCTGCGCATTCTGGTGGAAAACATGGGGCGTGTGAACTTTGGCCCCGGGATGGAGGAACAGCGCAAGGGTATTGACGGCAGCGTACAAATTAACGGCCACATGCACCATAACTGGCAGCAGTATTGTCTGCCCCTCAATAATCTGGAGAAGCTGGATTTCGACAGAGGATATACAGAGGGGCTGCCCGGGTTTCATCGATTCGAGCTTTCGGTGGAGGAGAAGGGAGATACCTTTCTGGAGCTGGAGGGCTGGGGGAAGGGCTGTGTCTTTGTGAACGGCTTTAACATCGGAAGGTTCTGGGAAATAGGACCTCAGAAAAGATTGTATATCCCGGCGCCGCTTTTGAAGCAGGGGAAAAACGAGATCATTGTATTTGAGACGGAAGGTAAAAGCACAGGAGAGATCAGCTTCCGGGACGAACCGGACATCGGATAAAAGAGGCTAAAAAAGGGAGATGACAAAACATCTCCCTTTTTGACAAATTAATTTGTGGCATAGTGTAGGGGAATATGATATAATGGCTTTATGGAGCGTATTCATATGAAGAAGAGAATCAGGTTAAAGGGCCGTATCAGGACCTACATACAATTTAGTATCTATTTGGGTATATTGCTTCTGTTTGTGGACGCAGCCGTGTTCCTGATCAATATACAGGCGGGGCTGCTTCTGGCGGGTTACTCCGTCGTTTACTTTGCCATTACGTTGTCCCTCTATTTTTATAACAAGCCTATTATTATGAATGAGCTGATCAGTTTTGCCACGGAGTACGGGCAGATTCAGAGAAAGCTTCTGCGGGACATGGATTTGCCCTATGCGCTGCTGGACGACAGCGGGAAGGTCATCTGGACCAATACCGCCTTTGAGACAGTGGTAAATCAGCCAAAGGGCTATAATAAGTCTGTCACTTCGCTGTTTCCCACCATTACCAGAGACCGTCTTCCGGACGACAACGGATTGGACGAGGCTCAGTATGAGCTGGAATATGAAGGCGGAGAGTACGTCGCGAAGTTCAGGAAGATCTCTCTGAAGGAGATGGCGGAACACAGTGACATGATCGATTCGAGAGACTACAACGGTTACCTGATCGCGGTCTATCTGTATGACGAGACGGCCTTGCACATTGCTTTACAGGAGGTAGACGACCAGAGCCTGGCAGTTGGGATGATCTATCTTGATAATTATGAAGAAGCGATGGAAAGCGTGGAGGAGGTGCGCCGTTCCCTGCTGGTGGCGCTGATCGACAGAAAGGTAAATAAATATATTTCCGGATATGACGGGATCTGCAAGAAGCTGGAGAAGGACAAGTACCTGATCATCCTGAGAAAGAAGATGATTGCGCAGCTGCAGGAGAATCGATTTGACCTCCTGGAAGAGGTTAAGACCGTAAATATCGGAAACGAGATGGCAGTGACTGCCAGTATCGGCGTGGGGTTGGATGGACTTTCCTACGCCCAGAATTACGAATTTTCCCGTAATGCCATAGACCTTGCCCTTGGACGGGGCGGAGACCAGGCGGTCATCAAGACCCCGGAGAGCATTGTTTATTACGGCGGAAAAAGTCAGCAGGTGGAGAAAAATACGAGGGTGAAGGCAAGAGTGAAAGCACATGCCCTCAGGGAGATAATTACCGGCAAGGACCTGGTGCTTGTCATGGGCCACCGGATGCCGGATGCAGACAGCTTCGGAGCGGCGGTGGGAATATACCGTGCGGCCCAGACCCTGGAGCGAAAGGCGCATATTGTCCTAAATGATGTGCCGCCCAGCATTCAGCCCATGGTGGACATGTTCCGGAATAATCAGGAGTATCAGGAAGATATGATTATAGGGAACCAGCAGGCAATTGAGGCGGCCGGCGGCAATTGTGTCCTGGTGGTGGTGGATGTGAATAAGCCCTCCATCACGGAGTGCCCGGATCTGCTGCGCTTCTGCAAGTCAGTGGTGGTGCTGGATCACCACAGACAGGGGACGGAGACGATTGAGAATGCGACGCTTTCTTATGTGGAACCTTACGCGTCTTCGGCATCGGAGATGGTATCGGAAATACTGCAGTATACCTATGACAATATCAAAATCCGCACGGAGGAGGCTGATTGCCTATATTCCGGCATTATGGTGGATACCAATAATTTTATGACCAAGACCGGGGTACGCACCTTTGAAGCGGCGGCATTCCTGAGACGGAACGGTGCGGATGTGACTCGCGTGCGGAAGCTGTTTCGTGAGGATGCTCTGGAATATAAGGCCAAGGCGGACGCAGTCAGCCAGGCGGAGATTTATAAGCAGTATTTTGCAATCTCCATCTGTACCGCGGACGAGCTTCCCAGCCCTACGGTGATCGGAGCACAGGCGGCAAACGAGCTGCTGAATATCAAGGGAATCAAGGCGAGCTTTGTATTGACGGATTATCAGGGAAAGGTATATATCAGCGCGCGTTCCATAGATGAGGTAAATGTGCAGATTATCATGGAGAGAATGGGCGGCGGCGGACATTTAAGCACGGCGGCATGCCAGATGGAGGGCATGGGTGCGATAGAGGCTATCGGCGCATTGAAGCGGACCATTGATTCCATGCTGGAGAACAACGAGATATGATCGCAAGGAAGGTGATTCATCTCAACAACAGAAAGAGGTGCAGATATGAAAATAATTTTACAGCAGGATGAAAAAAAGCTGGGAAAAAAGGGCGATATTGTTGAAGTAAGTGAAGGTTTTGCGAGAAATTATATCCTGCCGAAGAAAATCGGTGTGGAGGCAACCCCTGCAAACATGAATGATTTAAAGCTTAGAAAGGCGAATAACGCGAAGATTGCCCAGGAGCAGCTGGATGCGGCGAAGGCTTTGGCTGAAAGGCTGGAGTCCCGGATTGTAGAAATAAAGATCAAGGCGGGAGAGGGAGGCAAGACCTTCGGCTCCGTGTCGGCAAAGGAGATTTCAACGGCCCTGAAGGAACAGCATGGCATTGAGATAGATAAAAAGAAACTTCAGCTGCCGGAGGCCCTGAAAGCCTTGGGCAGCTATGAGATTTCCGTCAGGCTTCATCCCCAGGTCACCGGTAAGATGACAGTAAAGGTAACAACGTGAGCAGAATAAAGGGTTGAAGGAAGCCATGCCGGAAGAAAGCGTAATAAAAAGAATACTACCCCACAGCATTGAGGCGGAGCAATCCGTGATAGGTTCTATGATCATGGACAGGGAAGCCATTGTAGTGGCCTCTGAACTGATTGCAGGAGATGATTTTTACAACAGGCAGTACGGTATTCTCTTCGAGACCATGGTGGAGCTGAATGATGCGGGAAGCCCTGTAGACCTTGTCACTCTGCAGAATAAGCTGAAGGAGAAGGACGTCCCGCCGGAGGTCAGCAGCCTGGAGTTTGTCAGGGAGCTGATAACAGCGGTTCCCACTTCTGCAAATATTAAGTACTATGCGAATATTGTGGCGGAAAAGGCCACACTGCGCAGGCTGATCCGCCTCAACGAGGAGATTGCCAATACCTGCTATGCAGGCAGAGAAAGCCTGGAATACATATTGGAAGATACGGAGAAGAAGGTTTTCCAGCTGGTGCAGAAGCGCACGACGGATGAGTATGTTCCGGTGCGCCAGATCGTAATGAATGCCATGGACAGGATCGAGATGGCGGCGAAGAACAAGGGAAATGTCACCGGTATTCCCACGGGCTTTATTGATCTGGATTATCGAACCGCGGGTCTGCAACCTTCCGATCTGATTCTGGTGGCAGCCCGTCCTTCCATGGGAAAGACGGCATTTGAACTCAACCTGGCACAGTATATGGCAATACGGAAGAATATGGCAGTGGCACTGTTTAGTCTGGAAATGAGCAAGGAGCAACTGATTAACCGTATGTTTTCCCAGGAGTCCGGCGTGGATGCACAGAAGCTCCGTACAGGCCAGCTGAACGATCAGGAGTGGGAGCGGCTGATTGAAAGTGCCGGTATCATAGGCAAATCAAAGCTGATTATAGATGATACTCCGGGTATCAGCATCGGTGAGCTTCGTTCCAAATGCAGAAAGTATAAGCTGGAACAGAATATTTCTGTTATCATGATAGATTATCTGCAGTTAATGTCGGGCGGAGGCAGGTCAGAATCCAGACAGCAGGAGATTTCGGAAATATCCAGATCACTGAAGGCGTTGGCAAGAGAATTGAGCGTACCGGTGGTAGCCCTGTCACAGCTGTCCCGTGCGGTAGAGCAGAGGCCTGACCACAGGCCCATGCTGTCCGATTTGAGAGAGTCGGGAGCGATTGAGCAGGATGCTGACGTAGTCATGTTTTTGTACAGAGACGATTATTATAATCACGATTCCCCGGAGAAGGGGATTTTGGAAGTGATCATAGCCAAACAGAGAAATGGTCCCATAGGTACGGTAAAGCTGGGATGGCTGCCGGAATACACCAGATTTGTCAATCTGGAGCGGGAATAGGGTTTGTAGCCTGACCATTTATTTACGAAAGAGAATGAGCAAAGTGCTTATTCTCTTTTAGTATGCAAACATAGAGTCGGAGAAAGGAGAAACAATGAACAACTATTTATTTATTTCAGATGCGGCGAAGGAAGTAAAGGTGGAGAGTCATGTACTGCGTTACTGGGAGGAGGAGCTTCACCTCCCGATCAAACGCAATGAGCTGGGACATCGGTATTATACAAAGGAGGATGTGGAGCGATTTAAGACGATTAAGGGAATGAAAGAGAGGGGACTGCAGTTGAAAGCAATTAAGATGATTTTAAAAGACGGGAAGCTTGATCTGCTTTCCGGGCAGCCGGAAGGAATGAAGGAGGAAGTCGTCCGGCAAATGGAAGCAGAGCAGGGGGCTGACCGGGAGGGGGAAGCAGAGCAGGAAACCGCCCGGGAGGCAGGGACGGAACAAGGTATGATACAGTCGGAGGATCGGGAGAAAGCCCAGTCGCCGCTTCAGCCGGGGGAGCAGCCTTCGGAGCAGCGCAAGGAGAAGCTTTTGGTTCGGCCAATGCAGGAACAGCCTGCCGATATTGTGAAAGTAGGAGGGGCTGCATTGGCGGCAGAGTCGAAGGAAGAGAAATCCAAGAGGCTGCAATGGCTGCTGCAGCAGCTGATCCGTGAGACGCTGCTGGAAAACAATGAAGAACTTTGCAGAGAAATCAAGGAGAGCGTGGTAAAGGAGCTGGATTACCAGTTCAGGATGAAGGAAGAACGGGATGAACGCAGGGATAAGATCCTGCAGGAGAGGGAGGAAGAGCACTATAAAAGGATGGACGAGCTTTTGAGAAAAAAGGCCAGGAAGGGATTTCGGGCAGGTAAGAAAAAGAAGGACATCTCGAGCTGAGATGCCCTTCTTTCTGAGCCTGCGAAGCTGTATCTTATGCCTCTGCGATAGCGCCGACGGGGCACTGGCCTGCGCAGGAGCCGCAGTCGATGCACTTGTCTGCATCAATTTCAAACTTGCCGTCTCCCATGCTGATAGCGCCGACGGGGCACTGAGACTCGCATGCACCGCATGCTACACACGCATCACCAATTGCATATGCCATAACCTTATCCTCCTTATTATCTGATACAAATTCCATGAATATTGTAATATAAAATAGGCACAATTACAACATCCAAATAATGAAAAGTATATATTAGTAGGAACTAACTTTGTTAATGCTCCTCTTCCCTGCGTTTTCGAATACCATCCAGAATCACCTGTTTTTTCTCCAGGAGTATTTTTTTGTCCATGGCGGGAACACCCTTTAATTTGTATTCCATTCCCAGACTTTCGTATTTCTTTTCTCCCATGGTATGATAGGGAAGCACGTCCAAAGCTTTTAGATTTTCAAATTGTCCGATAAAGTATCCCAGTTGGAACAGATACTTGTTGTCATCCGTGATACCGGGTACTACCACATGGCGAATCCACATATCTACATGCTTTTCACTCAGATATTCTGCAAATTTCAGAATATTGTCGTTGGGCTGTTCGGTAAGCTCCCGGTGCTTTTCGGGATCAATATGCTTGATGTCAAGCATGACAAGATCCGTCATACCCATAAGCTGATCCATTTTTGCAAGCTGGACAGCATTATCGGGATTAAATGCAATGCCTGAGGAGTCAATGCAAGTGTGAATATCGCGTTCTTTTGCCAGTGTAAAAAGATCAATCAGGAAATCCAGCTGCATCAGTGGTTCTCCTCCAGTGACGGTGAGGCCGCCGCCGTTAGCGTAGTACGCACTGTTTCTCTCATATTGCTCAATAATGTATGACGGCTCCATGAGGGTACCGCCGTTCATGTCCCAGGTATCAGGGTTGTGACAATAAGCGCACCGCATGGGGCAGCCCTGCACGAAAACTACAAAACGTGTGCCCGGACCGTCTACTGTACCAAAGCTTTCTAAAGAATGAATTCTGCCCTGCATGAACATTCCTCCTGATTTTTTCTATAAAAAGGTTTCGAAAGTGATAAAAAGACCCCGGGCAGAAAATCTGCCCAGGGAAAGAATTGCACAGGCAATTCTTAAATAGCTTCGTGGAACGTACGGGAAATAACGTCAGCCTGCTGTTCGGGAGTCAGCTTAATGAAGTTGACTGCATATCCGGATACACGGATGGTCAGCTGAGGATAATTCTCAGGATGCTTCTGAGCGTCCAGCAGAGTATCCCTGTTCAGTACGTTAACATTCAGATGATGGCCGCCCTTCGTAGCATAGCCGTCCAATAAATTTACAAGGTTATCCACCTGTGCTGCACTTGATGCCATAATGAAATCCTCCTTTATTTTATACAGGGAAGCGGCCGGGCCGCCTCCCATAGAGTTTGTATTTGACACTGTGGAACGGGTCAGTTGTAATCGTCTAATCCCTGCTCCAGCGTAGGAACACTGCAGGCCAGCGGAGTCCTTGAGCAGTCTGTACAGCCCATCGTCTGAACGTTCTTTGCCTCTTCTTCTCCTTCGTCACAGTCCACATTGACATGCCCTACACCATTGGCCATGCCGGAATCCAGCATATTGATCAGGTCATCGATCATTTTCTTGTCGTCCATAGTGTCTCCTTTACTTTAATAATAGGTTTACTTGTTCAGATCCAATTCGATGTCTCACGGCGACATCGTGACCGACGTTCCTACTTGTTCAGATCCAATTCGATGTCTCACGGCGACATCGTGACCGACGTTCTTACTTGTTCAGATCCAATTCGATGTCGCCGGCAAATACCTGATCCTCCTTGCCAAGAGCGCCGGGGATAATGGTAAAGGTATTGGAAATACCATCCTGCGCATCTCTGAAAGGAAGCTTGGATACGGAAGCCAGAGATGCTACCGCACCGTGGGTATCACGTCCGTGCATGGGGTTGGCACCGGGAGCAAAAGGCTGACCCTTTCTGCGTCCGTCGGGTGTATTACCTGTAGCCTTACCATAGGTAACGTTAGAGGTAATGGTCAGGATGGAAGTGGTGGGGATGCCGTTCCTGTAGGTATGGTGTCTTCTAACTGCGGTCATGAAGGTGTGAACCAGCCACTGCGCAATCTCGTCTACACGGTCATCGTCGTTGCCGTACTTGGGGAAGTCGCCGGTGGTCTTGAAGTCAACGATCACGCCGTCTTCATCACGGACAACCTCAACCTTTGCGTACTTGATAGCGGACAGGGAGTCAGCCACGATAGACAGGCCGGCAACACCGGTTGCAAAGTATCTCTTTACATCCCTGTCATGCAGAGCCATCTCAGCTCTCTCGTAGCAGTACTTGTCGTGCATGTAGTGAATGATGTTCAGGGTGTTGACATATACGTCTGCCTGCCATTCCATCATGTCTACAAATTTGCTTACAACATCGTCGTAATCCAGAACGTCGCCTTCCACACGACGATACTTGGGACCAACCTGCTTCTTGGTAACCTCGTCCACGCCGCCGTTCAATGCGTACAGCAGGCACTTTGCCAGGTTAGCACGTGCGCCGAAGAACTGCATTTCCTTACCGATTACCATGGAGGATACGCAGCATGCAATGCCGTAATCGTCACCGTGGGTTGCTCTCATCAGATCATCATTCTCATACTGGATGGAAGAAGTCTCGATGGAGGTCTTAGCACAGAATCTCTTGAAGCCCTCGGGAAGTCTGGTAGACCAGAGTACAGTCAGGTTGGGCTCGGGTGAAGCACCCAGGTTATACAGGGTCTGCAGATAACGGAAGCTCATTCTGGTAACCATGTGACGTCCGTCAACGCCTACACCTGCCAGAGATTCGGTAACCCATACAGGATCGCCGGCAAAAATCTGGTTGTACTCGGGAGTACGTGCAAACTTGATCAGACGCAGTTTCATGATGAAGTGGTCGATAAACTCCTGAATCTGCTCCTCGGTGAAGGTTCCGTTCTTCAGATCTCTCTCTGCGTAAATATCAAGGAAGGTGGAGGTACGTCCAAGGGACATAGCGGCACCGTTCTGCTCCTTTACGGCGCACAGATAGCCAAAGTATACAGCCTGGATAGCTTCCTGCACGTTGGTGGCAGGGTTGGAAATGTCACAGCCGTAAGAAGCCGCCATTTCCTTCATCATTTTCAAAGCAACTATCTGCTCGGAAATTTCCTCACGAAGGCGGATTACGTCATCGGTCATCACGCGGCCGGTAGAATCCTTCTGTTCCTGCTTGTCTTCAATCAGTCTGTCGATACCGTACAGAGCCACACGTCTGTAATCGCCAATAATACGTCCGCGGCCGTAAGCATCGGGCAGACCGGTGATAATATGTGAGGAACGGCATGCTCTCATCTCCTGATTGTAAGCGTCAAAGCAGCCTGCATTGTGGGTCTTTCTGTGGGTGGAGAAAAACTCGGAGATCTCGGGATCTACTTCGTAGCCGTTGTCGGAACATGCTTTCTCTGCCATACGGATACCACCGTAAGGCTGCAGGGATCTCTTGAAAGGCTTGTCGGTCTGGAAGCCGACGATGGTCTCCTTGCTCTTATCCAGATAGCCGGGGCCATGGGATGTGATGGTGGAAACAACCTTGGTATCCATATCAAGGACGCCGCCCGCTTCTCTTTCTTTTTTCTGCAGGTCGAGTACGATTGCCCACAGATCCTTGGTGTTCTGTGTAGCGCCTGCAAGGAAGGAATCATCGCCGTCATAGGGATGATAGTTCCTCTGGATGAAGTCACGGACGTTGACTTCTTTGTCCCATTTGCCACGCACGAAATCTGTCTCAATTGGTTTCATTTTGAAATACCTCCTGTTAAAATTTGAATTCTAATTCTTAAGTACCATTATATGAAAAACAGTGTAAAGAGTCAAGGCGTTGAACATACTTTGAATGTACTTTTTGAGGTACACAGATGAGCCGGCCGAAGGAAAGAACGGAGAGTGCCGGAGGCACGATTTGCAAATGGTGGGTGCTGAACTGAAGGGAAGCCGGCCCGGAAACCGACAGGATATTATACAGAAGCCGGGGATTATCTCCCCGGCTTCTGTACATTTCCTCATTAAGTTAATGAACATCATATCCGCATTTGCTGCATATCAAGTTTGCTCCCACCGAATGGCTTTCGGAACGTAACCGGGTTGTCTGACCGATGTCTTTTTTACAATCATTGCAGTATCTGTTGTACACCTCTGCGACCTGATGTGAGGTGTAGCTGGCGTTGGGATAATAGGTACGTACCAATGTCTCGGTGATATTGGCGTGATGGCATTCATTACAATCAGAATAATATGAGCCTGCAGCCTTGACCGGACACATCACTGAAGTTACAGCCAAAAATGTGGAAAGCGTCAATACAGAAACCGTTTTTAAAATCTTACCCTTCATATGAGTACCTCCTTTTATTTTGTAATATGATGATAGCATAATTCTGTCATAAAGTCAATAATGAACTATCGTAATAAATAATAATAATAAATATTGTAAATCTCGTTTGATTGAGGCTGCAAGAAGGTTTTAAGAATAACTTGTCAAATTATAAGGAATAATCTATACTATAGCATAGTATACCGGTACACGCTCTGTCTAGGAATCAGATGACCAGGCGGAACCGTTATGACATTTGAAAGGAGAGAATACATTATGAGTGGAATTACAAAGGAAATGACGATCGGCGAAATCCTGCGGACAAACCCTGACGTGGCGCCGGTGCTGATGGAGGCAGGAATGCACTGCCTGGGTTGTCCTTCTGCCCAGGGTGAGTCTCTGGAGGAAGCCGCGATGGTGCACGGAATAGACATTGACGATCTGATGAAGGCTATCGAAGAGATTTAAGACAGAGCATGAAGAAAGCGCCGACAGGCGGCCGACCAGCCGCAGTCCTGGCGCTTTCTTTTTACGGGTAATGAGCCGGGCATGACTGCACTTGCTTATCTGCTGCCCAGTGCCTGCACCGCGTCCCGGGCAATCAGAGCTTCGCAGTGCTCGGCCAGATAGCTCTCACTGCCGGGGAAGCTTCGCTGCAGGGTGCCATACTCCGACAGGATATTGCAGGCTTTGTCGAAGCCTTCCCTGAGGTCGGATGTCGCAGTCAGCATCAGGAAATACTGTTGTACGGCATTGTCCTTATAAAGGGCACTGGAGCCGTTGTAGTTTGCAGCTATAAGCCTGCATACGTCTATGGCCTGACTGAGAGAGTTCAGGAGGAAGATCCTGGAGAGGATAGTTGCCGCGGGCTGTTCCGGCTCCGGAGTGCCGGCTTCGGGTGAGGAAGTCTGAAGCCTGCGGAATAAATCAAGAACCTCATCTGTATCTTCTGCTGCGTATTCATCCTCGTCATCTTCGGTAACGGAAGGAGCAAAACGGGAGAAGCGGGTATCCAGCTCTTCCGGATCTTCCACCTTGGTAATGATCAGTACAATACATTCGGCGTTCAGAGGAATGGCCTCGATCATGAGGGGAATGTCCTCCGCCTCAAAGCCAAATTCAAAATTTGCCTGCCGCATCATGTCGCGGAACAGGTTCTTCGCTTTTTCTGTGCCGTAAGCAAGCTCGCTTATTTTCAATTCGCGGCTTACGAGATCCTCGCGGGTCAGCGTGCAGCGGATCTGATTTTCGTTTACTTTTTCTATTTTCATACGACAACCCTTTCTTTCTGCATTGCAGGTATGCCGAGTCACTGGTACTTTTCTTGTATCATAGCGTCTCGCAACCGGTAAGTCAATAGCAGGATTTGAATTTCGATTTTTTTAAGAAACATAAATTTTTAAAATTTTGTATTTTGTGCTTGAAAAAACTAAAACGATAGTATATAATCATCATGTAAGTGCCTCCGGCAATCCGTACAGGAGGGGAGGCGGTCTGTATTTTCGGTTGATAAAGCTTTAAGAGACGTATCGTCTCATTTCATCCTTGTATATTATATGGCGTTTTCTTTATTTCTGACATATCATCAGGGATGTCTTACAAGTATTGGCGCATAAAGTGCTGGCGTCTGCTTGATCATAGTATTTCAACTATATTTCACAATAATAATTCATTTTAATCTCTTTGCATATTGGCAATTTTTGTCTGCACAGGTACAGCCGGGCGCATTTACGATTCATCACGATCCTTTTGGTTAAAAATTGAAGTAGGAGGTATATTCTTGTATGAAGAAAAAAGAGAAACCACGGATATAATAAATGCCAGAGAGCATATGACGCTGCTTTTGGAACAGATGAGCAGCCGGGGAGTTAAGCTTTTCGTGGACGGCCGGGCTGCGCTGCCCAAGGATGCGGCGGCCAGGGCGGTGTGCGAGGACAGCCCCTATATGGCAGATTACGTATTGGGAGATGCCGGTAATATCGAACAGATCCGTTTCGACAGGGTTCGCAACTGCTGAAGAGCCGGCCTCCTGCTGACCGGAACCCCGCCAGGCATATAAACGGATTGCCTCTCATGCTGACTGCGGCGGTAACGGTTAAAGACTGAAAAAATGGTAATGACTTAAAGGGACGAGTGTGGTATGATGTAACTGTTCGTTTCTATATATTACGGGCAGTTACACGTACACACTTTTGGATGAAAGAAGGGAACCTGATAAGATTATGAAGAAGGCATTACCGGTATTAATTGCGCTGCTGCTGATTGTCATAATAGGAGGAATTGCGTTTGGGAGCAAGCTGATCGACAAATACTCCTACAGCAAGGAGCAGGCGGATCTGGATGAATACTTTAACCTGACAGACGCTGCCGTGGGAGAGGCGGACGGCAACCTTGCCATAGTGCTTCAGGATGAACTGGTGGAGGAGCAGGCGGTGGCCAAAAACGGCACGGTATACTTTGACCTGGAGACGGTTCAGAAATATTTTAATGAGACTTTCTATGTGGATAAGGGAGAAAGGAAGCTTTTATTTACCACGGCAAACGATACCGTTACGGCAATGTTTGACCAGGCGGGCTATCAGGACAGAGACGGTGTACATCAGACAGCATACGTCGTGTGCTATATGACGGAGGACAGGGTATATATTGCTGCTGATTATGTCAGACGGTTTGCAAATTTTTCCTGTGAAAGGTTTGACAGGCATCTGCAGGTTCATACAGAGTGGGGAATCGCCAGGACGTATACCATAGGGAAGAAGACCCACCTGCGTGTGCAGGGGGGGATTAAAAGTCCGATCCTGCGGGAGCTGGAGGAAGGGGAAACGGTGGAATTCCTGGAGGAAATGGAGAACTGGAGCAAGGTGAAGACTTCCGATGCCATGATCGGTTATGTGGAAAATAAGCGGCTGACCAATCTGGACACGAAGGTGGAAACTCCGGTCACTGATTATGTGCAGGAGGAGTATACGTCTGTTTCCATGCCCGGAAAGGTGAACCTGGGCTGGCATGCGATTGGCGGCGTGGGCGGGAACGATACGCTAGCGGATATGATGAAGGAAGGGCAGGGTATCAATGTCATAGCGCCTACATGGTTCAGTTTAAAGGACAGCGAAGGAGAGCTTTTCAGATCCTACGCCTCCGCAAAGTATGTGGAGAAAGCGCACAATGCAGGGCTGAAGGTCTGGGGCGTCTGGGATGATTTCAATTATGCACTGGATACAAAGACAGCGGTGGACAGCTATCAGATACTGTCTTCCACCACGAGGCGTCAGGAGATGGCGCAGAATATGACGGCTACCGCGCTGGAATATGGACTGGACGGGATTAACATTGACTTTGAGGAGCTGACAGACGAGGCCAGGCCGCACTTTAATCAGTTTCTTCGGGAGCTTTCGGTTCTGTGCAGGCAGAACGGGCTGGTGCTGTCTGTGGATGAAAAGGTTCCTCTGAATTCCTCTAATGCTGCCAGGCTGGATATTCAGGGCCTGGTAGTGGATTATGTGATTATGATGGGATATGACGAGCACTGGGGCGGATGCGGGGAGGCAGGGAGTGTTGCCAGCATTGACTTTGTAACCGGAGGCTTGGATCGGATGCTGGAGCAGGTTCCTGCAGAAAAGGTGATCAATGCACTTCCTTTCTATACCAGGCTGTGGAAAACGGAAGGGGCGGAGGTGACGGATTCGGCAATCCCAATCAGCAATGTGGAGGAATGCCTGAAAAACTACGGGCAGACTTATGACACGGTTGAATGGAATGACACGGTATGCCAGAATTATATCGAGTGGCAGGGTACAAGCTGCTTTTACCAGATGTGGATCGAGGATGCGGAGTCCCTGCGGGTGAAGCTGAATGCCATGAGCGCACGCAATATAGGCGGTGTTGCCGTGTGGAGGCTGGGATACGGAACGAAGGCCGTCTGGGATCTGGTAGCTGCATACGCGGGAACTAAATAACGGTAATATCGCTAAAAAACATCTCGAAAAAACGCTTTCAGGACGATAGCCTGGAAGCGTTTTTTCTTTATTTCAATATCACTTCGATACCGGAAAATCTGTCCGGTTATTTCGCCTTTTTGTAAAGTCTGCAGCTTACCGTGTACAATACGGCAGCAGCACCGGTCAGGGCAATCAGCCAGAGGCCGGTTCCGTCCTCGCCGGTCTTGGGAACCTTATCATACTCATCGGAAGCATTGTCCGTTGCAGGAGCGGATGGAGCTGAGCTGTCTGCCGGCGTTTCGTTTGCCGGAGGCTGGATCGAAGCTGTTCCGTCTGCCTCTGCCTTTGCCTGAAGATAGGCTTCCGAAGGGTTCGGAGACCAAACGGGGAATTGAATCGTGCCGTCTGTCAGGCGCATTGTGTTGGCAGGGATGTCATAAAAGGCGCCTTTGGATTCGCCGGCAGTGGTATAAATACGGAATTCTCCCACGGTTCCGCCGCAGCTGATGTTGGAGTGCGGAACGTCCGTAATATACAGAACCATGTACAGGACATTGTTGTGGAAGGTGCAGGTAGCATTGTCGTACAGATAAGCGTTGGTAACCTCTCCGTTGACGGAGGCATAAGCTCCGTTCAGGATATAACAGTCCTTGATGCTGCCGGCACTGACAACGGCCTGGGCGCCCTGATGAACGGTTACGCTGCCCAGTTTAAAGCTGCCGAGATCCAGGTTCTTGGCCGGCGCTGCGTCACTGGGATAAACGACAATATTGTCTCCGTCCTTCAGATCGTACGCGGTTAAGGTGTAGAGCTCACGGTGATACATTCCGTCTTCGAAAGTGCTGCCGGATACATAGCGCCAGTCATTGATGTCTCCGCCGAAGTACTTCAGAGAGTAGGTGTTTCCCTCTGCTGCCCTTGCGGTCAGGCTGCTGCCTGGCAGAAAGACAAGGATTGCCGCCGCCACAAGCATGGATACGAATAATTTGATTTTTTTGTGCATATTTCTTCCTCCTTTAATTTTGAATGGGGAGATAGGTATCTCCGCTTTCCACTTCCTTCGCCACGACCACGAAGCGCCCGTTTTCCACATGATAGGCACAGGTAGACAGTGTCAGGAAGCGGTCTCCAAACTCTGCTGTGACACCGGTGTCATATAAGGACAAAGCCATTATATTTTGATAAAAATCATCAAATTCTTCAGTGGTGTCGGCCTGAAAGAATTTGTAGAACTTAAATACCTGATCTGTTTTTTTATAAACCTGAGTGCGAAACACTGCTATCACTTCGTAATTGCGAAGGCATTCTTTGGTGTACAGGGCAATGGTTTTATGTTCCTGCCAGTAGTCCTCGTCTTCGTAGTTCATCAGTGTGCCGAACATGGCACCCGATTTCATATTGTGCCCATGGATGATCAGGTTCGTTGTCAGGGGATCCAGACTGCTGTCAGTGTCCAGGATCAGGCAGCCGTTTCTGTTGGCGGAGCCGTCAAAGCCCCGGCGCAGATAATATTCTTCATCCTCCGGAGTCCACATGACAGGATAATCGATTTTGGTGTCCGCTATTTGCAGCCATGCAGCCATATCACTGTTTGCAAGGAAACTGTCCCGGTATGGATTTTCCACCGGCTCGGGCGTCGGTTCCGGCGTGGACACCGGGGGTTCCGGCGAAGTCTCCGGTACGTTAGCCTCGGAGGAAGATTCCGAAGGATCCGGTGAAATCGGCGGCTCGGGCGTTCCCGCAGCGTCCGCAGACGCCTGCAATCCCTCGGTACTTTTCGATGTTCGTATATTGTCACTGACCTGCCAGATGATTAAAACAACGGCGGCAGTCAGGCAGATTACGGCAGCAACAGCAAATACGGCAGCCAGGATTTTACGTGATTTCTTCATAAAATATACTCCTCCAGACCATATTAGCCTAAAAAATCTGACAATGCAATACTTTTGACGGTTTTAAACAAAAATTAAGAAGAATATATATATAAGGAAAATTATGACAGTAGGCTTGCAATATGAGTAAATGGAACCAAAGGCTGCTTTCTGCGGTGTTAGGAATGCTTCTGGTGTTATCCCTTGTCTATGTGGGCAGGGAAGTAGTACTTTACACTGCGGCAAAGGGCGTGGGCAAAAAGAACGGCGTAGCTTCCGGGGAAACCGAATTCTGCGTGGTGATCGACGCGGGCCATGGGGGGCGTGATCCCGGGAAGATTGGGATAAACGGTGTGGAGGAAAAGAAGCTGAATCTGCTGATTGCGGAAAAGCTGAAAAAATACCTGGAGGCAAATGATATAAAGGTGGTAATGACGAGGGAGAGCGACGAGGGACTGTATGATGCTGACACCTCCAATAAAAAGGTGCAGGACATGAAGAGGCGAATCAACGTGATAGAAGAAGCCGCTCCGCATATTACTGTCAGCATTCACCAGAACAGTTACCCGGAGGAGTATGTGCACGGGGCACAGGTGTTCTACTATACCGGCAGCAGGGAAGGGCAGGAACTGGCAGAATTGGTCCAGGGGCAGCTGGTGGAGAAGACGGATCCGGAAAACAAGCGTGGGGTGAAGGCAAATGACAGCTATTACCTCCTGAAAAAGACAAACGTGCCCATTATTATTGTGGAGTATTGTGTTTCAGACAGACAAACCGGTTTATAGTTACAATCTTTTGTATATCATTCATTTTTCGATAGGAATGCTGATTTTTAGGCATTCCTATTGTAAATTTCATCAAATAAATCCTTTGACTTCCAAGTGATTTCAATGGAATCAGGAGAATTTACAACGACTTTACTTACAAATAGATCAACAGCATTCTGAGTTAGGGTTTTTAGTCTGGTTATTTCCAGAAGCGACTCTGACTCAGTTTTTTTCTGTGCGGATTCAATGGCGTGTAGTTTTTCTTCTATTTCACTCCTTTCTGAGTCAAGCTCATTATTAGCAGATGATATAGCATCTTTTTGTTTGACAAATTGTTCCCGGCTTATGTTCCCTGTTCTGAATTCTTCATAGAGGCGGGGAATTTTCCCCTTATTTTGTTCCAGCAGCCGTGAAATTGCCCGCAGTCTGCTCTGGAGCTTTTCTTTGTCAGACTTTGGGAGAGGCACCTGTTTGTCCAAAATAAGCTGAACCTGAACCTGCAGCGGACGTAGCACCTGTTCCTTTAGAAATTCATCTTTTATGGAATGTAAGTTGCATGTACCGCCGCCTGAAGGTCTTGCATGGGGGCAATAATATACCGCATGGATTTGGGAGTGGCGTGTATGTACTTCGTGTTTTAGCCTGCATCCACAATGACCGCAGTAAATCTTCTGGTAAAACAGGTTTTCATTCTTTTGCCGATTGTCAGTGCGCACAGTCTTGCGATTGCGGATAATATCAGCTGCCTGAAGAAATGTATCCCTGTCAATAATAGCTTCATGGGTATCCCTGACAACTACATGGTCTTCCGTTTTCTGCCGCTTGAAC
>CANPOY010000009.1 GCA_947575805.1 uncultured Lachnospiraceae bacterium
TTGCGTCATGATAATTATATTTTTCGACATCCACAATCTCCTGAAAATAAGGATGGGTACACATAGCAGCCAGGAGCCCCATTGAAGGATGACTGCCCGGTAAACTGGAAGCTATCTATCCTTCCCCGTATCGGTCATAGCGACACTGCTCCACAACGGTATCTCCCAATAATGTGATCGCCTGCTGGGGGCAGGAGTTAACACAGCGGTAGCACATGGTACAGTGGCCTCCCGCAGTAGCTTTACTATTTTTGACCGCAAGATTTTTCATCGGACATTGACGGGCGCACAGACCACACCCGATGCAGGCCTGACTGATTTTCAGTTGATTGGAATAGTCCTTTGTTTTCCCGGAAAACCAAAGCCGTTGACCGAGCAAGCCCGCGATCCTGTCGTAAAAATATAAGCCATCTTTTGGAAATCTGCCCTGCTTGATCTTGCCGGCCCATTCTTCGATTTTTCTGTCTGCCGCCTGAATGATCTCACGATTTTTCTCTGCCGGCTTTTTCAGCAGCTTTACGTCGCTAATAGAGTCGGGCATCTGAATATGTAAGCCGCCGACAACCTCCGCACCGTACTTTTTTAACAGTCGCGCCGAACAGCCTGCACCGTCCCCGCTGAACATCGCCATTGTTGCAACGCAGAGCACCTGTTTGCCTTTCCAGAAGTCCGCATAATGTTTGATAAAGTCCCTTACCATAACGGGTACATTTGAATACTGCACAGGGTATGCCAGAACGATAAAATTATGCTGGGACAACTCCTGTACCGCTTCTGACTCTTCGATGGGGATCGCCTGTGCGGTCTCATCCAATAAACAGATCAATTTTTCAATACAGTGCTTTGTGTTTCCTGTTCCACTTAAATAGACTCCCACCATTATGCGCCGATCTTCTTTCAAATTCTAATTTGCTACCCTGACAATTCCATTTCATCATTCATTTTTATAAGTCTGTATTTTTATATAATGGTATCCCTTATTACCCTATTCTTGTTCGGGCAATATATTTATGTCCTCAAGCTTTGCTCGTTTGCATATTAAAGCCGCATCGTGTTCTCTTTTGCAAATCAGCCTTTGTCAAACCGATTATGGCACAGGACTTCTGATCATATTAATGTGCTTTTGTGGAAACCGCCGAAGCTATAGTACAGCAAAGCTTTTCTCAACAGGGACGAAATCTTTATCATTTTCTCTCATCCAGATACAGCTGCACGCGCTTATTAATGACTCCGCTGATCTCCTCTGCGTTCTTATAGCCGTTAAAATAATCCTCCGCCTCCTCCAGAATAATGTTAAGAAGGGGCTCATTGCGGATGGGCAGAGGTCTTGCCCCCTCTATTCTCTCTCTGAATTCCACCAGCATTTCATCTGTAAGCGGAATGCCGTTATATGCGCGTATAATATCATAACCTTCCCTATATACATTCGTATAATTATCAAGAAGCCATTGCTCCCAGACATCATAGGCCTTCCTGTGCACGGGCGGGAACGATAACTCCCTGAAATCTGAAGACTGAGCTTCCTCACTGATTAGGAAATGAATGAATTCCCAAGCTCCCTCCTTGTGAAGGGAATTTGCATTGATGCACAAGACATCTTCCCAAGAACAGGCCGCATGGCTGCCATCGTCAAACAGGATTCCCTGCGTGACCTTCTCCTCCATCTCCTTCTCCATCAGCCGAGCCTGTCCCTCCAGATGCAGCACACTATACAAAACTCTTTCCACAGCAATGCTCTCCGTGTTCTTCCTGCCGTTGTCGTCGTACCGTTTTGCAGCCTCCAGCAGTTTGCCGAACAACGGCGTATTGAACTCACAGCTGCCGCTCTCCCAATCCACCATCCCCCAAAAGCTCTCCGTTCCCTGAAGAAACATTCTCAGCAGTCTTGCAGAATCATACCCCTTACAATAGACGCCTTCCCCTTTTAAGGCAAGCAAAGCATCTGCCAATGTCTCTATATCCGGCGCTTCCAGGCCCTCCAGCACTTCCACCGCCATCTTATAGTCCCATACCGTCATTTCGGGATTCACTCCATAGATCCGCCCTCCCTGCCGAAGAGAGGCAAAGGTCAGAGGGAAATACTCCTCCTCCCGGACGGCGGAGGCTTCCATATAAGGGGTCAGGTCCTCCACGACATCTTTATCCAGCAATCCCTCCATATAATCCTTCATGAGCCCCCCGTTTATAATATCCGGCCCCCCGCCGGCGCCGATCTGAATGCTCGTCAGCCTGGCAAAGTCCTCCTTATCATTACCGCTTCCGCAGTCTTCCACTACCACATGGTAATTGCTGTTTTCCCGGTTGAACTGAAGCACCTTGTTACCAAGCCATGTATCTCCATAAAAGCTTCCCCTTACAACAATGGGAATCTTTTCCACCTTCTCTATCTTAAGGCGTTCCCAAAGTCCCCCGGCCCCGTTTGTTCGGGTCCACAGAAGCTCGATTCCGCCGTCTTCCTGCACCAGAAAATCCTGCAGCTCCAGGTCGCTGTGCCACCCATAGGAAAGACCGGTAAAGTACAGGATAGGCGACAGGCTTCCTTCCTCCGGATCCACCCTGGAAATCGTGCGGTCAATACCCTCGTTCTCTCCTGTGACTGCCGGGAAATTACCTTCTTTTCCAAGAATTATCATATATTTCCAGGGTAATTCCATCACAGACTCCTTGACCGGTTCTCCGGTGCCAGGATCCACCTCCGCTATTTTCCATACTCCATATATTTTATCTACCGTCCTGTCATCCAGCAGCAGGTATACCTTGCCGTCCTCCGCCTGACATATGTCTCTTATATAAACGTCTGACTCCGTAGCGACCTCGTAAAGGATCTCTCCTGAGGAAAGGATCTTTGCCAGAAAGCTATTAGATACGCCGTAATCATTGCCCACTTGACGCATGGCATTTCCGTAGCAGTAATAATCCCCTTGCTGATCCATATACCACTGGCCGGACGGCCTGAGTCTGCTGGAAATATATTCATTGGAAATATTCTCCACAAGAAGCTCCCTGCTCCCGTCCTTCCTGTAAAGATAAATGTCCGACCCATCCGGGTCTGCTTCCGCCCAGAGCTGTACAGGCTCCCCCTGCAGAAACTGGGTACCCACCGGAACCCAGGTGATTCCGGACGGGGCAATCAGCCCTGTTGCCCGCTTCTCCTGAAGCATTTTTTCTTCCAGGCCAAGAGAAAAGAGGTCTTCCGCTTCCACCTTGACATCATAGTATTCCGTTCGTTCCGTGATGGCAGTCAGATCCGCCATTCCCGGTTCAATTCCCTGCCAGGTACTTTCCTCCGGCTTTTTTCCCTCTTCCTTCCCCCCGCAGGCAGTCAGGAAAACCCCTGACAGAAAAAGAACAATCATTGCAGATAAAATATACCTTTTCATAATACATCCCTCCACTACTTATCTGATTCCGGCCTGTCAGTGTCCCATTCATGAGTACCGGAAAAGGGGAGATGGCTGCTGCCATTTCCCCATGTCCTCGTTACCTCCTTATGATACCACTTTGCCTTAATAAAGTCCAGAAATAAGTTCCGCCGTTCATCAGCCATCAAGCATGGCTGAAAACCTCCTTCGAGCCGCTAAAATAATCCCCCGCCTCTTCCAGAACACTGTCCGGCAGGGGAGCAGTGCGGATGGGCAGGGGCCTTGCGCCCTCTATCCTCTCCTTGAATTCCTCCTGCATTTCCTCCGTGACAGGTCTGCCGTTATACTCGCACTTACTTACTCTGCCTTCCTGACGTACATATGTATACTTTTCCAGAATTCACTGGTTCCAGGCATCAAAGGCCTCCCTGTGAAGGGAATTTGCATTGACCGACAGGGCATACCTCCCCTCGGTAACCGCATGGCAGCCCTCTTCAAACAGAACACCAAAAGTCTTCTTTCCCTCGAACTCCGCCGCGTGCGGCCCTGCCAGTCCTTCCAAATCAAGCACACTAAACATAGTTCCTCTGACAGCAATGCCCTCCATGCTCTTCCTGCTGTCATCGCCGTACCGTCTTGCCGCCTCCAGCAGCTTGCCAAACAACGGCGTATTAGTTTCAGTCTATGAATACCGAAAAAAGGGAAGATGGTCAGCGCCACTTCCCCCAAATGTTTCGACATTGCAGTTTTACTTTGCCATATTTCACCAGAAAAGTCCAGAGGAATTTTTCAGTATGATACTTTGAAAATCTTCAATGTGATATTGTCAATCTTTCTTTCATCTCCACTCCCTGAAATGCCCCCTGTTTTCCCGCTTCACCTCATAAAGCGCTTCATCCGCATGGCCTAACAGCTCCTCCACCGAAGCATCGGAGGAATCCGTCCACTGGAACCCGGCGGAGGCGCCGATCACCCTGGACTCCGTGTCCGACAGGACCACCGGAGTATTCCGAAGCGCCAGAAAGAACTCTTCCAGATACCGGATGACCTGCTCCCTGTCCCCGCAGTCGTAAATCATCATGCAGAATTCGTCCCCGGAGCGTCTGGCCGTCAGGAAATGCTCCTCCGGCATGGCCTTCATTACCCACGCAAAAGTCTGCAGATAATGGTCCCCCGTATTGTGGCCAAAGGTATCGTTTACCTCCTTAAAGCGGTCCAGATCCAGCATGACAACAGCACATCCCCTTCCGGAAGCCGTTCCCTTAATGATTTCTGCCGACAGCTGCTTGAAATACTCATATTTGCACAGTCCAGTCAGGGCATCATGAGTATTTTCATACAGCATTTTTTTCTTTTCCTGTATTTCCCGGCTGGCATCAATAATAACTCCCAGACACCCCTTCTCTCCGCCGGCTCCGGACATATGTATGCGCACATATTTCCCCTCGCCCACAGGGAAAATCTCCTTCTCTCCCTCCGCAGGCCTTTCCGTAAGCTTACGGATATAATCATCAAATAAGTCCGCATTTCCGTAAAGTCTTTTCGCCTGGGCTGCCGAAAGGGACAGCAGTTCTCCCACTCCGGAGGTGACAAAGACATAGTTTTCCCCGCGCTTATACTCAAAGGCTGCCAGCGGGATGCCGCTCATGTCTATAATGGCGGAAATGCGGTTTGAAATGCTGACGATGCTTTTCACCATGGTGTTGATTCCGCTGCTTAACTCCTCAAATTCCCGGTTTCCGCCAACGGCCACCTTTACATCCAGATTTCCATTGGTAATTGCGGTCAGATTCTCATTGATACAGTGTATTCCGTCAATCACCTTACGCTTGACCAGATAATTCAGCAGCAGGATCACCGCAATCTCAATGCACAGCAGGCACAGAAAGATACTGAGCATATTCACCAGCAGCTTGGAAAACAACAAGCTCCGGGGAAAGGCTGCACAAATCAGCACCTCTTCATAAGGACGGCTTACCACATACATCATACCCCCCGGACCCTTCACAAAAGCCCCCTCTTCACAGGCAAGAAGCCGGGACAGCTCATAACATTCCGCGGTAAACGCCTGATCCATGCCTCCGGAATGCCCTAACACCTTTCCTGTGGCAGTATCCACCACATAGAGCTCCTCACCCGCATCCGTAGGAAACTTGGAGAAAATATATTCATAGGTATTTCGAGATTCCGCCTCCAGCTTCCTGGTAGGCGCAAATCCCACCTGTACAATTCCCTTCTGATCTCTCCTGGCCACCCCCACGTATTGTCTGATCACGCCTTCCGCCGCGTTGGGCTGGGGATCCTGAATCAGATAAACATCCTCCCCGCCCTCCAAAAGGGACAGAAACTCTCTTGTCTGCGGATGGTTCGCCATGTCAATACCGATATACCGCGCAACGGATGCGGACACAATAATACCATTCCCGTCGATCACATGAAGCTCATCCACATTGAGCAGATTGGCCAGGTATTGCAGCTCTTCCACATCCAGATACATCTCCCGCTGCCTTTCCAGCACATAGGCTGCTGCCCTTGCCCTGGTGAGATAATCCTCGCCCAGGTTCTCATTCAGCAGAGCCAGCTCTTCCTCATTGTTTTCCAGGGTATGAATCACCTGCTCTATCTTGGTCCGAAAAGCCGTAAGCCTCTGTACCTCCACAGACCGAACGCTGAAAAAATAATTAATGAAAAGAATCAGTAAAATAGCTGTTGTCACAATTACCAGGGTATATTTAATAAATGTTTTCTGCATGAAAAATACCTTTCACTCATTAATGCTCAAAGCAGTTCCTTGATATAATTATACAGCTTTTTTATGAATTCGCTTCTCTTTTTCTCCGCAAAAAGCAGCTAAAATTTCGCAAACAAAATGATGCCAAAGCTTCCGTTTTCCCATTTGCAGTCAATGCTTCCCCCGTTTACTTATGGGCAGGCCGGTTTCCCCGTCAAACCGGATCTCCCTGCTGCACAGTTTTCAATATGCAGAAGCAGGTGATCCGCCACACAGTGAATCTTTGCCGCCACACAGTGAATCTTTGCCTCCACGCACCGTCTTTCCGCTTCGTATTCCTTCACGCAGTTGAGAGTATCATCCCGGAATAATGCCGCACGCCATGGCGCAGTATTTTCAGATTCCGCTCCGACCGCTGCATAAGGTTGTACTAAAAGGCTGCCCGTAAGAGCCAGGCCTTCTTTCTTCGTGCAAATCTGCAGAACCGAGGCCATAATGCTGCCTGCTATCACATAATTGGAAGCACTGAGACCCAGAAACAGGACTTTACCGTTTCGCTCCCTGGCAATCATCAACCCTGTCGCCTGGGTCACCACAATCTGAAAAACCGTTACTGCCGCATAGCAAAGCTTACTGTCCGGAAACAGATTCAGCTTCAGCACATCCGTGGCAGTCAGCATAAGAAACGCACAAAGGCAGATCATGACTGTCTTTACCCGGGAAAACCGATGGACTATAAACAGATATATGAATATCAGTAAAAAGCAGTGGCTGATCAGATAGTTAATATTTCTAAAATACCCCATCTCCGCTCCTTAACCGTATCTCTCCAGCGCATAAGAAAGATACTCCTTTTTCACATTCGCCATTCGCGACTTGCTCACGGGAACCTCCCTGCCGCTCTCCATAACAACGGCGCCCTGTCCCAGCTTGCGCACATATTTCAAATTTATCACAAAAGATTTGTGTACCTGCACAAAACAATGATCTTTTACCAGGCTCCGAACCTCGTCATCAAAAGATTTCCTGATAAAAATACTTCGGATGTACCTGCCGTCCGCCTGATGAACCACCAAGGTCCTGGCGTTGCTTTCAACATATTCGATTTGAGAATAAGCTGCCGATTCCAGTCCATCCCTTGTCTTAACGAGAAAAAAGGCTTGCTCCCTGGACCTGACACAGGCAATTGCCTGATCCAGCGCTTCAAAAAAATCTTCCTCCCTGACCGGCTTCAGCAGATACCTGATGGCATGTACTCCGTAAGCATCCAGTGCAAAATCGTCGGATGAGGTGATATAAATAATCTCGCTTTCACCGCCGGACCGCCTCATCTCAAGCCCCAGGTCAATTCCGGTCTTTCCGTCCATCAGCAGATCCAGTATATAAATATCTGCGGGCTCTTTATCCTGCATCTCCTGGTACAGAAGAAGGGCATCCGTATATTTTTCCACCACGAGCTCCGGACGGGGATTCCTCTCCTGATATGCCAAAAGAAGTTTCTCTATCTTCAGCAGGTCTTCCTTATTGTCATCACAAATCGTTATCTTCATTTTTCCCTCAACAACGGTGTCAGGTTATTTTTTATGAAAACAACGATCCGGACAAACTGCCGGATCGTTGCGTTCCCTACTAATATTATACACAAACCTGCCTGCACGTCAATGCAAAGCCTCTCAGCCCTGCCGTCTTACCGGCCTGACATATTTCCAGTACCGCTCAGGGTCATGGTAAAAGTAAAACACTCTGCCGGGCGTAGTGTCCAGACAGTACCCGGTATCCGAGTAGTCAAATTCCTTCATGGCCGCCTCGATCTTTTCTTCCACGCCGCAGTTTTCCGTATTATAGTCAAAGGGGCCATGTTCAAAGACAATATACTCTCCTTCCGGAACGTCGGTCAAAAGCATCTGCGGGGGCACTTCCCCCGCATAATCCGCAGGCAACCTTACCCCATAGCATTCCGCAAGGGGAATCCCCCAGCTGCAGATCCTGCCTGCAGGCTCGTTGATAAATGCCATAATCTGGCCGCTTCCGCTGTTTGCGTCATCGCCTCCCATATCGTCCAGCTTACCCTGAATACTGTCAAGCAGACCGCAGATGGTTTCGCAGTCCTGCCCCGGGATGAGACTCTGCTTTTGCCAGAAGTCCCAATATCCTATGCTCTCATAATTTTTGATATGCAAAAACTTATGCGCCGGAATGGTTACAAAATATGTTTTTACATCTTTCGTTGATTTCTCCATACCTCTTGCTCCAATCTCCGTTAAGTAACAGTCAAAAGGCTTTAAAATGGTACGAAGAACTACAGGCTTGAGGGTTCGTCGATAGTCTCTGGGCGTAATGCCGTAAACCTCCCTGAATGCACGGGTAAATGCCTCATGGGAAGAAAAACCGTACTTCAGGGCAATATCCAGGATCCCGTTCTGCGTATCCCGAAGCTCCTTCAGCGCAAAGGCCAGCTTGCGGTTCCGCAGATACTCCCGAAACTGCATCCCCGAGATCTCCTTAAACTTCCTGGAAAGGTGAAATTCCGAATACCCCAGCTTATCCGCATAATAACTTAAGGATAAGCTGTCATCTTCATCCCTGATCCCCTGATCTATCTCTTCTATCATTTCCTGTATCAGCTTATACCATTCATACATCTGCCGCACGACCTCGTTATGACTGTCCTGTACTTATGATACAGGATGGGAACGGAACCTGCTTGATCTTATTTGCGGTAGCGGTTCAGGCATGCCGTTCTTCCGGGGAGACGTCCCTTTGCCTTGTGACCTCATACATCATAACGGACGCTGCACAGCTCACGTTAAAAGAAGAGGCATAAGAATTTTCCGACATGGGAATGGTACAAAGCATATCGCAGGCTTCCTTAAACGCCTTGTTCAGCCCCATGGTCTCATTCCCGATCATCAGCATCAGGGGCACGGTCAGATCCGCAGACCAGATGGGGTTTTCCCGGTGAGCCGTGGTTCCCACAACGGTGAAATCGGAATACTTCTCCTTCATTTTCCCGATAAATCCGTACAGCTTGCCGTTGTCGTCAATCCTCACCACCGGCAGATTAAAAAAGGATCCCATGGCAGATACCACCACATCCGGGTCATATAAGTCCACCGAATGCCCGGTGAGAATCAGCATATCCGCTCCCAGCCCGTCGCAGGAGCGGATCATGGTTCCCAGATTCCCCTTGTTGGACGGCCGGTCAAAGAGTACCAGAAAGGGATTCTCCGAAAGCTCCACGGTCTCCAGCTTGTCCTCCCGCATCCCGATCACCGCCATCAGCTCGGAGGTATCCTCCTTATCGGACAGCTCCCGCATCAGCTCCGGCGTCAAACAATAATTTTCATCCGTCTTTACCGTTTTAAGCATATTCTTTGCCCAGTCAGATAATCCGGCCTCCGCATAAAGGAAGGAGTGGATCATCCAGCCGTTTTTAACGGCCTCGTTCAGGCTGCGGACCCCCTCCACCAGAAATCTGTTATACTTGTATCGTTTGTTCCGATTGGTCTTAAGCACCTCTATCTGCTGATAGGTGCTGTTCTTACTGAATATTTTTCTTTCCTTCATCTTAGCCCGCCTGCTTCACGTAACTCAATGTTTTAAACCTGCGCTCCCTGCTCACAAAACCATAACCAGCGTCCCCGCACCGATCAGCAGACAACCGATCAAAGACTTGACCGTAAACTGCTCATGCAGGAATACAAATGCCAGAATCATTGTAATCACCACACTCAGCTTGTCTATAGGAGCCACCTTTGACACCTCGCCTACCTGAATGGCCCTGTAATAGCACAGCCAGGAGGCTCCGGTGGCGAGGCCTGACAGGATCAGAAACAACCAGCTTTTCCTGCTGATCTGACTTAATCCTCCCTGGGCATGGGTGAGAAAAACCATCCCCCAGGCAATGACCACTACCACGACGGTTCTGATGGCCGTGGCAAGATTTGAGTTGACCCCCTCTATGCCCACTTTTGCCAGTATGGAAGTAAGCGCCGCAAAGCCCGCGGACAGCAATGCCAATATCCACCACATATTTTGTTTCCCCTAATCCTTCTTTCCGAATGTCACCTTACTGAAATATTCCAGAATGCAGCTGCGCAGCAATGCCAGCGCTGCAGAGACAGCCGACTCCCTCACCTTGCCCCTGCTGCCGGAAAAGTGATATTTCTTCACCGTAACCTTTCCCTTGACGCTGCAGGCGATGTATACAAGTCCCACAGGCTTTTCTTCCGTTCCCCCGTCAGGGCCGGCCACCCCCGTCACTGCCACGGCTGCGTCTGCTTTCAGTGTAAGAGCCGCCCCCTTCGCCATCTCTTCCGCCGTCTGTTCGCTGACGGCGCCATATTTCTGAAGGGTGGACTTCTTCACCCCCAGGAATCTGCGTTTGGCCTTATTGGAGTAGGTAATGACTCCCGCCTTATATACCTCGGAGGCTCCGGGCACATTTACCAGCCTGGCCGAAAGCAGACCTCCCGTACAGGATTCCGCGCAGGTGACCGTCAGGTCGTTTGCCTGTAAAAGATCAACCACTGATTTCTCCAGGCTGGTATCCTCCTCCGTGGAATAAACATCGTTTCCAAACCGGCTCTTCAGCTCCTTTACGACCGGCTTAATCAGCTTCATTGCTGCCTTCCGGTCTGTCGCAGCCGCCGTCACCCGGATATGGACCTCACCGGTTTTTGCATAGGTCGCTATGGTAGGATTGGTCTGGGCGTCAATCAGATCCTTCACCATGGTCTCCGCCCTGCTCTCCCCCACGCCGCAGATCTTCACGGTCTGGGAGCAGATAACCTGCGCCGTCAGTCCTGTCAGATAGGGCATAACGCTTTCCTCAAACATGGGACAAAGCTCGTTTGGCGGTCCGGGAAGCAGCACCACTTTTGTATTTTCCACCTCCAGGATAACGCCGGGGGCTGTGCCGTTATGGTTCTCCAGCACCATGCCGCCCTCCGGAAGCATGGCCTGCTTCCAGTTATTATCTGTAGGTTTCAGGCCCTTGGCTTCGAAATAGCGTTTGATTGCCTTCCGGCTGGGCTCATGAAGCACCAGCTTCTTTCCGCAGACCTCCGCCGCCGTCTCCTTGGTCAGATCATCCTCCGTGGGCCCAAGCCCTCCTGAAAGCAGGATAACGTCCGAACGCCCCATTGCTTTCCTGAGCGCTGCTCCCAGACGCTCCCTGTTATCCCCCACCGTCGTCTGAAAATAACAGGTCAGTCCCAATCCTGCGCATTTTTCCGCCAGATATGCGGCATTGGTATTGACGATATTTCCCAGCAGCAGCTCCGTTCCCACACTGATCAGTTCTACTGTCATAATTCCCTCATTTCTGTTCTTTCATTACACCCTTGTTCTTCACCAGGTAATCCAAAAGTGAAATTACCGTCAATGCCAGGGCGATCCACATGATAATGTCGGTAACAATCTGCACCTTGTGATATTTTACCCCCAGGTTGGCAATCATCAGGCAGACCATCACCATCTGAAAGGTAGTCTTGAACTTGCCCCAATAGCTTGCGGCAATGACTACACGATTGTCCGCAGCAATCAGCCGGAAGCCGCTGATGATAAATTCCCGGCTGATAATAACAATTACCACCCAGGAAGGAATCCGCCCCATCTCCGTCAGCGCAATCAGCGCGCCGCAGACCAGCAGCTTATCCGCCAGAGGATCCATAAACTTTCCGAAATTCGTTACCAGGTTATATTTCCGGGCAATCTTGCCGTCCGCCAGATCCGTCAGGCTGGCAATGATAAAGATCCCCAGGGCGATATAGTCCGCATAGGGGATGGCCCAGCCGAACACTGCCCGGAACCAGGCCCACTGGTGATAGCCTCCCAGCAGGAAAACCAGGAAAGGAAGAATTAAAATCACCCGAAAAACAGTCAGTTTGTTGGGCAGGTTCATTTTACTCATGATATATTTCTCCTATCAGATCATATTCGTTATAGTCGGTGACAAGCACCTTTACAAAATCTCCGGTCATCAACTGAGCCGTAGTATTTAGGAACAGATAGCCGTCCACTCCCGGCGCGTCCCTGTAAGTTCTGGTGACATATACATCCTCATCCGCCACCTTTCCCTCCACCATGACCTCCAGCACCTTACCCGTCATAGCTTCTGCTTTGTCAAAAGAAATTGCCTGCTGCAGTTCCATCAGTTCGTCCCTGCGGAAAGCTTTGACCTCTTCCGCTATCTGGTCCGGCATTTCGGCCGCAGCCGTATCCTCCTCCTGAGAATAAGGAAAAACCCCCAGCCTGTCAAATTCCATTTCGTTCACAAAACGATACAGTTCCTGGAAATCCTCCTCCGTCTCACCCGGGAAACCGCTGATCAGCGTTGTCCGCAGACAGATGTCAGGAATCCGCTCCCGGAGCTTCCCGATCTGCCGGCGCAGCTCCTCCTGATGGGTTCGCCTCCCCATACGCCTCAGCACACCGTCCGCGGCGTGCTGAATGGGAATATCCAGGTAATTGCATATCTTGGGCTCCCGGGCAATGGTCTCTGTCAGCTCTTCCGTAATCTCCTCGGGATAGCAGTACAGAATCCGGATCCAATGGATCCCTTCGATCCCTGCCAGCCCCTTAAGCAGCTTCGGCAGCGCCTTTTCCCCATAGAGATCCACGCCGTAAAGCGTGGTCTCCTGGGCCACCAGGATCAGCTCACGGACCCCCTGCCCCGCCAGCCTTTCCGCCTGGGCAGTAAGATCCTCCATGGGCACGCTGCGGTATTGTCCCCGCACTTTTGGTATGACGCAGTAGGTGCAATGCTTATTGCAGCCCTCCGCAATCTTCAGATAGGCAAAATGCCCTCCCGTAGTCAACACCCTGTCCCGCAGAGCGGCAGGCTTCTCATCCAGCTCCCGGTAATGATTCCTGCCCTTTCCCTCCAGGGCTTCCCCGATGGCCTCCGCGATCTCTTCAATGGCGGCGGTGCCCACGATGGCATCCACCTGGGGGATCTCCTTCTGAATCTCCTCCCGGTAGCGCTGGGCCAGGCAGCCGGCGGCAATCAGAACCCTGATCTTTCCCGAATCTTTTAGCTCCGCCATCTCCAGAAGGGTATTGATGCTTTCCTCCTTGGCATCGCCGATAAAGCAGCAGGTGTTGACCACCACAATATCCGCTTCCGCCTCGTCGTCGGTAAAGGAATAGCCCTCACGGCCAAGCAGCCCCAGCATCATTTCCGTGTCCACCAGGTTCTTGTCGCAGCCTAAGGAAATAAACAATATCTTCATATAACTCCTGTCTGTCAAAATGAGTCCCGCTCCTGCGGGATGCAGCCTGACAAAAAAGCTGCTGCAAAATACAGAATCGGAAGATCGTTATTTTGCAACAGCCCCTCTTTCCTTATTCTTCGTCACCAAGTATCTTGATCTGACTCTGGTTCAGTTCCTCTATCGCAACGGAAAGAGGCTTCTTATCCTTGCCCTCCACCAGAGGATCCTCCCCGGCGATAATCTGTCTTGCACGCTTGGAGGTAGCCATTACGATGGAATACCGGCTGTTTACCACCGGCGCTTCCCCCTGCTCGACCTCGCTGTTTACTACTTTCATTAAATCGGAATAAGATGGATGTAACATTATGAATTTGCTCCTTTCGCGAAACCCTTCAGTTCCTCTCTGATTTCCTTGATAAACTCCTGCCTTCTGACAGGTGCCCTGCGGGCGGCGTCCACCACACGGTGAATCTCCTCCACACAGGCCTCCAGGTCATCATTGACCACTATATAATCATAGGCATTCACGCCTTCTGATTCCTCTGCCGCACGGGCCAGCCTCCTGGCGATCACCTCCGGCTCTTCTGTGCCTCTCCCCTCCAGCCTGCGCTTTAACTCCTGCACGCTGGGCGGCGTCACAAAGATCAGCAGGCTTTCGGGAAATTTCTCCTTGATCTTCAGCGCTCCCTGAATCTCTATTTCCAGGATCACATTCTTCCCCGCCGCCAACTGCTCTTCCACATAAGCCCGGGGGGTTCCGTAATAATTTCCGCAGTACAGGGCATATTCGATCAACCCGTTTTGAACAATCGTCTCCTCAAACTTTTCCCTTGTGGAGAAGAAATATTCCACGCCGTCCCTCTCACCTTTTCTGGGCTCCCTGGTGGTCATGGAAATGGAGAGAGCATAATCATCGTATTTCTGTATAAGCTTCTTTACCACAGTTCCCTTGCCCGCTCCGGAAAATCCGGACAGGACAATCAGAATTCCCTTTTGTTCCATATCTCCTCGCATTCCGTGCCTAAACCGGCACAAATCTTCTGCTAATATTCATTTCCCTCTTCATCCGCCTGCTGTACTCCGTCTCCCTGACCCGTCTGGACACGGCCCGCGATGGTCTCCGGCAAAAGCGCCGACAGCACTACCTGACTGTTTTCCATGACCAGAACAGACTTGGTCTTGCGTCCCTGGGTGGCGTCAATAGCCATGCCCTTCTCCTTTGCCCCCTGCACCATGCGCTTCACCGGCGCAGACTCCGGACTGACTATGGCAATGATCTTCGCGGTATTTACGATATTGCCGAATCCGATATGAATCAGCATATGCCGCCCTCCTTCGCCACACGCCGGCATGGCGGTGGTTACTCAATATTCTGAATCTGCTCCCTTACCTTCTCGATCTCCGTCTTCAGCTCTATGGCACAATTGGATATTTCCAGATCGTTGGCCTTCGACAGCGTGGTATTTGCCTCCCGGTTCATCTCCTGGGCTATGAAATCAAGCTTGCGGCCAATGGAGCCTCCCTCCAGCAGGGACGCCCGGGTTGTCTCGATATGGCTGCGAAGCCTTACAATCTCCTCGTCAACACAGATTTTATCCGCAAAGATCGTAACCTCCGTCAAAATCCGGCCCTCGTCCATGGTGTTGTCGCCCAGAAGCTCCTTTACCTTATCCTCCAGCTTGCGACGGTAGTCAGCCACCAGCCGGGGCGAGCGCTCCGAGATGAAGTCCGCCAGCCTTGACATGCCGTCCAGCTTTTCCAGCAGATCCGCTTTCAGGTGCTCTCCCTCCGTAACCCGGCTCTCCACAAACATTTTGGCGGCGCCGTCCACAGCCTTCTGCAGCTCTTTCCAAAGCTCCTCCGCATCCGTTCCCGCCTCTTCCATCGTCAGGACCTCAGGGTATCTGGAGAGAGACGACACACTGACATCATTGGCCAGGCCGAACTCCTCCGCCATCTGCTTCAGGTAAAGGAAGTACTCCGCTGCCAGCTCTTTGTTGTATCGAACCTTACATGTCTGCTCCGAAAGGTCTTCATAAGAAACAAACACATCCACCTTACCTCTGGAAATATACTTTTTCAATTCGCCCCGGACGGCGGACTCAAAATAATTGAGTGACTTGGGCATCTTAATCGTCACATCCAGATACCGGTGGTTGACGGCCTTGATTTCAACCGTAAATTTTCTGCTGTTCTCCGAGACCTCGCATCTGCCGAAGCCGGTCATGCTCTTAATCATCCGTATCTCCCGTCTTATTTCCAGACGGCGGTCCGCCGCCTGGAACCTGGTTTTTGCTCTGCAACCTCCGAAAAACAAATGTCTGCTTTGCAGTTGCTTGTTTTTCCTCTGCACCTTTACATTATAGAATAAGTTTGGGGACGCGTCAAGAGTCGGCGGACGCAGGACACAGTTGACCGGACGCGCAATATACCGGCTTTATATCCAGGAAGACGAAGCAGGCTGCGCTCCCTGGGGCGGCCCGGGCAATACAGGGGAATGGTCCCGGTCGCCCTTGTCGCAATCAACAACCCGCACCTTTCCCTTGTCATAATCGCTTTGGGAACACAGATATGCAGTACTCAATCCGTTATAAGAGAAAATTCCCTTCCCGCTTAAAACGGTTTCCCCGCGAAATACCTTGCATCCGCTGTCCACACGTTTTATCTGTGCATTGGATTCCTGCCGGGCAATATCATTTCCCTGCCCGGACACACCGCGGTCAAAGCTTCCGGCTGCACTGCCCGCCCCCGCGGAATCCGCTCCCCGGGTAATCAACTTCAACACCAGGAATATCACTGCCAATATCACCGCAAACAGAAACAGCGGAATTATATTTTCCAGAAATAAGAGCACCAGCGGGGCAGCTCCAAAGCAAAAGAGCGCCGACAGCAGAATATATTTTAAAAGCAGGCCGGCCCTTGAAAAAGCAGTGAAAATAAAGATAATCACCGACATAATGACGCCGGCTGCCACCAGCGCCGTCATCAGAGAATAAATATCCTCCATTCCCAGCCTCTGCAGAAAACCCTGGAAGGAAACCGCCTGTTCTTCCGTAAGGGGTATGGCACCACTGCTCAAACGCTCAAGGTATACCACCGAGCCTCCGATTCCTGCCGCCAGCACAATCAGGACCGACATGATTATGCGGCGCGCAATTCCCACATACCTGTAAAAACAAACAAAACAGGCAAGGAAGGCAGCCGCCAGCGCTATGCCCTCGATGACAGCAGCAGGGCTTACATAGAAAATACCTGCGGTTCCTTTTGTAAACAGCTGCTCAAAAGAAAAAATACCGCTTTCCCCCACAATAGCGGCCTGGTCAGCATACCCGCCCCCCGCGATAAAGAGAATCCATCCCACAACCACTGCAGTCACACAGGTAATGTCGGCCGCCAGAAAGGCCAGAACCCCGACCGCTTCCGGGATACTGTCTGCCTGAAATTTCATCTGTATCTTTTCCTTTAATCGTTGAAACATAGTATATTCCTCCAAAGTTAATTATCTGTCAACAGGCTTTTCAGGTATTCTACCATTTCCGGCAGCTTTCATCAATAGCTTTTCCCTGCAGGCTTCCGCCCATTGCTTTTTCAACTTAACTCTGGTAGACTGTGAAAACAGAGGTGGTGAAAACCTGCCGCATCACATTATAAAAAGGAGAAATACCATGGCATTTGACGGCATTACCATAGCAAATGTAGTAAGCGAACTAAAACGGGAGCTGACCGGCGGACGGCTTGCAAAAATTGCCCAGCCGGAGGAGGACGAGCTTCTCCTGACAATCAAACTGCCGTCAGGACAGCGGAAGCTGCTGATCTCTGCCGGTGCCTCCCTGCCCTTGATCTACCTGACGGAGACCGGGAAGCCAAGCCCCATGACCGCGCCCAATTTCTGTATGCTGTTGAGAAAGCACCTGCAGAACGGCCGCATCATCGACATTTCACAGCCGGGCCTGGAACGCATCGTGCGTATCCGGATTGAGCATCTGGATGAAATGGGCGACCTGCGCCGCAAGACCCTTGTGGTGGAAATCATGGGCAAGCACAGCAACATTATTTTCTGCGACGAGGACAACATAATCATCGACAGTATCAAGCGGATTTCCGCAGCCGTCAGCTCCCTGCGTGAGGTTCTGCCGGGGAAACCGTACTTCGTGGCCCAGACTCAGGACAAGCTGGATGCCCTGACCGTGGATTTCGATGCCTTCCACCAGGCCGTCTCCTCCAGGCCCCAACCGATCTTCAAGGCCCTTTATGGCTGCTTTGCCGGAATTTCACCTGTTCTGGCCCAGGAGCTCTGCCATGAGGCGGGGCTAGACGGCGATGTCCCGGCGGCGGCACTGGAAGACCATGCTTATCAGGCGCTTTTCAGGGCATTGTCCGATATGGTCAATGCCGTTTTGGAAGAACGCTTCACCCCCAATATCGCTTATACCGGCGGCCGCCCCGTGGAATTCTGCGCGCTGCCCTTAAAAATGTACGACCATACCGTTACCTTTGAAACCATGTCAGGGCTTCTGGAAACTTATTACGCGGAAAAGGAAACCGTCACCCGCATCCGCCAGAAATCCTCCGACCTGCGGCATATCGTCCAGACCGCACTGGAACGCAGCGTCAGGAAATATGACCTGCAGCTCCGCCAGATGCAGGACACGGAAAAGAGGGATACCTTTCGTATCTATGGCGAGCTCTTAAACACTTACGGCTATGGTGCGGAGCCCGGAGCAAAATCTCTGGAGGCACTCAATTATTATACCAATGAGACGGTAAACATACCTCTGGACCCGACCCTCAGTACCACGGAAAACGCTGCCAAATACTTTGAGAAGTATAATAAATTAAAGCGTACCTATGAGGCTTTGTCACAGTTGACCATAGAAGTCAAATCCGAGATTGACCACCTGGAGTCCATTGCCAATTCCCTGGATATTGCCTTACGAGAGGAAGATCTGACCGAAATCAGGGAAGAGCTCACGGAGAGCGGATATATCCGCAGGAAGAGCGGCACCGGGAAAAAACGAGCCGTAAGCAAACCCCTCCACTATATCAGCAGTGACGGCTTTCATATGTACGTGGGAAAAAATAATTTCCAGAACGACGAACTTACCTTCAAAGTCGCCACCGGCAACGACTGGTGGTTCCACGCCAAGAAAATCCCCGGCTCCCACGTGATCGTCAGGCTGGAGGGTGCGGAGGAGCTGCCCGACCGCACCTTTGAGGAGGCGGCGCGGCTGGCGGCCTATTACTCCAAGGGACGCGCCCAGGAAAAGGTAGAGATTGATTATATCCAAAAAAAGCATGTAAAAAAGCCGGCCGGCGCAAAGCCCGGCTTCGTGGTCTATTATACAAATTTCTCCATGAGCATCGGAAGCGACATCTCCGGCATCCGGCTTGTATCGGACTGAATTCCATAATCCGACACGTTTCCCCTTTTCGGATACAGTCAGAAAGCAACAGCCCATGCTTTGACCATATCGGTCAAAGTATGGGCTGTTCAGCAATAATGCTGCATAATATACTGTACTTCCGTCTTTCCCCTGTATGTATTCTTTCCCATCTGGTAAACCACGGACAGTTTCATCCGGGATGCCCCCGCGTACAGCGCCGCCTCGCTCCCGGGACCATACTTCTCCTCCAGAAAGGCTCCGAATATCTCCAGATTTCCAAAGTACACCAGCTGCCTTCTGTTTCCCTCCGGCGTCTGTACGGTGTACCTGGCGCAGTTTTTATTGGCTCCCATCTTAAAACCCGACAGAAAGATCAGATCCTTCTGTGCAAACAAAGGCTTGGGATTTCCCACCCCGAAGGGCTCCAGAAGGTTCATCTCATCCGCCAACTCCTCGGTACCATAATCCATGGGCATAGGCACGTCAATATGCACCCTGACTGTAAAATCCTCCTCCGTCAGCCTGCAGCGCTCATTGATTTCCCTGCGAAAGGCCTCAATTATTTCCTCTTCCGAGCCGGCGTCCCCGTCCAATACCGTCCGCGCCAAGGATGGCGCTGCCATGGACAATCCGGCCGCCATGGCATGACCGCCAAACTTTGCAAAGTACTGCTTAACCTCCGTCATGGCGTTATACATATGATAGCCCTCTATGGAGCGTCCCGAACCCTTAACCCCCTCTTCTCCCCTGGTGAGGATAAAGACCGGGTGGTTATATCTCTCCCGGATTCTTCCGGCTACAATTCCCGCCAGACTCTCGTGCACCGTCGGAAGATAAATGACCATCACCTTGTCTTTTGTCATGTGATGCGCTTCAATCTGACGCTCCGCCTCCTCCACTCCCTTCATGGTCAGGCTCTTGCGGCTGTCGTTCATCTCTTTCAGCTCCCGCGCCAGCCCATAGGCCTCTGCCCTGGTACCGCTCTGCAGAAGCTCCAGGGCACGCCTTGCGGTGTCCAGCCTGCCTGTGGCGTTAAGGCAGGGACCTATGACAAATCCCAGATGATAAACGTTCAGAACCGCCATATCCAGCCGGTTGACCTCCGCCAGCGCCCGCAGGCCCTGATTCCCGGAGTTCCTGAGACGATTTAAGCCCGCCTTCACAAGAATCCGGTTCTCGTCCTTTAACTCCATCACATCACAGACAGTAGAGAGGGCGGCAAACTCCAGCAGCTCATCCAGAATTTCCTCCAGAGCAGAATTCCCGGTTCGCTCCCACAGTGCCCTGATCAGCTTATAGGCTACCACTCCGCCGCAGATACCCGGAAAAGGATAACCGCACTGCTCCTGCTTGGGATCGATGACAGCCAGTGCAGGGGGCAGGATCTCTCTTCGCACCTCAGTCCCGTCCTCATCGGTCTCCATTCGGAAGGGAACCTCGTGATGATCCGTGACAATCACCCGCATACCGTAAGAAGCCGCCAGTTCAATCTGGGATACCGCCGCAATGCCGTTGTCACAGGTAACGATCATTTCCACCCCGTCCTGCCTTGCCTCTTCAATTAGCGTATCGTTCAAACCGTAACCATCGTGAATACGATGGGGAATCGCTCCGTCCACCCTCGCTCCCAGCGCCTTCAATCCTTTTATCAGAATGTAAGTGGAACAGATACCATCCACATCATAATCTCCGATCACCCGGATGAAAGTCCCCCGCTCTGCCGCCTCGATAAGGAATCCCACCGCTTTTTCCATGTCCTTCATCAGCCAGGGCGAATAGCAGTCTTCCAGGGTTCCCTGCAAAAACTTTTTGATCTGCCTTTCCTCCGTCAGATCCCGGTTACGCAGAATCCTCGCCAGCACGGGACTGATGCCGAATTCGGCTGCCCATTTATCAAAATCCGCCTTTTTTGCCGCCACATACCACTTTTCCATCTACATCTCCCGTCCATCGGCCTGCTGTTCTCCATACACACTTTCAGGGACGCATTCTCACACGCCCCGTTAGTGTATCATAAAAAGATGAAATTGAACAGCTAAACTTCCGGCCACACTGAACTGTTTACTGCGTAAAGATAAAGAACCCCTGATACACCGCACATTGCCTGCGCGGACTACGCCCTTTAATAAGAACAAAAGATGAACAGAAATACTCCATAAATACATAATGTCGAAACAGTAACCCGAAACAGGCAGAACAACGGACCCTTAGCAAAACGGCATCGCCGCAATTCAATACAATAATATATTATCACATATATCGACAAAATACAACGTATTTCGACAAAATTTTTAAAAAATTTCAGCAATACCCCCGTTAAGGCGTTTCACTCAGAAATTCAAAAAATACTTTTTTTCGAAATCGTCCGCCGGCATGGGCTTGGCAAAATAGTAGCCCTGGAATATATCACAGCCTATGCCCGTCAGGAAATCCACCTGTTCCCTGGTTTCCACGCCCTCCGTAACCACCTCCATGCCAAGCTGTTTCGACAGGGAAATGATCATCTTGAGGATCGTCCTGCTCCGCTCCTGATGGCTCGTCTGCCTTAAAAAGCCCATATCTACCTTAAGCGTGTTCACCGGCATATCCTTAAGCATATTGAGAGAAGAATAGCCGCTTCCAAAGTCGTCCATTTCCACCATGAATCCATACTCCTGCAGCCGCTGGATCAAAATCAGCTGCTTGTCAAAATCACTCATAATGGCACTTTCCGTAATCTCCAGCCGCAGATTGCGGGGGCTGATCTCATATTGCTCCACAAGTCCCGTGAACACCTTATATATATCTGCAAAATAGAAGTCCTTGGGAGAAATATTGACGGAAATATAATAGTCCGTAAGCCCTCTGTCCTTCCATTCCCGCAATTTTCTGCAAGCAAGATCCCATATGTACATATCCAGCCTGCAGATCAGACCCGTGTTTTCCAGAATTCCGATAAATTCTATCGGCGGTACCATCCCGCGCTCGGGATGAATCCAGCGCACCAGCGCCTCGCCACCCAGGATCCTGCCCTTGACGGACACCTGCGGCTGGATATAGAAGCAAAACTGACCATCCTCAAGGGCCGCCGCGAACTCTCCTGTCACCTTCTGCTCGCTCACGCTGCTCTCCCTTATCCCCTCGTCATAATGTGCTATCATATCCGTGAGGCTTGACTTAATGGTTTTTATCGCCATATAGGCTCTGTCACACATAACGGAAACCGCTATATCCCTGTCCACAATATCGTAAACCCCCACATGAACGCTGATTCGGTATGTGGAGGTGCCGCTCTTTTCCCCTATGCGTCGGATCTCATTCACAAATACATCCGGATCAAAGCGCTCTCTGGGCATACATATGGCAAATCGGTCACCTGAAAGCCTGCCGTAGACAGAACCTGAACCTGCCAGCCGCTTAAGCGCATCCGCAATGTTCACCAGCAGCTCGTCGCCGATGTTGATTCCGAATATATCATTCACCAGCTTAAAATTCCTGATGTCGGAACATACCATACAATAAGTGCCCGGTTCTGCCTTCTGTACTGCCTTCGCCGCCACATCATAAAAATGCTCCCTGTTATAAATTCCCGTAAGCCTGTCATGAGTAGCCCGGAAGCGCTCGGCCGCCAGCTTCTCCACCTCTACCGTCTCATCGTGCATCTTGAAAAAGCAGCCCACATAATTTTCGTTTCTGTCGCACAGCCGCTTGAAGCTCACATCATAGTATTTCTTTTGGGAATTTTCTTCCCGGATCTCCTTCCAATCCGAATCCTCGGTCTCCGAAAGCTTCCTTCCATTCATCCATTCCCTGTAATACTCTTCAAAGGGTTCCGTATTCCTGGCTCTGAAAAAACCGTAAGCCTCAGAATTTGCATAGACGCAGTTTCCCTCAATGTCAAAGCATACCACACTGTCGTCCATGTTCTTGATACTGGAGGATAAAAGCCCTTCCACCAATCCCTGGGGAACGTATATGACATTAAAATAGTAAATGGCCAGCGCCATAACGCCGTAGGTCAGCACGGAAAAATCTATCTCCAGCCTCATTACAAGATAAATCACGTTAGCCGCAATGATGATCAGCAAACTGAACAGCGTAAGCCAGAATTTTTTGCGGTACATTGCCGGAGACTTTGCTATCTTTATCCCCAGCGGAAGCACCACCAGCACCACCAGGCCGTAGATTACAAACCTGTGGAAATTGTACAGGCCGCCCCTTTCCGCAATGCCGTAAAACAACGTGTCCCCGTCCGCCATAATGCCACAGCGGAAAATGAAAACCTTTTCAGTAACAACATTTGCATACATCATCAGGGCGTCCGCTGCCACCACAAGGTACAGGATTGCCCGCTGCACTGTTTTCGGCGTATAAACATGGGTATACTGCAGCGTATAAAACAGCATGCAGATCAGCAGAATATCCGACACCACATAATATGTGGCATAGATCAGTTCCGCCGCAAGCTGATTTGTCGCAAGCAACGCTCCCGCATAAGCAACCATGGTACAGGGCGCCGCAATCATTATATAGCGTATGGCCCTGGTAAGCGGGCTTTTATCCCGCCTGCCAATGACACAGCTGCAGATAAAGATGGCAGCTGCAAAGATCAACAGAAGTGTTGTATATACATTTCTCATGGCTTATCCCCTGTAACATAAGAATTCACTCCGAAAACGTTTTATGCACGAACTGCCAGACCCCGTTTTCGAGTAAGACCATGATACCAGAATGCGGATTGTTTTGTCAATATAGCCCTATCCCCCGCAGCGCCCTTGTAATGGCCATTCCTTTTGCACAGTAAATGATTTTAAGCGTAGTTAAATTCTGATAATTTTGCTTTTGTTTATTTATTTGCATATAATTATAAATAATTTCAAAAAATGTATTGACAAATCATGCAGGCCGCATTATAATAGTCTTAGCAACGAAAGAAAATGCTAAAACTTCTTCCAAACTTACAACTGAATAAGTAACAAGCGGTAACACAATCGGCAGATGTGTCAGTACACTAACTCAGGCAGCGTTTTCCAGACAATAATCCGGACACTGCAGTACAAGGTACAAAGGAACGGTGAGAAAGCACAGAGCCAAAGCAGAAATGGAAGAAAAAGAGGTAAAAAACAGAATATTAAAGGAGGTAAAGTCCATTGGACCAAACGGTTTGAAAGCGCGTATTGATTGCATAATCGATACGCGCTTTCTCATGTCGCTTTTTCATTTCCTGCCGAACCCTTTCGGCTCCTCATCCGCTTCCAGTGCGGCAATCCGCTGGCTCACTGTAGGATGGCCATATGTAAGCTTTACCACCAACGGGTGCGGTGACAGACACATAAAGGAATTGCGTGCCACTGCCTTAAGCGCCGAAACCATCGCGCCGCCAAGACCCTGTTCCTTTGCGAAATGATCCGCCCGGTATTCAAAATGTCGGGATAAAGCAGCAACAGGCAGTCCCAGAAAAGGCGTCAGGAAAGACAGACACACGGTTTGCAGAAGATAAAGGGCAAACCCGTAGTTTATCCTGTCAAATCCAAAACAGGAATAGATTTCCGGAACAGAAACCAATGCCCAGGCCAGCAGTACCATAACCAGCAGGTTGATCAGACTCAACCCCTGCACTTTCAGGTTATCTTTATGCTTATTGTGTCCCATTTCATGTGCAAATACCGCTACAATCTCATCCGATGACATCTGTTCCAAAAGCGTATCGTACAGTACAATGGTCTTAGTCCTGCCGAAGCCGCTGAAATACGCATTAGCCCTGGTGGAGCGCCGGGAACCGTCCATCACCTTGATCTCCCCCACCGTACAGTTATTCTCGTTTAACAGCCTGCACAGCCTTTCCCTGAGCTCCCCCTCAGGCAGGGGTTCAAATTTATTGAATGCCCTGGAAAGAACCGGATAGAGAATCAGCAACAGCAGCATCATTAAAAAGACGATACCGGTGAATACGGGAATCAGCCAGTTTCCCAGCATCTTGTGAAGCCAGATAAACAGGCAGCAGAGCCCGCCCATCATCACCAGTGTGATCAACGTGCTTTTAATCTGATCCAGGATAAAAGTCTTTTTTGTGGTTTTATTAAAGCCATACTTCTGCTCCACCACCATCGTGCCCACATAATCACAGGGAACGGATAAGAGCAGGCCCACTATCATATTCGCCCCTATGACTGTCAGCGCTGTCAGGTACTCGTTTGCCGGAGACAGCCAATAGACAATCCAGGCATATACGTCCGGGCCTAAGATCAGATACACTGCCAGATACGAGAGAAGATGCCTCACAAATGCAAGCCGGGTGGTTTCTTTATAATATCTCAGCCATTTTTGATAGGACGGCCCGTCATATACATCCGCCACATTTTCCGGAATTTTCCCTGCAGCCGACTTCATCTCCAGCCACTTGATAAAAGTCTGAAAGAAAAAAGTCAGCGTGACCATGATCACCGCTATTAGCTTGTAATTCATCTTTCCGCTCCTTTTCCGCCCGTTAAACGGACTCACTCCAACCTGGTTTTCTGTTTCTTGAAGTATACCGCCAACCAATCAAAAAAACGCCAAAAAAGATTAAAGAAAGATTCAAAATTTCAGTTTTGCCGCAGTCAAGTCACTGCAGCAGATGAAGCGCCGCCTATCCGGATTCGTCCCCTGCGTCAGGCACCTGCTTCCCCGCAGCATTTTGAAAACCGGCCACTGCCTTCATGGCCTGGGGAATTGCAATGTTTGTTCCCGCGCCTGCCACACAGCCGCCCGGACAGGCCATCCCCTCAATCAGACAGCCGTTTTTCTTGCCTGCCTTGGCCAGCAGCAGCATTTTCCGGCATTCCGCCAGACTTTCTGCGTGTTCGATCTTAACCTCTGTGCCGGGATGATAAGTCTCGATACACTTTTTGATCGCATCAGCCACGCCTCCTGCCACACCGTATCCTCTGCCGGCCCCCGTGGCATCCTCCAGGGCATCCATAACCCGAATTTCCTCCAGAAGAATGCCTTTCGCCTCAAACATACCGGTAAGTTCTTCAAAGGTAATCACAAAGTCTACATCCGAACGCACCGTCCGCCTGCTGGCCTCCAGCTTTTTGGAAGCACAGGGACCGATAAATACCACGGAAGCATCCGGGTGTTTCTCCTTAATAATACGGGCTGTGGCCACCATGGGCGTAAGCTCATTGCTGATCTTGTCGATGGCCTCCGGAAACAGCTTTTTGGCCATCATTGACCAGGATGGACAGCAGGAGGTCAGTGCAAAAGCCTGTTTCCCCGTGGCCACCTCTTTCACATAGTGCTCTGCCTCCTTGATACAACCAAGATCTGCACCCAGGGCCGTCTCGTATACATCCGCAAACCCCAGCTCCTTTAATGCTGCCTTAAACATATCCGGTGTCACCCCCGGTCCAAACTGCCCCACAAAGGCAGGCGCTACCTGGGCAATAATCTTCCTGCCGGACTGCATGGCCCGTATGAGCTGAAAGATCTGAGATTTATCCGCAATGGCTCCAAACGGGCAGCTAACCATGCACTGACCGCAGGATACACATATTTCACTGTCAATGCAGGCCCTGCCGAACCCGTCGCTCTTAATGGCATTAACCCCGCAGACCGCCTTGCAGGGCCTTTCCTTATGACTGACAGCATCGTAAGGACATACCTCTTTGCATTTCCCGCAGCGAATACACTTTTCCTGGTCTATCACCGATTTCCCGTCGGCCATGGTAATGGCCTGCTTCGGGCAGACGCTATGACAGGGATGGGCCGCACAGCCCATGCAGGCGCTAGTCACCTCATAACGGTTCTCCGGACAGGCGTTGCAGGCCGAAGGAATCACCTGCATCAGCGGCGGCTCGTAGTATTTCTCGTCAATGTTGCTCTCTTCCAGGCCTTCTGTCAAATGCCCCGGATGATCTCTGTTTTCCGGCCGAAGGCTCATTCCCATGGCCAGGCGCAGCCGCTCCCTGACGATAGCGCGATCCCGGTAAACGCTCTCCCAATACTGGGATTTCTCATAATCAACTATCTTATAAGGCAGGGCTTCCATATCATCCTTTAAATTTGATGAAGTATACGCCAGATTTGCCACTTCCTTAAACACCCGTCTCCTGCGCCGCCTCACCGGAGTATCAATTCCCCGCATATCACTCATGATTTATACCCTTTGCTCTTCCCTCTTTCCGATTAACTTTCTCCCATCTTTGCCAGCTTCGCCGCCTGGTCGGCGGCAATACAGGCGTCCAGGATCTCCTGAATGTCCCCGTTCATCACTTTGTCCAGCTTGTAGATCGTGAGGCCGATGCGGTGATCCGTGACCCGCCCCTGAGGAAAATTATAGGTCCGTATCTTCTCGGAGCGATCCCCCGTGCCGATCTGGCTCTTCCGCATTTCCGCTTCCGCGTCATGCCGCTGCTGCTGCTCTATGTCATACAGCTTTGCCTTCAGCAGAGCAAATGCCTTCGCCTTATTCTGTATCTGGGATTTTTCCGTCTGGCTGTACACCACGATGCCGGAAGGATAATGAGTCAGGCGCACCGCCGAATCCGTGGTATTAACGCACTGCCCGCCGTTGCCGGATGCCCGCATCACATCGATGCGGATGTCTTTGTCGTCTATCACAATATCAATATCCTCATCTACCTCCGGCATCACTGCTACACTGATGGTAGACGTATGAATGCGCCCTCCGCTCTCCGTCTCCGGCACACGCTGTACCCTGTGTACGCCGCTCTCGTACTTCATCCGGGAGTAGGCTCCCTGCCCGCTAACCATAAACTGTACTTCCTTCATGCCGCCGATTCCGATTTCATCGGCATTCAGAGTCTCCACTTTCCACCTCTGGCTCTCCGCATAATGTACATACATACGATAGATCTCCGCTGCAAACAAAGCCGCCTCGTCACCGCCGGCGCCTGCCCGGATCTCTACAATCACATTCTTGTCATCATTGGGGTCCTTGGGCAAAAGCAGGATTTTCAGCTCCTGCTCCAGCTCTTCCACCCGCTTTCTGCTTTCACTTAGGGTCTCCTTGATCATGCTCCGCATTTCTTCGTCGTTCTCTTCCTCCAGCATTTCCAGAGAATCGTCGATGTCCTGCCTGCACTTCTTATACTCCTTATAAGCGTCCACAATGGGAGTGAGATCACTCTGCTCCTTCATCAGCTTCCGAAAGCGTTCCTGATTATTCGTCACCGTAGGCTCATGGAGCTCTTCTAAAATTTCTTCAAAACGGATCAACAGATCCTCCAGCTTATCAAACATATCATTCTCCCAATTTCCGCAATTGCATAGTCAACCCGGCCGCTTCCCGTTTATGCGTCAGCTCATTGTCCCGGATCGTCGAAGCGCAGGATGCCGCACACCACCCGATCCATGCCGCCGTAATCCTTTATCACACGAACCTCCAGAAAACCGGCCTGTTCCATCAGGCAGCACACCGCATCCCCCTGGTCATAACCCGTCTCAAATAAAAGCATTCCGCCCTTTTCCAAATACCCGGATACATCCTCCAGAATACGCCGGTAAAACAGAAGTCCGTCCTCCCCGCCGTCCAGTGCCTGCCGCGGTTCATGATCCTGCACTTCCGGCATTAACGTGTTAATGACAGTACTCCGTATATACGGCGGATTAGAGACGATCATATCATACTTCCCTTCCACCTTTTCAAACAAATCACTCTGTACGAAACCGACGCGCGTCCCCGCAGATGCCCCGGAAAACTCCCCAGGCGCTCCCGAATCCTCCTGCAGACCGGAACGGACAGGGACTCCCAGCAGCTTCTCTGCATTTTTCTCCGCCACCTCAAGAGCTTCCCCGGAAATATCCGCCCCTACGCCCTCACAATTGTTGGAATAATTCAGCAGGCTGATCAAAATACAGCCGGATCCAGTACACATGTCAAGAACACGCATGCCGTCATGAAGATTTCGCAGGGCTTCCTCCACTAAAATCTCCGTATCCTGCCTGGGAATCAGCACCTGCTCATTTACGGAAAATTCCAGTCCCATGAAATCCTGTACCCCTGTAAGGTACTGCAGGGGAACATGCCGGGAACGCTTCTCTGTCAGCTCCCTGTACCTGCTCTCCTGTTCTTTCGTCACTTCCCTGTCCCCATGGGCCAGCAGCGTATTTCGATCCGTGCCGCAGACATGTTCCAGCAGCAGTCTCGCATCGGTATCCGCCTCTGTCACGGACGCCTGCGCCAGGGCAGCTCTTCCCATATCATAGGCATCCCTGTACCTCATCCTTCCTCCCCGGCATCTGTCCGGTCCTCTGCCGGAGCAGGATTCTCTTCCTCCCCGTTATCCGTCCGGTCTTCCTCATCCATCCAGGCCTCATCCACTTCATAGCCGAAATTGTCATAAAGGAAGGATTTCCAGTCAAACACGGCTTCCACCGCCGCAATTGCTACCTTCACCATCTCCCTGTCCGGCTCCCTGGTGGTCATTCTCTGAATCCACATGCCCGGCAGAGACAGAATCATGACAACAATGTTGTTGCTGCGGCCAGCCAGCCGAATGATCTCGTAGGAAATTCCTGCCACAATGGGCATCAGCAGTATGCGCAGGACGACCCGCAGCGCCGGATTGTCCACACGGATAAAAAAGAACAAAACGATACTGACCAGCATCACGAAGAAAATAAAGCTGGTACCGCATCTTCTGTGCAGTCTGGAGCTTCTCATAACATTGTGCACCGTCAGGGGACGCCCCTTTTCAATACAGTTAATGCACTTGTGCTCCGCTCCGTGATAACGGTACAGCCTCCGAATATCCTTCATGAAGCTGATCGCCCAGACATAAAGTACAAAAATGACAATTCGCAGCGCACCTTCTGCAATCGCCATCAGGGACTCATTGCGCACAAAGCCCTTCATAAGCGACGCAAGGTAATAGGGCAGTATTACAAAAATACCTACCGCCAGCGCGACGGAAAAAACCGTCACCAGCGTTGTTGCCACCTTTTCCCCGCCTTTGCCCTTGTCGTCCTGTTCCTCGTCCTCCTCTTCATAGACAGAGGCAGAAAAATTCAGACACCGCATTCCCAAAATCATGGAATCCAGAAAATTAAAAATACCCCGGACAAACGGTATCTCCTTAATTTTATTACCGTGAAGCAACCCCTGGTAATTCTCCAGCTCTACAGCAATCTCACCGTCAGCCTTCCTCACGGCCACCGCATATTTTTCCTGATTTTTCATCATAATGCCTTCCAGTACCGCCTGCCCGCCGATACCGGAATAACATTTCCTCTTCCTCTTTGCCATAATAGTCCCCGTCTTCCTGTCAGATTCACGAACAGAAAAGGTTGAGATACAAGCACCTCAACCTTTTTTGTGATTCTTATTTAACGCCGTACTTCTTGTTAAACTTCTCAATTCTTCCATCGGCTCTTGCCGTCTTCTGCTGGCCGGTGTAGAATGAATGGCACTTGGAGCACACTTCTACGTGAATCTCCGGCTTTGTAGAACCGGTCACAAAAGTGTTGCCGCAGTTGCAGGTTACAGTTGCCTGATAATACTGGGGATGGATTCCTTCCTTCATCTTCTTTCACCTCTCTATATAATTACGTGCTATTGTCTGTTCTCATCCGCACTGCCTATGGAACCACAAACAGCGGTATTATTGTAACACAAGGTTTGCACTCTTGCAAGTCCCAATTTTACAAAAATATACGAAACTGCTTAAATAAATTTATTCTTCTTCACCATCTGCACAAATTCATTGTTGTTCCGGGTTCTCGCAAACATATCGAGTATCCTGTCCGTAGCCTCATCCGGTTTCATCCCGTTGAGGGCCTTGCGCATAATATTAATGGCGTCCAGTTCATCCCTGTTCAGCAGCAAATCTTCTCTTCTCGTGCCGGATTTCGCCAGGTCGATGGCCGGAAATATCCTTTTTTCCGAGAGCTTACGGTCAAGCACCATCTCCATATTGCCCGTACCCTTGAATTCCTCATATACCACATCGTCCATCTTGCTGCCCGTCTCCACCAGCGCAGTGGCAAGAATAGTCAGACTGCCGCCTTCCCGCATATTCCTTGCCGCACCGAAAAACCTCTTAGGCATATGCAGGGCCGCCGGGTCAAGACCGCCGGACAATGTACGCCCGCTGGGTGGAACCACCAGATTATAGGCCCGAGTCAGCCGGGTAATGCTGTCCAGAAGGATGACCACATCCTTCTTATGCTCCACCAGCCTTTTTGCCCGTTCGATCACCATCTCGGACACCCTCTTATGATGCTCAGGCAGTTCGTCAAAGGTAGAATAGATCACCTCCACGTTCTCCCCGTGGATAGCCTCCTTGATGTCCGTCACCTCCTCCGGACGCTCGTCTATCAGCAGAATCAGCATGTGCATATGCGGATTCGTGCGCAGGACAGACTTTGCCACCTCCTTTAGCAGGGTGGTCTTACCGGCTTTGGGCGGCGACACAATCATACCGCGCTGTCCTTTGCCCACCGGGCTCACCAGATCCATAACCCGCATGGCTATGCTGCCCCCGGGCATCTCAAGCCGGATACGCTCGTTGGGAAAAATCGGCGTCATATCCTCAAAGGCTGTCCTCTTTGCGGATTCTTCCACCGTATATCCGTTGATCGTACGGATATACAGCAGTGCGCTGAATTTCTCCTGCTGGGTTTTGACTCGTTTATTTCCTTTCAGTATATCCCCGGTCTTTAGGCCGAAACGGCGGATCTGGCTGGGTGCCACGTAAACGTCATTCTCCCCGGGCAGATAGTTTTCGCAGCGGATGAAGCCATAACCGTCCGGCATGACTTCCAGGATACCGCTGGCTTCCTCACCGCTGTCCAGCTCCTTGGGATAAGTCTTTTCGTCATAAACTTCATTGGTTCTGACCGGACGTGGCATCGCTGCCCCTTCCGCGGCAGAGCCTGCATTTTCCGTCCTAACAGGCGCTGCCTCCGCCTTTTGGACGTTTTCGCTTTTCGCGGTGTTCTCGGTACGGCTGCCGGCCTCGCCCCGGCCTGCCTCCTCGTTTCGTCCCGCATTATCGGCATGAGACGGTGCATCGCCGCGAGCCGGGTTGATGCCACGTGAAGATACAGGCCGGCCTGTCCCGGGATTCTGACGCCTGTATGCAGGCTGCCGCCCGGTACTGCCCGCTGCCTGGGACACGTCCTGGACCTTCGGCTTCCGCACCGCGGCCTCCTGGGGCTTTGTTTCCGGTTCCTTTTCCGCCTTTTCCTTCTCCTCCAGCTTTTTTAACCTCTCGTCCTCCGCCAGCATGGCTTCTATAATCTCTGCCTTTTTCATCGTCGAAATACCCTTTAATCCACGTACTTTGGCGAGTTCTTTCAACTGTACAAGCGCCAGCGATTCATATTTTTCTCTCATAAACTCCTCCTCACAACAGATAAATTTAGCAGCAGCTTTCAAATCCACAATGCAAAAACGGGGATGGCGCAAGATGGTTATCGACATGCTTCCTTGACAATTTAATTTGAACGGCTTATCATAAATACTATTATAATACACTTTTCCTAAAATAGGAAGTCCTATTTTCGGCAACCCGAGAGGTGCAAAAACAACAAAACTATATTGGAAAGAGGTACCGCCATGACGACTGACGAAAAAGCACTGCTGATGCACGAAAAGTGGAACGGAAAGCTGGAAACCGTCTCCAAATCCCCCGTAAAATCCAGAGAAGATCTGGCCGTTGCCTATACTCCCGGCGTAGCGGAACCCTGCAGGGTCATCGCCAAAGACAAGGAAGCGGCTTACAAATATACCATGAAGGCAAATACGGTTGCCGTAATCTCCGACGGAAGCGCCGTTCTGGGACTGGGCAACATCGGTCCCCACGCAGCCATGCCCGTGATGGAGGGAAAGGCCGTCCTGTTTAAAGAATTCGGCGGTGTCAACGCAGTGCCTGTCTGCCTGGACACCCAGGATACCGAGGAAATCATCAAGGCTGTCACCTGGCTGGCTCCCGGCTTCGGCGGCATCAATCTGGAAGACATCAGCGCCCCCAGATGCTTTGAGATCGAGGAACGGCTGAAGCAAACACTGGACATTCCCGTATTCCATGACGACCAGCATGGCACGGCAATTGTGGTTCTTGCCGGCATCATCAACAGTCTGAAGGTAGTAGGTAAGAAAAAAGAAGACTGCCGAATCGTAGTAAACGGCGCGGGAAGCGCAGGCATCGCCATCACCAGGCTGCTTTTGACATACGGTTTCCCCCATATTGTCATGTGTGACAAGGTGGGTATCCTGTCCGGATCCACGGAAGGCCTGAACTGGATGCAGCAGAAAATGGTGGAGGTAACGAATCTGACAAATCAGACAGGCTCTCTGGCGGATGCCCTGATCGGTGCCGATATTTTCATAGGGGTATCCGCCCCGGGCATCGTGACACCTGAAATGGTAGCTTCCATGAACCGGGATGCCATCCTCTTTGCCATGGCTAACCCTGTACCGGAAATCATGCCGGACGCAGCAAAAGCCGCAGGCGCCAGGGTGGTAGGAACGGGCCGGAGTGATTTCCCCAACCAGGTCAACAATGTGATCGCTTTCCCAGGTATCTTCAAGGGGGCGCTGGAGGGGAGGGCCGCACAGATCACGGAAGAGATGAAGCTTGCCGCCGCCGAGGCCATAGCCGGTCTGGTGCCGGAGGAGGAATTGAACGACGAAAACATTCTGCCTGAAGCCTTTCACCCCAGGGTGGCCGAGCTTGTAGCCCAGGCAGTCAAATCCCATATCCGCTAAAAGCAAACATGCCTGCCCGCGGGAATAAAGGAGTATTATGTTACAGGATTCATTGACCCTTTACAAACTGATCGTACTGTATATGCTGGACCGGGTGGCCTTTCCTTTGACGGCCGCCCAGGTCAGTGATTTTATCCTGGGAAAGGAATATACCAACTTTCTCACTCTGCAGCAGGTTTTCAGCGAAATGACGGATGCAGGTCTGGTCTCCTCCGAGACCCTTCATAACAGAACCTATCTGTCAGTCACTGAAGAGGGCCGGGAGACTCTGAACTTCTTTCGAAACCGGATTGTGAGGGACATCCGTGAGGAGATTGACACGTATATTCGGGAAAACGAGTATACCTTGCGCAATGAGTTCTCCATCCTGGCGCGTTACGACAAAGCCGTCTCAGGGGAATATGAAGCGCGGCTGACGGCAAAGGACAGAAATATCAGCCTGGTGGACCTCACCCTTTCCGTTCCCGATAAGGAAACCGCCGCCGCCATCTGCGACAACTGGCAGAAAAAGAATCAGCAGATCTATCAATATCTGGTGCAGCAATTATTCTGAGGCTTCCCCGGCCTCTTCCTTCAGTCTGCGCATATGTTCCCTGATCTTTACCTCGTACCCGTTTCCGGAAGGCCGGTAAAATTCCTTTCCGCTCAGCTCATAAGGCAGATACTGCTGCTTTACATAATGATTCGGATAGTCGTGAGCATATTTATAGCCCGTTCCCCGCCCCAGCTTGGCCGCTCCCTTATAATGCGCGTCCTGCAAATGGGGCGGAATGGGCAGGTTTCCCGTCTGCTCCACCGTCTGCATGGCCTCGAAAACGGCATTACAGCCGGCGTTGCTCTTGGGGGCACAGGCAACATAGGCCGCAGCCTGGGACAAAATAATCTGGGCCTCCGGCATCCCGATCCGCTCCACGGCCAGGGAGGCATTTACAGCCACCACCAGCGCCATGGGATCCGCATTGCCCACATCCTCCGCCGCACATATCATGATCCGCCGGGCAATAAATGCTACCTGCTCCCCTGCATAGAGCATCCGTGCCAGGTAATACACCGCCGCATCCGGATCGGATCCCCGCATACTCTTGATAAAAGCCGAAATCGTATCGTAATGACTGTCTCCTGCCTTATCATAACGCACGGCTCGCTTCTGAATGCACTCCTGCGCAACCTCCAGGGTAATATGTATCTTTCCGTCTTCGCCGCGGTTGGTGGTCATGACGCCCAGCTCCACGGCGTTCAGGGCATGCCTGGCATCTCCGCCGGAAACATCGGCCAGAAAGTCCAACGCATCCTCATCAATCGTGGCATTGTAGGCCCCCATTCCCCTGTCGCCGTCATAGACCGCCTTACGGATCAGCTCCTTTACTGCCTCCACCGGAATCGGTTTCAGCTCAAAAATAACGGAACGGGAAAGCAATGCCCCGTTCACTTCAAAATAAGGATTTTCCGTGGTGGCACCGATGAGAATCAGCGTCCCGTCCTCCACAAAAGGCAGCAGATAATCCTGCTGGCTTTTGTTAAAACGGTGGATCTCGTCTATAAAAAGGATGGTGCGTTTCCCATACATGCCCAGACTATCCTTGGCCTTAGCCACCACCTCTTCCATATCCTTCTTGCCTGCCACCGTAGCGTTGATCTGGGTAAATTCCGCGCTGGTGGTATTGGCAATCACCCGCGCCAGAGTCGTCTTGCCCGTTCCCGGGGGGCCGTAAAAGATTACGGAACTGATCTTATCCGCCCGGATGGCCCGGTACAACAGCTTGTCCCTGCCGATTATGTGCTCCTGCCCCATTACCTCGTCCAGGGTTCTGGGCCGCATTCGGGCTGCAAGAGGCGCCTCCTTCTCCATGCTGGTGCTGCGCATATATTCAAAAATATCCATACATCCTGCCTTCTGCCGCTTTCCCTCGGCTGTTTTCTTCCTTCCGGAAAGCACATTCAGTGTGCTTCCCGATGCAGCGTGACCTGATTTTCATGAACCGTCACCGATTTCATGCTGCGCAGGAAACTGGAAATACGGTTATAACCAAACTGTCTGAAATCCAGCTGCTTGTACTTTTTATGCAGTTCATCGTTCAGAGTGGAAAGATTATCTATCATGCCGCCGTTTTTCTCGATCATGCTGCAGATCTCCCGCTCCAGCTCCGTCTTGGTAAGGGTGGACCTGCGCTCCACACAATATTGATAATTAATCTTTTTCACGTTTAAGTCCGGCAGCTCCTGGGTCACCATGGTACTGAGTTTGGTATACCCATAGTTACGAACGTCAAAATCGGAAAATCTGTCGTTTAGGCGATTCCCGATTGTGGCAAGGTCTACCGGCTTTCCGTCATTCTCATTAATCAGTGCCAGAATCGCCTGCCGCACCTCCGTCACCGAGGTGACATTCTGCTCGTCACCGCCCTCGATGCTCTCCGTGCCTTCCAGTGCCTTATTCTGCTCCGCCACCAGGTTCAGGTGGATGAATCTGTTACAGGCCCTGGTCAACGCCGGAGGAGTCTTGGATTCCCCCATGCCTAAGACAAACATGTTTTCCTCCCGCAGGCGCATGGCCAGACGGGTAAAATCGCTGTCGCTGGTCACCAGGCAAAACCCCCTGACCTTATTCTTAAACAAAATATCCATGGCATCAATCACCATGGCCATGTCCGTGGCATTTTTCCCTGTAGTGTAGGAAAACTGCTGCACAGGCATAATGGAATGCTCCAGCAGCATTCCCTCATTCCAGCCGTTGGCCTTAGACCAGTTGCCATAGATCCGCCGATAGGTGGAAAATCCGAATTTATCCAGCTCTTCAAAAATGGTGGCGGCATACTTGGAGCTGATATTATCCGCATCGATCAGCACCGCAAACTGCATTCGCTCCCCCTGTATTGTCTCCATATTTTCTTCCATGCTAACCTCCATTTCGCCGAAAGGCTTATAGTTCATAAAGCAAAAGTGCCCGCCTTACCGGACTCTTTCCGTTTTGGCGGACACCACCGGCCTCTCCTGCATTTACTTCATTTTACAGGATTGGCCGCCAAGATGCAAGCATCTCTTCTTCCCGGCACAAATACTTGCACGGATTACGGCACCGGATTTTTCCTGCCATAGCTTTGGATTTTTCCTTTTCTGCCAAACATCCCTTTGTCCTCCGATGTCCAATGCTTTTTCCGCAAAGAAAAGACCGTGGAAAACGAAGCTGGATTCACTCCGTTTCCCACGGCCCCTTCCTCCGGACTGCCGAATATTAAACCAAAGGATACTTTGCAGTCAACGTCTTTACGATAGCAAATGCCTCGGAAACCTTCTCCTCGCCGCCCTTGATCACCAAAGCAATGGCTTCCGCGATCCTGTCCATATCCTCCGCTTTCATGCCTCTGGAGGTGACAGCCGGCGTTCCCAGACGGATCCCGCTGGTGACGAAAGGAGACTGGGGATCGTTGGGGATCGTGTTCTTGTTGCAGGTGATGTGTGCCGCATCCAGCAGCTTCTCCACTGCCTTGCCGGTAAGGCCGAAATTCGTCAGGTCAACCAGCATCAGGTGATTGTCCGTGCCGCCGGACACAATTTTGATTCCCCGCTCCAGAAGCCCCTTGCACAGAGCCTGGGCGTTGTCAATAATGCCCTTCTGGTAAACCTTGAAATCATCGCTCAGCGCCTCCTTGAAGCAGACGGCCTTTGCGGCGATTACGTGCATCAGCGGACCGCCCTGGATGCCGGGGAAGATCGCCTTGTTGAAATTGTATTTCGCATTCACTTCATTGCTGGATAAGATCAGGCCGCCCCTGGGTCCCCGCAGGGTCTTATGGGTAGTGGTGGTGGTCACATGGGCATAGGGAATGGGGCTGGGATGAAGTCCTGCCGCCACAAGTCCCGCAATGTGAGCCATATCCACCATCAGGACAGCTCCCACCTCGTCAGCGACCTCGCGGAACTTTTTAAAATCTATGGTACGGGCATAAGCGGAAGCCCCTGCGATAATCATCTTCGGCTTTGCTTCCAGGGCAGTTTCCCGCAGCTTGTCATAGTCAATAAAGCCTTCGTCATTTACTCCGTAAGGCACGATGTTAAAATATTTTCCCGACATATTTACCGGGCTGCCGTGGGTCAGATGTCCGCCGTGATCCAGATTCATGCCCATAATGGTGTCTCCCAGCTGGCACACGGTAAACTGTACTGCCATATTGGCCTGCGCACCGGAATGGGCCTGCACATTGGCGTACTCACAGCCAAACAGCTCTTTTGCCCGCTCAATCGCCAGAGTTTCCACCACATCCACGCAGTCACAGCCGCCGTAATACCGTTTCCCGGGATAGCCTTCCGCGTACTTGTTGGTCAGCGGACTGCCCATTGCCGCCATCACTGCCTTACTCACCCAATTCTCGGAAGCAATCAGCTCAATATGGCTGTTCTGCCTCTCCTGCTCGTCTTCGATCGCCTGAGCAACCTCAGGATCCACCGCCCTTACATCATCCAAAGAATACATTCCAAATCCTCCTGTTTTCACGCTGTACTGTATTAAAATACCTGTTTTTGATTATAACACAGAATACCAAATAAGAAAATGATTTTATTTACGGATCGGCAATCTGCTGATACAATAAATACAGTAAGAACGAAAGAGAGGGTCCCTCCTTATGTATCACATTATCATCAACCCGGCATCCCGCTCCGGAAAGGGGCTGAAAATATGGAAGGAACAGGTGGAACCCGCCCTGTGCAGAGGGAATGTCCCCTTCCGTCCCTATTTTTCCGAAAAAGCCGGAAACGTTTCCAGGATAGCCGGTGAAATTCTGTCCGCTCCCTCCTCCGGCAACGGACCTGTCTCCCTGATTATCCTGGGCGGTGACGGCACGGTAAATGAAGCCCTTCAGGGTATACCTGATCCTTCCGGGATTGTATTGGGTTATATTCCCACCGGATCCAGCAATGACCTGGCAAGGGATCTGAACATCCCCACTTCCCCCACCGCAGCCCTGGACCTGATCCTGCACTCAGGCACCCCCTGTCCCATGGACCTGGGAACCGTCACCTATGAGGACGGACAAAAGCGCCGTTTCGCAGTCAGCTGCGGCATCGGCTTTGATGCGGCGGTATGTGAGGAAGCTCTGCGCTCCAAGGCCAAAAAGGTTCTGAACAGGATCGGTCTGGGGAAGCTGACCTATCTCAGCATAGCGCTGAAGCAGCTTTTTGCGGCAAAGGCCGTCTCCGGAAAGCTGATTCTGGATGACGGCGCCCCTGTGGAGATCGGAAATATCCTGTTCACCGCCTGTATGCTCCACCGCTTTGAGGGCGGAGGTTTCATGTTCAGTCCCGATGCGGATGCCACGGACGGCATCTTAAATCTGTGTGCCGTGGGTGACATTTCCAAAGCTCTGATTCTCTACGCCCTGCCTACGGCCTTCAAGGGCAAGCATTACCGTTATAAAGGTATTACCCCCTATCAGGCAAGGAAGGTACGTATAGACGTGTCCTCCCCCCTTTGGGTCCATACCGACGGTGAAGTCGCCAGAAAGAGCCGCAGCATTACCGTAACCTGTGAGCAAAATGCTCTGTACATCATCAGAGGCTAATCCTGAAGGTTTTCTTAAGATTGCTTAAGAAGCTAAAAAAGGCATTGCATTTTTCCTATTCAACGCTATACTATATTTGTCGTTCAGTTGTATTACAGACATCCGGTGATAAACATAAAGTGTAGGTGCGCAGATATGAAAAAAAAGGAAAAAATCAAAAACTTTTATGAAAAATACAGACATGGGATTCCGTTGTTGATCTATTTGGCGGTTTATCTGGTCTGGTTCGCCTGGCTGGAGAAAACAAATGTCAAAAATTATCAGGTGATACACGTCAGCATGGATGACTATATTCCCTTTTGCGAGGTGTTTATTATCCCCTACCTGCTATGGTTCGGATATGTAGCCGCCGTGGTAGTTTATCTGTTTTTCAAGAATAAACAGGATTATTATAAAGTATGCTGCTTTTTATTTACCGGAATGACCTTATTCCTTGTCATTTCAACCCTGTGGCCCAACGGCCACGACTTAAGGCCCGCCGTTATGCCGAGAGACAATTGCTTCACCTGGCTGATCTCTCTCCTTTGGCAGACAGACACTCCTACAAACCTGTGGCCCAGCATTCACGTGTTTAACTCCATGGGAGCGCATTTTGCGGTTATGCGCAGCGGAGACCTGGCCCAGTCAAGACATGGAAAGCCGCTCAGGATCGCTTCCGGAATCCTGAGTGTATCCATTATCCTCTCTACCGTGTTCATTAAGCAACATTCCCTGTTTGACGTGGTGACGGGAATTCTTCTTGGCACAATCATGTACGCCTGCGTCTACAGAAGAGAATGGCTGCTGGCTTTCAGGACTGCAAACAAGAACCGTGAAAAAGCAGCCAGCTGATCTTAGTTAAATTTGAAAATTTTCTGACAGATCTTATAACCTTCCACAGAAATCTTACGTCCGCCCCGCCCCGGCAGATTCATGGCTTCTCCCATGATGCCGTGGCGCAGGCAGCGGTAAAGCAGCCTGTCCTTCTCCTTTAAGTACTGCCACAGCTCCGCTTTCTTTTCTAAATTTTCCTCTGTGCCGGAACGTATCAGCAGCACCGATGAAACCGTGGTAATAATTTCCAGATAATTCCTCATATATTGATACAGGCGCTTCTGCTTCGTAAGCGTCTGCTTTTTTTCCGTCAGATAATCAATCATCAGTTTATTGACCTTGATTTGCTGGTCAATCCGCGAAATCATGACATTCTCGTTTACGGACTGATCCTCTCTCCCAATATAGTAGCGATAGAAGTTTACATCCAGATAATACATATTCCTCACATAAGGGAGGGGTTCAAATACATAAAGGTTATCCACATAGAAGGTATGCTCGGGAAGCCGGATTCCACATTCCTTCAGAAGCTTTGTTCTGAAGATCACAGAGTGCATCAGAATATAATGCCCCTTCTGAAAATGGCGGCAATCCTCCCATGTAAAGATACGGCCTGTGGGGAGACTGTGCCGATACTGAATCACCTTCTTTTTCTTCTCCCCTTCCTTCTCGTATACATAATTGCACACCAGCATATCCAGGGTATGTGCTCCCCCCATAAACTCCCGGAGAATCTCCAGCACCCGTTCATATGCGTCCTTTTTCACCCAATCGTCACTGTCCACCACCTTAAAATAAATTCCCGTGGCATGGTCAATCCCCGTGTTCACTGCAGAGCCATGCCCCCCGTTTGCCTTGTGCACCGTCTTCACAATGGCAGGATACCTGGCAGCATACTCGTCTGCGATTTCCGCCGTTCTGTCACCGGTGGAGCCGTCATCTACGATGATGATCTCTACATCCTCCCCACCCACCAAAAGAGAATCGATACATTTTCTCATATATTTTTCCGAATTATAGCAAGGAACCACTATTGATAATAATTTCATTTGTCCTCATACCTTTCTTTCCCAAGACGTATTTTCAGATACCCGGTATAAGCGGAAAACGCAGACGGCACAGGATATTTCTCTTCCGTCTCACAGGGTTCCACGAAAAGCCAGCCCTTGCTGTCGTTCCCGGGACGCCCGTGCTCCAGCTCGTCCACACGGACCATATACCCTTTCATACGCCATTCCCTGTGCGTAAATATGTGCCTGGCATCTTCCAATGGCTGAATGCGCAATGTCCTGAAGCCGTTCTCCGCCAGATACGCCGTAACCTCCTCCGCTGTCCGCCAGCCATCCAACATGGGAAACTCATACATTCCCGCCAGAAGTCCGCCGGCCGGACGCCTGTGGAGGGCAGCCCTGCTGGCATCCCGGATAACCAGCACTGTCTTTTCCTCAATCTTTCGAGGCTTTTTGCCTTCCTTCCTGGGAAACTCCGTTTCCGTACCGTCTGCATGAGCCATACAGAGCCTGTCCAGGGGGCAGCAGCCGCAAAGAGGCTCCCCGTTAGGGATACATACGCAGGCGCCGATCTCCATCATGGCCTGGTTGAAGTCCCCGGGGCGATCTACGGGTATGGCCGCGGCCAGCTCTTCCTCCACTGTCTTCTTTACCTTCCCGTCCGTAATAAGCCTTTCGTCTTTTCTTATCCTGGCAAGTACGCGGAGAACATTACCGTCCACTGCAGGCACCGGCCTGCCATAGGCTATAGAGGAAACGGCTCCGGCAGTATAGCTGCCGATGCCCGCCAGCTTTATCAGCGACTCATAATCCTTGGGCATCTCACCACCGTATTCCCGGACAATCTGTACTGCTGCCTTCTGCAGGTTCCTTACCCGGTTATAATACCCAAGTCCCTCCCAAAGCTTTAACAGCTGCTCTTCCGAGGCCCGCGCCAGCGCACCCACATCCGGCAGTGCCTCCATGAAACGCTCAAAATAAGGCTTTACAGCCTCCACTCGGGTCTGCTGCAGCATGATCTCCGATACCCATACTCGATAGGGCGTGGGCTCTTCCCGCCAGGGAAGAATCCGCCTGTTCTTATCATACCATTCCAGAAGAGGTTTGGGAATGGCTGCAAGCCTTAATTTTTCCTTAATATCCCTGCCGTCCAGCCTTACCGGCACCGGGCGGTTCACCGCCAGGCTGTCCGGTGTCACCTTGCAGTTATATGCCAGGATTTCAACACCTGCACGGGCTGCCCTGCACAAAGCTTCTCCGAATTCCGGTTGAATCTCCCACTCCGGTTCAAAGTGATCGGCCTGCTCCATCTGTATGACAAACATGACGTAAGCCTTGTATCCCTCACCCTTCGCCCGGATCAGCTCCTCCACATGTTTTACCGCACGCCGGGAGGGCGCATCCGGGAACCTGACTGTCCCCTCCTGCTCCAGAGTAACGCCCTTGACTTCCAGAAATACCTTTTCCGTTTCCGTCTCCAGATAGAAGTCAAAGCGTGAGCCTCCGTATACCGTCTCAGGACGCAGCAGCTTCACATCCGCGAAAAGTCCTCCCGAACGCAGCCATTCCTCCACCACTCTGTTGGGTGCCTGAGCATCCATATTAATCAGGCGATCCCCCTTTTTCACCGCCACCAGATCATAAGCGGTAGAGCGGGCCGTATTATCGCTTTTTGTCAGATACACGGTTGCACCGGGCTGCAGAAGCTCCCTGCAGCGTCCGGTGTTCTTCACATGGACCTTTTCTGTTTTCCCGTTCAGCTCCACAAGGGCAACAAAACGGTTCTGGCGGCAGACAAAACCTGCCGGCGTGATATTACCGTATTTCATAGTGATACCTTTATTATTTTCGCATGATCAGGCTTTTATCCGCAAAATGATACAATTCACCCTTGCGCCGATAAGGAACGCGGGCGGCTGGAACCGCCTGGGCAGCACTCTGCGTGTGCACCGACTGGTCGTCAAAAAATATCTGTGCCCCAAAAGCCCTTAGAAACTCTTTCTTTTCCAGTCCCCCCAGAAAAAATGCCTCGTCCACACGGACATTCCATGCCCGCATAGTGCGAATAACTCTCTCATGAGCCGGCGCACTGCGGGACGTGACAAGGGCCGTTCTGATCGGGCAGTTCTCCGTGCCAAGCTCCCTCTGTAAATCGGAAAGCTTTTTCAGAAAGTTGGCAAAGGGACCTTTCTTCAGGGGATCTCCGGCATGCAGCCGCTCGTTTTCTTCGAAAGCGTTCAGACCCTTTTCCCGAAAGATCACTTCGGATTCGTCCGCAAACAGCACCGCATCTCCGTCAAAGGCAATCCTGATCTGCCCGGAAGGCAGGGGAGACGCCCCGGGCATGGGAGTAATCACGGAATCCCTCCTGCCCGGCTTTCTTTCCGGCTCCCCATGATTCCGGTTACCGTTCGTACAAATAATTCCCGCCGCAATTCCGCTGTCAATAGCACTCTGTACATCCTCTTCGCAGGCTGACAAAAACAAATCCGTACCGAAAGCCGCAAGGTAGGGCGCAAGGGATGCACCGCTGACTAAGACCGAACGCGTGATGGGGAGCCCGTAATAAGCAATGGTATGAAAGACCCGCAGCGAGGTATCCGGACTGTTATGGGACATAATGATCACCTCGATCAGATCCTTCTTTCCCGTGCACTCATTCAGCCGCAGCAGGGACTTAATCAGCTGAAACCCCGGGCCCGGTTTCAAAACCTCCTGTTCATGCTCCACCTGGTAACGGCAATAAGCCTCCAGGCCCTGCCTTTCAAATATTTCATTTTCAAGAGTTAAATCAAACAATGCCCTGGAAGACACTCCCACAACCATCTTTTTGTCCATAGTGCATGTCATAAGCCGCTCCCTTCCGCTGCCGCCTGAAGCGGTCAGCCCGTGCCGCATTTAAAGGGAACGCCCTGCACTTATCTGATCCGATTGCCGCCTTCGTACCGTTCCAGCGTCAGCAGACATTTCTTCAATGCCTCATACCGCTCCTCGGTATCCCCTTCTTCAATCTCCACATCGCAGGCAATTGCCATTGTGGTGATCATTTCGTCGGTGATCCTGTGATGCAGTCCCGCCAGAATATTCAGTCGAAGCTCGTACTCGTCCGCGTCCAAAAACTGCAGAACCATCGGGTCCAAAGCCGGCTCACCCCGGGAACAATCCTCCGCGCTCTGATCCGATACCCCCTTGGGGTATCCGCAGCCTGTGTCCGCCGCATTCGGAGCCGGATCCGACTCCGCCCTCTGCCGCTCCGCGCCGGGTCCCTGCAGCTCAAATCGAAACTCCTGAGACACCTGGGGATACTTTTCCCTGTCTACCCTGCTTGTAAACATATCAAGCGGTCTCGCATAGGTCTGGAAATCTCCGTACATCGCCTGATAGATAACAAGCTGCTCTCTGGTCTCCGTGTGCACCGCCACAGCCGTGATCTGATACAGATTCCCTTTAAAATGCTTATAGATTTCATGTGGTCTCGGTATAAATGACATTTTCGGGAACTCCTCTCTGTAAAATTCTACCCAAAAGTATACCCTAATTTCCCCCAAATGTCATGCGATTCCTGTCAATTAATTTAAAGAACCGTAACTGCCCGTAATCAGAAACTCATAACAGAACGTACTGGCTTCGTCCTCGAAGGCAAGTGCGGCCAGCCGCCGTGCCAGCACGTCCCGCTCGGCTTCTTCCATCCTGTCTATCGCCCTGTGGTGGATCGTAACCGTATACGCCCGACTTCCGTCCCCGTCCACCACCCGGGTCAACGTCACCCCGCTGTTTTCAAAGCCCAGCTGCTTCAGGCAGGCTCTGGTGGTATTTACCAGTTCCTTTTCCTTCTCCCGGTAATATCCCTCCTGCGCGGCTTCGCTCAGCTCCGCACTGCACATTACTGCCCCCGCAAAAGAAAAAGCCGCAACCGATACCAGGATAACTGTTGCAGCCATAAACCAAATACTGCCTGCTTTTTCTCTCATCCCGACGCCTCCGCTCGAACGGATGTTCTATTATAGTATCTCATCCGCTTCTGTCTGTCAATGATTTTTACAGGCATATCATATACAATTATAAGTACAATAAAACTCTCTTGAAGACCCGAAAATTTTCCGTGGGGCGACTTTTTAAAAATACAGCCCAGGCCCGGCAATCCCTCCCCCGCAGCAGCCTCCACCGAGACAGCACATGTTACAGACCATATTGGCAACACACAGCTTCAGACACACGCTGCTGCCTCCCACAACAGGATAGCCGTAGGTAGCCTGACGCTGCTCATACCAGCTGCCGCCGCTTTCAAACTGCCGCAGCAGACTGCGGTAACTCACATTGTTCGGCTCCAGGGCTGCCGCCTGTCTCGCGTGCTCCAGGGCTGCTACATTGCTTCCCAGTGCAGAATACGCAATGGCGCTGTAATAGTACCACCTTGCATTTCTCTCCTGCTTTCCTATTCCGTCCAGCGCCGTCCGCGCTTCCCTGTAATACCCGTTTCTGATATAGTTTCCCGCCGCCCTGAGATACGTGTTATCCTCATAGCCGGTCTCCTGGCTGAAGCCGCCGAAGCCAAAGCCCCCCGAGCCAAACCCGCCGTAATAGCCGGAGGCGCCGCGGCTGTCTCCGGCCCCTGACCTGTCCCCGCCATAGCCGCCTCCCGTGTAGCCGGAGGTCTTCTCCTTCATAATCTGCTGGTAAGCCGCCTGAATCTCCTTAAACTTCTCCTCTGCCTGCTCCTTATGCGGATTATTGACATTGGCATCGGGATGGTACCTTCTGCTCAGCGTCTTATACGCTTTCTTGATCTCTTCCTCAGTCGCATTCCTGCTTACCCCTAATACACTATATGGATCGTACATATCCTCTCCGTTCTACTGCGCTCTTTTTTCATGTACCGCCTCATAGCGGCCCCATACTCCCGAATACAGGATATTTCGCAGGATCTCCACATTCTCCAGAATTGGCAGCTTTTCAAATTCCCTGCAGCATTCCGACATCATCATCATCAGTATCGTCTTGCATTCCTCTTCAAAATCCGGCCTTTCGCGCTTAGCCTTAAGCGGATTAAAGGTTCCCCTTTTCAAATCCTTCTCAACGTCCTCATACGCGTCACAGAGATAAATGAACTTTCCCAGGAAAAATCCGAAGGTCCTCAGATTATCCGCCCACTCATCCTCCCTGGGCGTCACAATTTCCGCCATGACCCTGCCGAACAGGCCCGCCATGGTATCAATGTCCGTTTCTCCGGCCTGCTCTGCCTCCGAGAAGCTTTGCATCAGCAGATTGATCTTTCCCAGCTTATCTCCATAGCTTTCACCCAGCTTCCCGGTCTTTCCCTCCAGAATCCTCCCGTAGGCCAGCTTCCAGAATTTCTTCTCATCCTTCCAGTCATCCTGGCATTTATAACAGGCAAACAGCATGTTCATGTCCGCGGCGTACTCCGTATATATGTTATTCCTCGTCCCATGCCTCTCAAAGGGATGTGCAACACATTTACAGCTTCCCGCGACAGTTTCCGGCTCATACAGACCTGTGAGCAGTATGGCAAGAAAGGTCATGTCATAGCTTAATGCAATCTGGCCCGACAGGCCGTACTTCCTCTTCAGATCCCGGCATATCCCGCAATAGAAGGAATGGTAAACATCAAACTCCTTGAATTTCATCTCGGCCTTATTAATCATAACATATCCGAACATATTCCGTCCTCAGCTCTTTTTAATAAACTCTGTGCCGCACTTTCTGCAGGTTATGGCAATACGTCCCCTGCCTCTGGGGACACGTATCTTCTGTCTGCATTTCGGACATTTATAGATATGGTATTGCCTGCTCTGTTGCCACTCCCTTTCCTTTTTTCCGAAGAGTTTCCTCACCTTTGCGGTTTTATTCATAAACCACTGATTCTCTCTGGAGCGCTTTGCAATATTTCTGGAAAACATGCGGAAATAGGAATAGGCCATCGCCACTCCTGCGATCAGATAAAAAATATGCCCCCCGGGAAACAGGGACAATACCATGCAGACCAGGGCGGTAATCATCAGAACGCGGTTAAGATCATCATATCCGTATCTTCCCCACATAAAACGTTGGAATTTTTCTCTCATAGTTATTCACACTTCCCCTTTTTATCTGAAATCAACTCTCAACAATTATCATTTTACTCTCTTTCTGCCATATTGCAATTAAATAAGTATAAAGAAAAATAAAGAAAGAAAAAACGATATTCCGGGCAGAGAAAAAACCGGTACATCCCTAACGGCATGTACCGGCTTCAGTGCATATTCCAGATACCGGGAACAGGAAGACATCACTTTCCCGCAATAGTCTTACCCTGCAGACGTCTTTGCTGATTTTACTGCTGCGCCACATCCTTCATGGAGAAGCTGATCCTGCCCATCTTGTCTTTCCCCAGGCACACTACAGTAACCACATCCCCAAGCGTGAGCACATCTTCCACTCTGCTAATCCGCTCTTTGGCAATCTTGGATATGTGAACCATTCCCTCTTTACCAGGGGCAAACTCTATAAACGCGCCGAACTCCTTGATGCTCACCACCTTGCCCTTGAAGATCTGGCCCTCCGCGAAATCGGTGACAATCATCTTCACCATTTCCGACGCCTTATCCATCATCACCTTGTCGGTTCCGCAGATGGATACCTGACCGTCATCCGTAATGTCAATCTTCACGCCGGTGCGGGCGATAATCTCGTTGATGGTCTTGCCTCTCTGTCCCACGACATCACCGATCTTCTCCGGATCAATCTGAAGGGAAATAATCTTGGGTGCATAAGGTCCGACTTCCGGTCTGGGCGCAGAAATCGCAGGCTTCATGCAGTTGTCCATAATAAACAGCCTTGCCTCACGGCATCTTGCAATAGCGCCTTCCACGATCGGTCTTGTAAGGCCGTGAATTTTAATATCCATCTGGATAGCGGTGATTCCCGCTGTGGTGCCGGTCACCTTAAAGTCCATATCTCCGAAGAAATCCTCCAGCCCCTGAATGTCCGTGAGCAGGACAAAATCATCGTCGCTCTCACCTGTGACCAGACCACAGGAAATACCTGCAACCATTTTCTTAATGGGTACGCCTGCCGCCATCAGGGACATGCAGGAAGCACAGGTGGACGCCATGGAAGTGGAACCGTTGGACTCGAAAGTCTCCGATACGGTACGGATCGCATAGGGGAACTCTTCCTCACTGGGCAGAACGGGAAGCAGCGCCCTTTCCGCCAGCGCACCATGACCGATTTCACGCCTTCCCGGCCCCCTGGAGGGCTTTGTCTCTCCCACGGAGTAAGAAGGGAAATTGTAGTGGTGCATATATCTCTTGCTGACCTCATTTTCATCCAGGCCGTCCAGCTTCTGCTGCTCGGAAAGAGGCGCCAGAGTACATACATTGCAGATCTGGGTCTGTCCCCGGGTAAACATGGCAGAGCCGTGCACTCTGGGAATGATGTCCACTTCTGCCGCCAGCGGACGAATCTGGGTGATTTCACGTCCGTCAGGCCTCTTGTGATCCTTCAGGATCATCTTGCGGACAGTCTTCTTCTGATACTGATATACAGCCTCACCTAAAATTGCCAGCCACTCCTCGTTATCGGCAAAGGCTTCCTCCAGCTTCGCTGTAATGTTACGGATATTTTCCTCTCTGGTCTGCTTGTCATCGGTAAATACGGCAGTTTCCATATCCTCGGGAGTAACCAGCTTGTACATCTCTTCGAACATCTCCTGGGGAATGGCACAGCTGGTGTACTCATGCTTGGCCTTGCCGCACTCCGCGACAATCCTGTCAATGAACGCAATGATAGTCTGGTTGATCTCGTGAGCCTTATAGATCGCCTCAAGCATCTTTGCCTCCGGCACCTCGTTTGCTCCCGCTTCAATCATGATAACCTTTTCCCTGGTGGAGGCAACGGTGAGGTTCAGATCTCCCTTCTTCCACTGCTCCTGGGAAGGATTGACGATCAATTCCCCGTCGATCATGCCGATCTGCGTCATGGCACAGGGGCCGTCAAAGGGAATATCGGATATACAGGTTGCGATAGCGGCACCGATCATAGCCACCAGCTCAGGACGGCATGCCGGATCAACACTCATCACCATATTGTTCAGTGTAACATCATTTCTGTAATCCTTGGGAAACAGGGGGCGCATGGGCCTGTCAATTACGCGGCTGGTCAGGATTGCGTTTTCGCTGGCCTTGCCCTCACGCTTGTTAAATCCGCCGGGAATCTTTCCCACCGAATACATCTTTTCCTCATACTCAACGCTTAAAGGGAAGAAGTCAATCCCGTCCCTGGGCTTCTCGGATGCTGTCGCGGTGCTAAGCACCACCGTGTCGCCATAGTGCATAAACGCACAGCCGTTAGCCTGCTTCCCAACACGGTCGATGTCAACCTTCAGGGTGCGTCCCGCCAGCTCCAATTCATAGGTTTTATACATAAAATCCTCCATTCCGCCGCTTCCGCGGCATAAGCTCAAGTCTATTGTAATGGAACAGAAGACACCGAAACTACTGAAAAGGACATGGATTCCATAGCCTTTTCAGCGGTCTCGGGGCTTTTTTCTGCTCCGGGTTACCATTTAGTGCATGGGCCGGATCTCCGGCGTCTTCTCCGGATACGGCCTCCTTCTCATACACGACAAGCGGAAGCGCCCTGAAACACCGGCACTTCCGCTCTCTCTTTACTGACATTATTTTCTCAGGCCAAGCCTTTCAATCAGAGCACGGTATCTTTCAATATCCTTCTTTTTCAGATATTCGAGCAAACCACGTCTCTGGCCTACCATCTTCAGCATACCGCGACGGGAGTGATGATCCTTGGGGTTCTCCTTTAAGTGATCGGTAAGCTCCTGAATCCTTGCGGTCAGAACTGCTACCTGTACCTCCGGAGAACCGGTATCACCGGGCGTCCTCGCGTACTCGTTCATAATTGCGGTCTTCTTTTCCTTTGAAATCATTTCCTTTTCCTCCATAAAAATCTTATTTGCTCTGTACAGACCGCCTGACACCAGGCCCCGGTCGGAGTATCCACAGGCTGGGCATCGGCTAAACTATACCGTTAAATAATATCACACCTGCGGACAAAAGTAAACAAGTAATTTGCGTTCTTCTGCTTCCCTGCTTATAAAGCAGGATTGACAGCTTCCGCAAAGACACTTATAGTAATTTGGGGGGAATGTGAAATGAGTCTTTTAGTTAAATTTGTTGCAGTCGGTAACGGCGAAACCACCATATATCATACCAAATATATACATAAAATATTTAAGGAGCTACAGCAATGCGGATTGATCAACAGGTTAATGGTGCCTCCTGATGAATTCGAGCGGAAAGGCAGCCCCATAGACACAAAGGATGAAGAAGGAAATATTTTTCTGCTTGAATTCAGCAGCCTGGAAAACGGTAAATTCAACAACTGGAATATCGAATTTCGGTTTGGGACATATCATGCAGCAAAGCAGCTGGAAACAGCAATTCATTCGGATACCTATGCAGTTGACAAAGATAACTATTATCTGGAAAAGCTGAAGCTGGCAATTAAAAAGTCAATTGTCAAAGACTGGGAAAAAATAATCTGGCTGATTGACAGGGACTCCGAATGCCTGTCCGTTGATTTATATCCGAGCATCTACAAAACAGAAAATCTCATGCGGGAGCTGATCAACGAAGTCATGACAAAGCAGTACGGCACATCCTGGTGGGATTCCTTTGTATCTGCAAATATCAAGGAAAAACACAGCAAAAGGCTTGCCGAATATAAGTCAAAGGTTCCTGCATTCAATAATGTGGATGAGAAATTAATGTCAATTGATATTGATGACCTGGGTGATCTGGTTACCTTAAAAAGGTATCAATGGATGCCGATTTTCGATGAAAAAATCAGTTATCTGCTAAACGGAGTGCAAAAATATGACGACGGTATGATACATGAACTGCTGTTAAAACAGAGAACCATAGAAGCAGATCTTTGGCAGGAGCAGTTTTCCAGATATTTGCCGGACGATTTCCCCAAACGATTTTCTTTGTTTGCAAAAGACAGAAACCATATCATGCACAACAAGCTAATTGACCGAACCGCATTCCAGAAGATAAAGGATTCGGCAGAAACAATAGAAAAAGACCTTTTGCTCGCGATCGGCAAATTCAATAAAACTATCCTGTCAAACGAAGAAAAGGAAAAAATCGAAAAACAGCGGCAAATAGAAGCGAATATGCAGAAAATGCAGGATCACGAGCGCAGGGAAAGTGAAGCCGGCGTCTCTATCAGATCTTATGACGAAATTGAAGACTTATTGGCGGACAGTATCATTAAATTTCTAAGAGGCATTGAGGAAAACTATCGCTTTAGAAGTGATATAGAGCTCTCGGATTTATACTGTATCGACTGGAGCGATGCCGGGAAGTTGTTTTCCATACGTTCAAAAATTGACGATACAGAGCTGAATTTCACCTATGTGTCGTCCATAAATGAAGCAGAAGGCGCTGACAGCTCATTGGAGATCTACTATGATATTATTCCCGAAAAATATGTTACGGTTCTGGAATATAAAAATGCTTCTGTTGAGATTGATCCTGACACCGGTTTATATGTACCGGTCGTACAGGACCGGCTTGGCAATATAACGGCAGTCGTAGACGCTGTAGTGGACTTTATTGACGACAGGATAACAAACTATAAGGAAAATGCCTCCCCGGAAGACATTACCGAGTATGCCTCCTGCTGCGAATGCGGAGAATATTCTGTCTGCGTAAATGAAGACCTATTGCCGGCTGGGACATGTCTGAGCTGCGGATATGTCAATCACCTTCAAAGCTGTGAAAGGTGTGGAGAATTGTTTAACGCCGAGACTGAGGGCTTGTATGAATACGATGTGGCACTCTGTCAGAATTGCCTGGACGCGATCGAGGCAGAGTAGGGGAAGAGGCGCTTGGCAGGACAATGGAAACTGCCAGATTCTTTCCCCTAAACCAGTCCCTGCAAATAACGCCCAAGACCCTGCATTTTTCAATCAAAAACCATGCTATTCCGCTGGTTCCACCTGTTGTCACATTGCGGAAAATTCCCTTTGCGCTTCCAATACATGCAGCGGCTCACAGTTCCCCCACCCCTGCCTGCAAAGCCGCACTATCCAGATTTTCCTCCATCCAGAGAAGCATCCGGTCCAGAACCTCTGCATAACTTTCCACCGTAAGCCTGTGACTTCCGTCCTGGAAACAGCGGGTCATGTAATCGTTCATCTCACGGCCGTAATGGGTGTAATCGCTGTAATTATCAAGATCCGTGATAAAATCATACATATTTTGGAAATAAAATACAGATACATTATGATAGGATAGCAGTCTCTCCATAATATACCTCTCCCCGGCCAGCTCCGCTTCCAGGCCTCCCTCGACCGACTGGGTATACCAGTACAGAATGCTGTAAGGCGGAAAAAATACGGTAAAGTGCGTGTCCGGCATAGACTCGATATAAGGGATAATATACGCATTCAAATTGGCTTCTATATTGCCGATATAGGCATCCGCCGGCAGCGGTGTCTCAGACTCCCGGGGAAGGGCATAGGAGGACAGCACGTTTTGTCTGCCACAGAATACCTGCCCCCATGTGGAATAGATCTCGTTCAGAGGTGTGCCGGGCTGACGCCTGAAAACATGGGAAATATAATCCAGAAACACATCCTTATTCAGCAGATAGGGCAGATCGTTCCACGGAGACGTATCGTAAAGATATTCAGGAATCTCATAGGCCGTGATGCCGGGCTCCGCCTTGTAGGTAGGAATATCAATCCCCAGGAAAATTTCCTTCGGCCATGTCTTTCTTTCCTTTACAATCGTCATGATATTGTCAATGTCCCTGGGATACGCGCCGTTATAAGAAAGCTTAATCGTGTTAAGCCCCATGGTCTGCGCAAAAAGCTCCGTATCAAAATTAATCGTCATGGACGATCCCAAAATTACGCTGTCATACTCAAACCTTCTGGCAATTCCCGGATTCTGGCTCAGCTGATTGTCTATGACATAACCGACTCCCGGCAGCGGCCCATGGTACTGGAAAAAGGGATCGATTACCACCACTGTCAGCATACATACCAGCAGTAGGCTCACCGACAAAGCCAGAAAAATCAGGATATGCTTCTTATATTTCCCGTTATCCATAATTATCCTCCTTCCCGTCAGAAATTAAAGTACAGAAATGTACTCACACCCGACAGCGAGACAATGCTCCACACGGCGACCAGCGCCAGGAACACCGTGCCGAAAATCGCAGGCCGGTGGCTTTCTTCGCCCTCATACAGATTTTTACAGCCAAACAGCAAAACACAGGCAATCAGGACAAAGGCCGCCAGACCGTAATAGGCCGCACCGGGCAGCGTGTGCAGATGCAGCGCTTTCAGCACATAATATACTTCCGGGATCTGAAAGAAGGTGGCAAACTCCATGTTGATCCGCCCTCCTGTCACAGTTGCCAGCCGGCGCAGCATAAAAAGAGCCTGTTCCAGAGTGTCCGCCCTGAAAAAAGTCCAGGAACAGCAGATGAAAAGGAAGGTAAGGCTTGTGGAAAGCGCCTTTCCGAAAAGGCTCTTTTCCCCTGTGCCTCTTATCTTCTGCCAAATCCGGGTTATCACGGAAAGGACACCATGCAGAAGCCCCCATACAATATAGTTCCAGCCCGCCCCATGCCAGAAGCCGCTGACCAAAAAGACCAGCAGTACGTTGACACAGGTGCGGAGCATTCCCTTGCGGCTGCCTCCCAGAGGAATGTACAGATAACGTGTAAAGAACCGGGTCAGGGTGATGTGCCATCTGTCCCAGAATTCCAGAATATTCCCCGCTTTATACGGAGAAAGGAAATTGACGGGAATCCGGATATTAAACAAAAATCCGATCCCCCTTGCCATATCGCAGTAGCCGCTGAAATCAAAATAAATCTGAAAGGTATAAAAGAGGATGACCACAAAGGTGTTGAGCCCGTCCAGCAGCGTATAGTATTGGAAGCCCCAGTTCACGGCCTGCCCGAACACATCGGCCAGCAGGATCTTCTTGCCAAGCCCCAGCACAAAGAGCCGCAGTCCCTTATACACATTTTCGGCCTGGATTCGCTTTGCAGACAGATCCCTGAACTGAGGAAGCATTTCCTCATGGCTGACGATAGGGCCCGCGATCAACTGTGGAAAAAAGGTCACAAAAAGTGCATAATCCGAAATTTTCTGTCTGCGGACGGTACCTCCCGCGCTGTCTGCCAGAAAGGCAATCTGCTGAAAGGTAAAGAAACTGATCCCCAAAGGCAGCAGGATGCCCGGCAGCGAAAACTGTGTACGAAACAGCAGATTAACATTCTCAATCAGAAAATCAAAATATTTATAATAAAGCAGCAGTGCCAGGTTCAACAGGATCCCACAGCTCAAGACACCCCTGACATGCCGCCCCTTTACAAGCAGACAATGAAAAAAATAATTTACCGCAATACTAAGCAGAATAACCCAAAGATAACTGAGCCGGAAATACGCGTAAAACCACAGGGACATACCGACCAGAAAATATTTGGCCGCCTGATACTTCCTGATCCGGTTAAGCAGAAAATATCCAGAAAACGCTACAGGCAGAAATAAAAATATGAATATATACGAATTAAACAGCATCCTGTTTTTCCTCTTACTATGTACTCTTCTTTGATAACCGGTTTTACAGAAAGCCGAACGCCCGTATAGTAATGACGTCCGGTTTCTGTATCTCCTTCACCTTTTACTTTTCCTCAAACGTAGCACATGCCGTTCCCTGGCAGTCACAGGCCCCGCAGCCCTTAATGTCCACATGGCCGGCCGTGCACTTGTAATCGGAATTATAGACGCATTGTGTTGCTTCGCAGTCAATGCTGATAGTCCTGGTAGGATGACAAGTGGAATTCTTAAAGGAATCCTGTCCCTCCCGCCTCTCCGAAAAGCTTTCGCAGCAGGTGTCGTCACAGCAGTCCGCATGCTTTCCACCCACCAGAATGTCTCCCTTGCAGCACAAATGCTGGTCATTGTAAGTGCATTTCTCTGCCGAACATTTTAAATCCGCCATAATCTCCTCCATTCCATGCACAAAGTGCATTGCACAAGGTGCATTGCGCATTTTTCGCCTTCCCATACATCCCGTCATGCCACCTCCGGCGGCACAAACAATCCGTGAAGAACACTGCTCTTGTGCTCTTCGGTGTGAAGTCTCGGAATTTCTTGGCCAGCATATTTTGCAGATTTAGAAATTCTCTTCACACTTTCATGTCTGGCTGACACAAAAAGTATTCACGCTTTTCGAAAGAAATATACGGCTTTTTAAATTATTTACTCTCTTCCTGCACCGTCTCCTTTCGGATCTCCTTGGTGCGGATTTCCCGGCAGATATGCTCGATAAAAGCTTCCAGCGGCTTTTGTCCCTCATCCCCCAGGAATCGGCTTCTCACGGACACAACCCCTTCTTCCTCTTCTTTCTGACCCACTACCAGCATATAAGGGATTTTGTCCAGTCTTGCTTCTCTGATCTTATAACCGATCTTCTCAGAGCGCTCGTCTACCGTAGCCAGCACACCGTTCTTTTTTAAGCTTGCCGCCACTTTTCCCGCATACTCGGAGAACTTTTCGGAAATCGGCAGCACCCGTACCTGCTCGGGACACAGCCAGGTAGGGAATTTGCCTTCATATTTCTCGGTCAGCCAGGCCAGCGTTCTCTCATAACAGCCCATAGAAGTCCTGTGTATGATATAAGGGCGCACCTTGTCGCCGTTCTGGTCAATATAGTACATGTCAAACTGTTCCGCCAGCAGGGCATCCCACTGAATGGTAATCATGGTGTCTTCCTTGCCATATACATTCTTCGCGTTAATGTCCACCTTAGGTCCGTAGAATGCTGCCTCACCCACGTCCTCCCGGAAGGGAATCTCCAGCTCCTTCAGAATGTTTCTGATATGACCCTCCGTTTCCTCCCATACTTCCGGATCGCCGATATACTTTTCCCTGTTGTCCGGATCCCACTTGGACAAATGATAGGTCACATCCTCGTTGACCCCCAGGGTCTCCAGACAATACTTTGCCAGGGCCAGACAGCCTTTGAATTCCTCCACCATCTGGTCGGGCCTTACGATCAAATGCCCCTCCGAAATAGTAAACTGGCGCACTCTGGTCAGTCCGTGCATCTCACCGGAATCCTCGTTTCGAAACAAAGTGGAGGTCTCGCTGTAACGGCAGGGCAGATCCCGATAGGATTTCTGACTGGCCTTGTATACATAATACTGGAAAGGACAGGTCATAGGGCGGAGGGCGTATACCTCCTTATCCTTCTCCTCATCTCCGAAAACAAACATCCCTTCTTTATAGTGATCCCAATGCCCGGAGATCCTGTACAGGTCACTCTTTGCCATCAGGGGAGTTTTGGTGCGCATATAGCCCCACTCATTGTCCTCCAGATCCTCAATCCATCTCTGCATTGTCTGAATAATCTTTGCTCCCTTGGGCATCAGCAGAGGCAATCCCTGACCGATGACATCCACCGTGGTAAACAGCTCCATCTCCCGTCCCAGCTTGTTGTGATCTCTGTTTCTGACGTTCTCCCAATATGCCAGATACTCCTCCAGCTCCTCCTTTTTATTGAATGCCGTACCATAAATCCGCTGCAGCCGGGCCTTGTCAGAATCCCCCCGCCAGTAGGACATGGAAGAAGAGGTCAGCTTAAACGCCTTGATACCCTTAGTGCTCATAAGATGCGGGCCTGCACAAAGATCCACGAAATCGCCCTGGCTATAGAAAGATATTTCGGCATCCTCAGGCAGATCCTGAATCAGCTCCACCTTGTATGGCTCGTTCTTTTCCTCCATATACTGAATGGCTTCATTCCGGGGAAGGGTAAACTTTTCCAGCTTCTCTCCCTTCTTGATGATTTTCTTCATCTCCGCCTCCAAAGCGTCCAGATCCTCTCTGGAAAACGGCGCGTGATCGAAGTCGTAATAAAATCCCGTTTCGATACTGGGCCCGATCGCCAGCCTTGCATCGGGGAAAAGATTTTTCACTGCTTCCGCCAGCACATGGGACGCCGTATGCCTGATGGCCGCCAGCCCCTCTTCGTCAGCCGCAGTACAGATCTGCAATTCACAATCCCCGTCCAGTACAGTCCTTAAATCCACGACCTTCCCGTCCACCCTGGCGCAGCAGGCCGCCCTCGCCAGTCCCTCACTGATGTCAAGGGCAATATCATAAACACTTTTTGCCTCCGCATACTCCTTTACGGAACCATCTTTTAACATAATTCTCATAATTTAACATACTCCTTTCTCAGGCTTCCTCTCCGCCTTCATCCCCGTCGTCACATTCTCCGCCGCCATAATTGCCGCTGTTATTGCCGTTGTTGCTTCCGATCACCACTCCATGAGTCCAGGGAGCCATCCTCAGCCCATGCACGATACCGCCCAGCAGGCATACTGCACCTATCAGCCACAGGGTCGTCTTCGCCAGGGTCACCTCTCCTTCAAACAATTTTTCACACAATTCTTCCCATTTCCTCTTTACCATCATCGCGTTTACCTCCTTGCATGCTTCGGCACGCATACTTCCATGCCTGCGTCTTTGCAGCTCCTATACGGATCTGCATACAAAAAATCCCTTGCAATATCTCTACTGCAAGGGACGTATCGTCTTTGCGAACGCGGTTCCACCCTTCTTGCAAAGCGCCTCCGGCTGCTTTGCCACCTTCATTTGCTCGTAACGGAAGCCACCGGGCCGTATTAAGGCCGCTCCGAGACGGTCTTCGAATGTCTTCCGCCAAACCGCTTCCAGCTCCGCCATGTCTCCCGGCGGACGGTTCTCTCTGAGACTGTCCGACATTCTACTGTTCTCTTCAACGCTTTCTTCATATTACAGGGAACTCATGATTATTTATCATAGTACATTTTGGGCAGAATGTAAAGCCTTTTTTATTTCCCTGCTATCGTTTCGGTAATATAAGCTTCCACCTCGTCCGGCTTCAGTTCCAGCGCCACTGCCAGCTCACCATACAGGCTTTCCTCGGCCAGATGAGAATATTTGGCATCTACGGCCGTCACCTTCCTTCCGGCCTGAAGACGTTCCTGTTTTCTTCTCCAAACAGTCTTGATCACCCTGACCCACTCCTCACAGCTTCCGCTCTTGATGCACTCACGGTAGGTCTGCTCTGTCAGTTTATCGTTTGCAATACTGAGCAGAGGGGTATCAGGAATGGCATCAATCAGCCTCTGTGCCTCCTCACGCCTGATTATGGGCCTGATGGAATCCTTTGGTGAATCCACCGGTACATACACCGTGCTTCCCGACTGGTATTTCGGTTTCAAAATATAGTACTGTCGCTCTTTATCCACGCCCGCAATGTCCAGAGTCGTGATCTTCTCTACCACGCAGACTCCTTTGCTCCCACACACCACATATTCGCCTACCTCAAACACAAGAGCTCTCCTTTCTCAGATTATGCCTGTACTATTGTTATACCCTTATTTTAACAGATTAATCACGAAAATGTCAGTCAATTTTTTTATTTTTATATTTTTTTGTGAAAACTGTGCATAAAAATTGGACGGCATTTTGTGCATAATGCCGTCCAATCTCTTATTATATTCTGATTTCCCGCTCTATACAGGATTGCCTTCCGCGGAATTCCATACCAATCCCGTCAGGCTGTAAAGTCAAAATGATTGCCCTTGGTGCTGTACCCGTCATCACGGATCGCATTCCAATCCACCTGACTGATTTTATCCTTCAGCTCCTTCACGGAATTGGCAAACAGGGTAGTACGCTTCACACCTTCACGGATGAATGCTCCCTCTTCTTTCTTATTCTTCACCGCTTCTTCCTTCTTGTTTTCCCGCTGCTTCTCAATACGCTCCCGCTGTTTGTCTGTAGTCTTCTCCAGCTCCGCGAAATAAGAAACCTTACCGTCATCTCCGATGGTCATGCCTACGCGCTTGACCTCTTCCTTCCTGTCGCCCAGCTGATTCTTCATATCCTGCAGCTTTGCCAGGGAATCATCCAGCTTTCGAAGGTTTTCCTGCTTATAATCCTTATCAGCAGCCATCTTCTCCAGCTCGTCGGGAGTCATTAAAACACTGTAAGTACTGGTGCCTCTGGAAAGATATTCCGCCGCCTCTTCCTCATTCTCATAGTTGGCAACCATAAAGTCCGTATCGCGATAGGTCTTCTGCAGTTCCTTTAACAGCTTTTTCGCCGCACTGCTCAGCTCTACCTTGTTGTCGTTTTTAGCCTGCGACGTATTCTTTGACTCTGCAGACCTGGATGTGTTTGCAGCAGTTTTTCTCTGCTCATAAATACTGCTCTGATAAGTACCGTAGCTTCCGATCTTCTCCATTTTCGCCCTCCATTGCTTTTTTGGCGCTCACCCGCCGGTAAATCCGTTTACTCTGCAAGCGTGTATTAACAACGCTCTCTACCCTTTATTTCGGAGATAAAACCAAAAAACTTAACCCCTTTTTGTACTTATCTGCTACATTTTTTTACGCTTCCTTCTGATGAGGCTTACACTCCCTGATGGCGTTGTGCAGGCCCGCAAACAGCTCTTCATAACGGGCTCCGCTCTGCACATCGGCCACTGCCGCATAGAGGGACAGGGGAACCTGTGTCCCCTCGTATTCAAAGGTCTGGCCGTTCATGTCCCTGATCTTCTCTGCCACCTGCTCCGCATAAGCCCTGTCGCTGCCGGCAGTCAGGATGCAGAATTCGTCCCCGCCGATACGGAACACAACATCTTCTTCACCGGACACTGCGGTCAGCCGGCGCATCTGCTCCAGAATCGCCAGATCCCCTGCCTTTCTGGATATGTCATTGATCTGCGTCATATGTTTGATGTCACTGCATATAAACAGACAGCCCTTTCTCTCCTGGAACAAATCATACAATTCACTGATGTCCACATGTCTTCTCTGCATCATATACTCGTCTCCATTCTCCGGAGGTGCAATAAACCTCGGAAACAGCTCAGTGTATTTCGCCCTGCGAAATTCTGAGGGTTTACAGTTCCAAATCTGTTCAAATGCACGTGCAAAAGATTCGTGTGAACTGTAGCCGTATTTCAACGCCACCTCCAATATGGGTACATCCCGCCTGGCAGACAGCTCCCGGGCTGCCAGCATCATTCTCCGCCGCACAATATACTCATGCACGGAAATATTGTTCACACAGCGAAACATTTTTTCCAGAGTAGACTTGGAGCAAAAACATGCAGCCGCCACATCCTCTGTCCGGATATCATCACTCAAGTGACTTTCCATATATTCCAGCGATGCCACCAGCAACTCAATGTTCTGCATATAACGCCCTCTTCCAACCTCAGAAAATCTTCATTCCGCTCGGTACCGTAAGGTCATTATACCAGAGACTCCCGCAGAATACTTGATATTTTGGGTAATAGTTCATCCATGCAATCATTTTGATAGGGCAGACTCTGCTACAGCCGGCTCTTGGCCAGCTGCTCCTGCAGCCTGATGTAAAAATCCTTTTGATAGTTCAACCGTTCCGCCAGCATCCGTCTGGCCGTCTCCGTGGCCGCGCCTTTCTCCAGGCGCGTCTCCACCCATTTCAGTTTCTCCGCCAGCCAGATTTCCTTTTCCTCCAGGGTTTTCTCACTGAACCTGTTAAACTGCATTCCTTCATAAATGCGATATACATCATAGCGGTCCACATCATCCGCCTCACCCACGCTGCGGGCAAAAATCGTATCCTCCCCCGGGAAACCCGCCTTTCCGTCCACATGTATGGCGATGCCGTAGCAGATCTCCTGAATACGGGAAGTTTCCATACCCAGGCTCTCCAAAAAAGGCCTTGCGATCTGCGCGGAACGCCTGCCGTGATTCCACCATTCCTCCTGACTGCCCCAATCCTCACTGTAGGAAACGTCATGCAGCAGACCTGCGATCACCAGTCCCTCCACATCCATATCTTCCCCCTCTGCGATCAGCCTTGCAGCATTGGCAACCCGAAAGGAATGCTCCAGCCGGTAGCTTTTATCCAAAGGATGCTCCTTCATCCAGGAACCGCCGTCAAAGGCTGACTGCAGAAAAGCTGCCGTCCTTTCGATCCATATTGTTATCCCACTCATCCTGCTCCTCCTTCATTTACCTTCTTCCGCTTGCCGAAGATTGCCGCTGCTTTTTCCCTCCTCTGCTATCTTTTCCCTGGAATCTTCCCTTACCACATCCCGCAGCCTCTTCAGATACTCCGAGAAGTCGCATTCCTCCGTTCCGTACGTCATCTGCAGATCATATTCCAGCGGAATCCAGGTGGAAATATCCGCCTCGTTATGCTGTATCAGGGCTTCCAGCTTATCCAATGCCTTATACAGCCTGGCCTCTGCCGTCCGCAGCTCTCCCATCTCCGAAAACAACTGTCCTGTCTCCTGTCTGTACGGCAAAGGAAGAAGCCTGACCAGCCCGTCCACCGCATCCTCCTCCACTGCCTCGTCCCCCTCCGTCTTCACAAAACAGGGGATGTCCCCGGTGACAGCCTCCCCCATGTCATGAAGCAGGCACATCTGAATGACCCTGTCCATATTAACCTCCGGAAATTCATCCCTGACCAGATATGCCATCAGTGCCAGACGCCAGCTGTGCTCTGCCACGCTTTCCTGCCGTCCCGAAGAAGTATAGGAATGACGCGTATTACACTTAAGCTTCTCCGCCACGTCCAAAAAGTTAAGATATGTCCTTATATCCACTGCTTCCTCCTTTTTGAAAAAAGCCTTCAAAACAGACAGGAATTCATAACCTTGCCTGTTTTGAAGGCATTCCGTTACCCGATTTGATTCCATGGAGCATTGTGCGTTACCACCACAACCCCGTCCCGGCTTTTCCTGACCTCCCCGGCCTCAGCTTCTGCCTTTATCCTGCCGGCATTCTGCCCGCTCTCCTCCTTCTTTGCGGAAGGAGCTTTTATAGCCGGAATACCGGCTGCCGCATTTCGCATCTTATCCTGACGCGTTTTGAGTTCATCGCGCTTCCTGTCAGCATTGCCGCCCCGCAGCTCATCCTGCCTGATTTCTCCCCTGAGAATCACGATGCCGCCTTCCATTCTGGCGATGACCGCATCACGCCGCCTTGTCTGCTCTTTGGCAATGCTTCCGGCAGCGATGGAATGCAATTCGTCCCGGGAAAAATCAATACCGCCGGGCTGAGCGTCCTTGTCCTTATCCTCCTTACGGCTGACCGTCTGAACGTTTTCCTTTTTTTCTTCCGCATCCGGGCTTTTCTCCGTGCCTTTCTTTTCCGCGGTTTCTTCGACCGGCACGGCTTTGCTCTCTTCCGCCACCTGCGGCCGGCTCTTCTGGACATATGCGTCTTCCGCAGGCAATTCATCCGAACGGCCTTCACTCTTCTGTCCCTTCCGAATTTCCGTCTGGCGCTGCCTTAAGCGGGTATTCAGAGTGCTCAGTTCATGCTGAAGCTCCTGCTGCTTCTGGGACCGCTCGTCAGCAGGCATCTCCCGTTTTGAAGAAAGTCCCTGCTTCTGCCGCTGCACCTCGGAAATCTCATTCTGAATGTTCCTGCTGACGGCATCCACAGGCTGGGCTGCCGATCCCTGCTGAACTGCTTTCTCCCTCCGGACTGCTTCTCTCTGCCTGTCCATTGCACCGCCCGGCGCTTTTACACTGCCAATTCCCATACTTCCTCCTTCCCTCTCCTGTTCTTCCAAATAAATAAGTTACTGTTATTATACACGCAATGATGTAAAAGCGCAATCACTTATAGCCTGCTTCTCGATCTCCTTTGGGCAGACAGCTTCCCCGTAATTGATACAAACATATGCTGCTTTCGGATTCTCCGCCGTCATCTGCCAGAACGGGTATTTCATAATACCCGGGGTATTGCTGCCCACCCCCAGTTCCAGATACACCACCCGCAGTCCTTCGTGACGGGTTACAGGCACCCTATACAGGATTTTCACACCGGCGTCAGGACTTCGGATTCGATCCGGTAAATCTTTCTGCACAGACCTTGTATATCCTCCTGATGATGGGAGGTCATCAGAATTGTCACCCCTTCCTGTTCATTCAGGCGTCCCAGCAGTGACCGGAAATCCTTTACCGTTTTCTGATCGATGGCGTTAAAGGGCTCATCCAGAATCAGCAGGGAGGGCTTTTCCATAATCGCCTGCGCAATGGCAAGTCGCTGCTTCATTCCAAGAGAGTACTTTCCTACTTTGACCTTGGATGCCGGATCCAGCCCCACTAACCGCATGGTATCCTCCAATTCTTCTTTTGTTACCTTTCTTAATATACCCGCAATAATAGAAAGGTTTTTCAGTCCTGTTTCATTGGGCAGGAAACCTGCATTATCCAAAATGACACCTACATCCTTTGGGAACTTCCCCTTTTCAAGTTTCTCGCCCTCTACGAAAATCTCCCCCCCATCCGGCCGGACAAGCCCACAAATCATTTTCAGCAGCACGCTTTTCCCGGAACCGTTCTCCCCTACGATGGCACAACATTCCCCCCGCTCCATGTTAAAATTGAGGTCTGTAAACAGCACATTGCTTTTGTATGCTTTTTTTACATGACTTACCTGTACCATAATTTCTGATTTTTCCATATGAATGACCATGCTCCTTTCTCAAATTCTTCCAACCTTATTTCTCCTGTCTTTTGCTGTTCCAACTTTTACGACAATTTGAGTTTCCTCAAGATTAGTTCCTTTCACATGCCTATATATTTTTCTGCAAAATCACGAAAGGCAAGAAAAAATACTACACACATCAGAATCAAATTGACAACTATCTGAACCGGCAACATCGGACGAACCCCACCTGTTGCAAAGTTCAACAACAATCTCCCGGCAAGGATCGCCAAAAATCCTGCCTCCGCTTTCCTGAAAACACAATGAGCCACATACGCCGCAAGACAAAAGCTCAATGCCTCCAGACTTTCCTCCGCCAAAATCCGTAACAGGCCGCTCTGCTGCAACAGTTCTTCCGGATTTACGCCTGATCCCACCAAGCCGAAGAAAATTGCCATGATCAGTGTCCCTGCGCCATAATAGCACACAGCCCTTCCAACACACCCTGTATATGTGTGCAGAAATACCTTTCCATAACTCTTCTGCCGCAAAAAAAGATAGACGGAAAACCCGTTCTCCAGGCGCAGTAAATGCAGATAAACAGCGATCCATATCGTTAAACGCATGGCTATCCAATAAATGCAGTCAGGTCCAAACCGATGAAATGTACGATTCCATATATGCAGCAATAGCGCTTCCTCTGTTTCCATCAAATAGGATCGGGAGTACCATGCCAGCAGGCAAAAGAGCAAGATCATGCTAATCCGTTTTTTGCGCTCCTTCAAAAACATAATCCTTTCTCCCGTTCAATTCATCTGCCAGATAAAATAAAAGTAACAACAGGAACGCCCAATATATCCCATAAAACTGATAGTTCACTCTCTCCTGCTCAAACAGCCTGTACGCAGTATTCCCCCAGGGGGTCCACACCACGATCTGTTTCAGCACCAGCTTAACCACCAAAAGATTCATCAGGGAAACCGATACAGTCAGCATCACACCCAGCATTGCATTTTCTGCCACATTGAGCAGTAATTCATATAGCAGAATCATCACACAGACATAACAAAAAAGATTTAAGAATTGCATGAGGATGATTCTCACCGGATGTCCGGAGGATACAAAGAACATCTGAGAGGCAGCGGGCAGAGAGTGTCCCATTATGAGAAGAATACCGATATGTTCCAGCAGCACGGTCATAGCAAAAAAAGCTTTCGACAAGAACCGGATGAAAAAGAACTCATTTCTGGTCCGGTATCGGAGCAAAAGAGGGTATCTGCATATTTCATGATTCTTTCCACTGGTCCATGCCAGACACAAAAAAGGAAACAATACCAAAAAATAATTTTCCTGTGTCAAGGAATATACAATATATTCGCCAATCGATGCACCCGGCCAATACGCCAAAAAGGAATCCAGATGTACATATGCCACCATAACTGAAAGAAGGCTTTGGAGGATCAGCTTTTTCCGAAAACAAAATTCTTCCCATTCTGTCTTAAGCTTTGCCTGCATGATGATCCCCTCCCCAGTACAACACCAATCCAACCGCTATCAATACTGCCTCGTAAATCGGAACCGTCCAATATCCTAGTGGGTACACTTCTCTGTAATAATATATCTGTAAGGGCATCATATCCAGGGCAGCAAACCAATTACCAACAAAAGAGCTGAGAATGGATGACGAAAAAATAGCATAGCAAAAAGGTAAAAGTAATGCCAGATACCTGTTTTTAACCACTGAACTTAATCCCAGTCCAAACAGAGCAAATGCAGCACCTAATAAGGCAGCATGTAAGGCATACATCATACAATACAAGACCACATGCTCCTCATAGAACGCAGGAGCAAACCGGATATTATGTCCATAATATTCCAGGGCATAATCCCAATTCGTATCCCCTAACAACCTGCAAACAGGAATCCACGCGAGACAAGGCAGCAGAACAGCCTCAAAAGCTGAAATACCAACCGCCAACGCTTTCGCCCCCAGATAATCTTTCCGGGAGGTCTTGAGCAAAAGAAGCTGTCTGTAACCGCTGTCCCGGTCTCTCCGATACGAAAGGACATAAGGAACCATAACCACAATCGGGTAAAACACCGGCAATGCAGTCTTCATTCCCAAGAAAAAGCAGTGAAAATAATAAATCCACCATGGTTTAGGAATTTCAACCGTGGCATAAGAAAGCGGCAGATAATCACTGCTGCCGAAAGCAAGCATCGCCAGCGTAATCCCACAGGTCACCCAAAAAGGCGTCGAACAAAAGGCTCTTTTCAACTCTGTTTTTACCATGTTCGTTCTTTATCCCCCTTCAAAATTAAAATTATCGTTTCTTCAGGGACAAATGTCCCCAAAGAAACCATAAATCAACTCACAGCTTAGAAGGGATCAGGACTCCATATTCCGGATGTATTCGCGGAATTAAATTCCATCCATTGTGTGGATATTGTCATTGCAGTAGACAAGTAACCCCGGACGATCAATTGCTTTCATCGGCTCTGCCCTTCTTTCGGAAAGAGCATAACACAAAAAAGCTCATTGTGCCGATTCTTGTATTAACTTGGCTATATTTATGTAGTAATTAGAAATTTGTATTAAGCACAGCGCTTTAAGGCAGTAATGCTGCTATTTCTTTACTTCTGACATATATAGAATCAATACGACACGGAATAAGCTGCTGTCTGGATATATCTCCATTATTCCGTCATACTTTTCAACTATTTTCCTTACATTTCTTAGACCGATGCCATGAAGCCCGCTCATTTTTTTCGTTGACAGCAACCTTTTGTATCCCCTTTCCCTGTCAAAAACGGTTTTTCCATCGTAACTGTTTTCAACCTGAATTCTCAAAAAGCCTTGCTGCATTTCAATAGTGATATCCAGCTTTTTCTCTTCTGTCTGCCTTGCCGCCTCAATACCGTTCTCCAGCAGATTTCCCAAGATTACATTAATGTCAAAAGAATGACTCACCGACTTGGGAAGTTGCACATTTACATTGACCGTGCGCAGCTCTTCCTTTGCCCTGCGGATCAAATAGTTCATTACACTGTCTATCTCAAGATTACCGGAAGACACAATCTCATTGGGATTTGTTATAAAATCCTCCATATCATCTATATATTCTTCAATTGCTCTATTCTCTCCTTTTGCTGCCAGTATCTTCAATTCATTCATATGATGTTTCATATCATGCCGCAGCGCCCTCACTTTTTCTTCTCCCTGCAGCATTACATCCAACTGGTTTGCATAGCCCTGTATTTCCTGCCGCAGTACCTCATTCTCATATTGGTGAAAAAGAGCCTCTGACAGAATATTGTACAGATAAAAGGTAAAAAAATTAACCACAACCAATCCAACACTGATTATAACAAGCCCTGTTTCCTCGCTGCTTTTTGTATAGATAAGCATACAAAGCATTCCAATGCTGCATAAAGGAACTAATCCCAAAGATATGTTTCGGATTCCCCGTGTGTTCCGTCTGCCCTCCATGATTCTCTCTGTAATAAGCTCACAAAAAAATATCAGAAATACGGTAATCACCTCATAGATTTGACTGAATCCCAATCCGTCCTTATAATTCACAAACAGCAGAGTGGAAATCGTATCACACCCCATATTAATCATATACACAGAACAAGTCACAAACAAAATCATCTTTACTGATCTTGTGTATGTCAAAACTATAAATCCAATCCCCACCAGATTACAGGCAATATTAATCCATACCGTATGAAAAATCAGATAAGTGGCCGTATTGACTATGAAAAATCCCCCATATACCAGCAGATATCTCATCCGACTGTAACAATTATCCTTTTCTTCATCCTCCAGAAATATGTGGATGAATCTGCTGATCAGATATATTCTAAACAAGTTTGTTGCAACACAAATAATAAAATCCGTCATTTCTATCCTCTTAGCAGCCTTTCCCTTACTTGTTTCCGATATGCTTTGCTGATCGACAGCATTGTGCTGTTATCCATCTCCACCGTTTCATAAGTATACCGCACCACATGTGTCTTATTTATCACATATGACTGATGAATGGTAAAAAACTCTTTGGGCAGCTTTTTCTCCAGTTCTCTTATCGCTCCATAAAATTCTTTTTCCCCATCTGCTGCCACAATCTTTATCTTCCGCCCCTCACTCTCAAAATATATAATTTCATGATATGGAATATAGTAATAGTCCCTGCCATTTTGAAATTCAAAGCGTTCCGCATTTTTTTCCGACAGCTTAATGGCCAGTTCAAGAGCCTCCTCTATCTGCTCCACGGAAATAGGTTTTACAAGGAAATCCATGGGCTGGGTCTTGAACAATTTCTGTGCATAGGAAGCTTCCCCGGAAATGTATATAATCTGCATCCCTCTGTTCTCCATTTTGTTCCTGATAAAATCGCCCACTTCTATTCCTGTCAGCTTTATCAACTCTATATCAAGGAACAAAATATCCAGATGCCCGCCCTGTTCAAGATACCTGCACAGTTCTTCACCTGTGTACCATACTTGAATATCCATTTTTCGTTTGCTCTTTTCGGCATACTGCAGCACCATTTCCTCCAATGATGCGCAAATATTCTTCCCGTCATCGCATATTCCTATCTTGTACATACTGTCCCCCATAATATTGGTTTTGCAAAATAATACATCTTTCGTATCCCTATTTCAACCCTGTATGCTCCTTTTCTATCGTTTCTTCAAATCGGCAGGCTCTCGCTGACACACAATGCCCCAAATCCCACCCGGTCGTTCGGCACTTCCCCCTCACCCCGCAGCGGTCTTGCCCCCTTCCGCAGATAGGCCTTCACCTTCTCCCCGTACAGAAACGGATCGTTCCCAC